>MHBG01000075.1 GCA_001804785.1 Lentisphaerae bacterium GWF2_45_14
AAAGATCCGGGTCTTTCTATAAAAAAACTCGGGGATATTTTTGCTCTGGGTTTTCCACCTTATCAGGCTCCTGTATACTTCGATATTCTCTGCGACGAACAGGCATTGCCGCAATTAGAAAAACCGTGGAAAACTAAAATAGATGAATTTACAATTCTGCGGAAAAGCCTCTTCCCTTCGCAAGTTCAGAAAATATTCGAACTAGGGTCTCTTGCTTACGCCCGGCAGGGCGAAGCGGATGTTTCGGAAATAACTGTATCGAATTTTCCTTTTCTCGGTTTTGTCAAGGCTTCTGTTTTTCCCGGGCCCGATGCTAAAATCATAGGGCGTATAGACGTATCCATTTTTGAAAAGAACAAAAAGACTCCGCTGCTGACGGGCGAGGTCAAGCTAGAAGATTCAGGAGAAGGCGTAGCTAAAATCAATACAAGTAATCTGCCTGACGGGGAATACGTGGCGAAGGCATTGATATACGGGAAAGACGGGATACTTGTTTCTGCAAGCAACGCCGCCTGTTTTACAATAAAAAGGCAGATGGCGTGGTGGAATAATAAAGTAGGTCTCGGCAAGGCTGTTCCGGCTCCATGGACGGTGATGTCACTGGAGGATGGAAGTATATCATGCTGGGGACGTAATTATGAATTCGGAAAATACCCGTTTCCTGTCCAGATTATATCCCAGAAAGAAAAGCTTCTTGCAAGACCAATTACTCTGAACGCTAAATCAGGAAATAATGAACTTCATCCGCAATGGGATGAAGCGCATTTTCCTCTTGTGGAAGAAGGAGCTATAAAAAGGAAACAAAAAGGCAAGCTGGGAAAAGTTGATATTGAGATTGAAACTCTCATAGAATATGATGGTTTTGCAATAACAGACATAACTCTGGATGCTGAATCAAAAGTCAGCCTTGATTCGCTTTATCTGGAAATCCCATTGAACAAAAAAGCTGCTCTTTTCCTCGTCAGTACAGACTTGAAATTCAAAGGATTTGCCCCGGAACACGCAGTAAAATTTTCGGATCATTGCGTCTGGGCCGGAAACGATAATGTCGGACTTCACTGGATGTGTGAAAATTACAAGGGATGGAATCTTAGTAATATAAATAGCGCAATAGAATTTATTCCAAAGCAGGACGCTGCAGTGCTAAGGATAAATTTCATAAATAAACCTACTGAAATAAGCAAGCCGCTTGTCCTGAGATTCATGTATGAAGCCACCCCGGTAAAAATGCGCCCGGAAGACTGGAGAAAAAATAGATTTCTTTGCGATGGCATCAACACCCTGAATAAAAAGAAAAATCCGTATAACGCCAATATTTATTTTCAGCAGTCCTGTGGATGGCCGGCATTCTCGTATTCATCAACGCCGGGACCTGACAGCAAATTAAAGACATGGAAGGAATACAGGACTTTAGCAGAAAAAGAGAAGCAGGGCTATATTGCTGATTTCCTGAAAAATAACGGAATTACCTATATGCCGTACACTAACCTTTTTGCACGAGGAACAAAATACAGGACAAAACCCAATGCTCTTGTTCCTGAATACACTTACTATTTTGATGAGTGGAAGCAAGTCCCCGGAAGAAGCGCCGACGGAGAGAGAAGGGACGGATCTGTCGCGGCATGGGCAACAGTGTGTCCGAATTCAAAACTCTACAGAGATTACTGGACCTGGCAGGTCGCAAATGTCATTATGGGCAAAGGCGGGCTCAATATTGATGGTCTTTATTACGACATCTTCCGTCCGGGACTTTGCAAGCACATGGAACACGGATGCGGATGGGTGGATAACACGGGAAAAATTCAGGGAACTATGCCTATAATAAATTCCAGGAAACTCATGAAAAGGATTTATACGGCAGTAAAAAAAGAAAAACCGGAAATGATGATGATGGGACATTGCTCTTCGCATGTAAATATGGCTTTCGCGGGTTTCGTGGATATAGTTCTTGACGGTGAACAGTTTCGCGGAAGCCGCTTTATTGCCAGAAGCGGTCATTATTCGGATAGTCTTACAAACGACTGGATGAGAAGTGTTTTTACCGGGCGGCAGTATGGCTTTGTCCCTGCCCAGTGCAGTGAAGTAGGTCATTTTGTAGAAGGGAAAGGAAAGATATACAAGGATTGTTCTGACAAGGGAAAGATCACGCCTGAAACAGACGCTGAAGCATTTTCTCTTCGGAAATATATGGATCCATCGAATGAATGGTTTGCCTATAATTATTATCGAGGGACAAGAGAGCTTTTGGCTATTCTTCTGCTTCATGACAGTTTAATGAGTGGGCAGCAGGAAGATGACTTGGCCTTTTTTGAAGCATGGAACAGCCACGACAGATTTGGTCTGCAAGAGAAAGATGTAGAATTCACAGGCTACTGGGAAAGTGGAGATGAAATAAAATGTAACAATGAAAAAGTAAAAGTGAGCAGTTATGTACGTCCCGGTAAAAGAATAATGCTGGTTATAAGTAACCTCACTCCAGAAGAACAAAAACTTGAGATAGAAATCAATCCCGAAAAGTTTGGTCTGCCGGATGATGACTTAATTGCTGTAAATGGAGAATCTGCCGGAGAACTAAGCCCTCTTCCTTGTTTTGACGGCAGGAAGTTGAAAATATCTCTTAGGGACTACGATTATGCTAATATAATAATCGGTACCAGAAGCTCCATGATTGATGTGATGAATCCATTAAAAAGGTAAAATAATCATGAACAGAATTGACCATTTGCTATTGCCTGAACTTGCATTCGCCGTTGTCGGCAAGCGCTGGAAACCACTGCTGAACGCGACAAAAGAAACTTGCATGTACCCGGACGATCATGCAGCCGCACTGTACGCCGGAAAAGATGGCACATGGCGGAAATATTTTACTCCTGGTAAACATCGCCCCGGGCCCAAATCAGCAGGGCAGTCGCTTGCCAAGTACTTGCCTCCCATTCGATTCTATATTAGAAAAATAATCAGCCTGCTAAAATCTAAAAATGACAAGGAAGCGGCTGCATATCTCGGGGTATTCTCACATCTGCTCGGAGATTTTTCCCAGCCGGCTCATTGGTATGAATGCGAGATTTTTGACCTGCTCCCACCACCACAGGAACTCGGCACATGCAACCTTCATTCCCGGATTGAAAACATCTGCAGCTCACTAAAAAGAATATCACACAAGCCGAGATTGACCGGAAGCTCAGCGGATGAATTGGAATTCAAACTCAAAGGACGGTTTGCCGAATTAAGGTCGCTTGCAGTTGCTGCAATCATTCCAATGCTGGAGAATCTCTATGCCGGAAAAATCGAAAAAGCCAGAGAACATTATAATCCTGTGATGGAAAAAGCAGCACAGATACTGGCCGATTTTATTTACACGGTCGAGGCCATCGCCGGAAAAAGATTTAGGACAAAAGATATGGAGGCTTGCATAAAATGCAGTCTGCTGGAGCTTAATCCAGACTCGTATGACGTGGAAGGCCTTTACGGGACAAGACCGTTTTCCGGATATTTTACGCCGTCTGCAGCAGAACAGCCATTGCCGTTGTCATTGCGTCTGGCGGGCAGGACAAAAAAGGTGGACGGAATATGCGCGGTACCCTACGCATTGCCGAACGGAAATCGCCCGTTCTGGTCATGGATGGAGTTCCGTTTGCCGCCGAATATTTACCGGCGCTTTCAGGCGTCAATCGGTCTATGCGCCGGAATTGAACCTCAGGCAAAATGTCATTTTGAGGTTTCGGGCGATGACCGGAATATTTATAGCAGTGAAGTCATGACTCCAGGAAGCGAAGCTATTCATCTGGACTTGAATATAAATGATGTCTCCCGTTTAAAACTGATTGTTTATACGGATGGTAGTACGGACAAACTGGCATATCCTGTCTGGATGACTCCCACACTCTTGAAATAGTCAATTACCTCCGGCTTCAGCGCATATGCGTCAAACTAAGGGAATAAAGAACTGTCAATCAAGAGCATAAAGATTATCGAAGAAGTTTTTCCTATCCTTGCGCCGCTCATAAAACGCATGTTTCTGCAATCTGAATATGAAGCATGTGTAAAGTGGCCCCCATGTCAAGGACAGCCGTTAACAAATTTTGAAGTGTGAAATCTTCTCCTTTTTTTGATTTCCGCGCGTCAGCGCGGTTCCCTGAAGTCGCGCGCCCCAGGAATCTCTGGAGGAGACAAGCGCGACTTCCCCGTTAAAGTCGCCCATAGGCGAAACAGCCGCAGGCTGAATCCCCAGATATTTGACTGCTGGCGGCACGTATCCCAGAGACTGGTGCGGGCGTTCGCGGTTGTAGTAGTTTATGTAACGGCCTATTCCGACGTGAAGACTCAGCACATCCGGATATTCAAGAGGAATATTTTTCACAATGTTTTTCTGAACGGGCTCCATTTTTTCAGTATGGCATCCTGCGAATACCAGTAGGACAACAACAGCGGCAATTAATTTTTCTCCAAGCATTTTAATTTTTCCCTTTCCGTTTTCTATAAAGCTCTATTCGACCCGCAGAATCTTATAATCCCTTCTCTTAACCGTTAAGCATATATTATCCTTGTCGGCTTTAATTATCTCGTTCGTCTCGGCATCAATGATTTTTGACGCATCTTCATTTTTCCTTAATCCAAGAGGTCATGTTCAATACGTAAATGTAAAACCCGATGGTGAAATATGGGTCGCATTTTTCAGATCGTTCGCGGCAAGCGGGCTGATATGACCATCGGCAAAAAGCATATTTGCCTTTCTCTGGTGTCTTGAATGAATCAGTATTGTCGTTGAGTCGTGATCATAATTATACCACTGAACAGGTTCTGGGGAATAATCCGTTCTGATGGAATCCCCTATGTAGAAAAATCCCGAAGGCGAGCCATAGCTTTTCGCTGTATATCCCGGGACTGACGATGACATAACATTTCCCGACAATATTTTGAAAGGTCTTTCGACATTAATCCACATACCATAACTTCTTGCACGTTGATACCATACCCGGCTTCCAAAAGAAGGACATAAAAATGTTGTTATAGCTCCCACCTTTGGCATGGGAATAAAATTGCCCAATGCAAGCATCTCTGTCCAAGAATTCCTTTCAGCGGATGAGGTTTCTGATGAAGTTGCCGGAAAGCAGCTCCACATTGGCGTTGACCAGCCGCCGTTCTCATCCGCGTATTGCAGCTGAGCCACTCCGATTTGCTTAAGGTTATTCACGCAAAGAATTCCATTTGCCGATTCTTTTGCTTTTCTAAGCGCGGGTAGAAGCATTGAAGCAAGCAGTATTATGATAGATAAAACAACAAGCAATTCTATAAGCGTCATCTGTCGATCTGAATATTTTTTCACTTTTGTCTCTCCTAATAAGTGTTCAAATTGACTTGGCTGAAATATATTTTCAACTAATCTAAACTTCGGGCGGTATTTTTCACAGCCTAGGTTCTAACACTTCTCACATAAAGATATGGGCTGAAGTTGGATTTGTCAATAGCCGAGCAGGCTAACTGGAGATAATTCTTTCAGGAAAATGAGTTGGACTTGAATTTCTTGCGACGGAACAGTGATTTTGCAGGAAACTGAATTTCCTATTGACAAAGCTTCTTTCACGCAATATAATATGTAAGAAGCGTTAGAAGTGTATAAAGTAGGCACAGGCCTTACTAGCCGGAGCTTGATATGATATCGGAAGAGAAAAAAGAGCCTTATTTTGTTCAGTACAAAAAAGATATACTGGAGATACTGAGAAAAAGCCGCTATAAGGCAGGAGACAGAATCCCGTCTGAAAATGAGTTCTGTAAAAGTACGGATGTATCAATAAGGACGGTCCGGCGTGCGCTTCTCGAACTTGAAAAGGACGGGATAATTTTCCGTCGTCAAGGGCGAGGATCCTTTTTGAGAACGCTGGAGACAAGAGAAGAAAATGATATCAGAGGCACAATTTGCGTATTGTTTTCAGATATAGAGTTCGTTACAAGACCGTCATTTTCCCTTATCTTGAAAGGGATAGAAGCTGCATGCGATAATCTGGGATATCATTTCAATCTGCAGGCCATCGGAATGCGTTTCTCCAAAGATTCCAAAGAATTGAAACCGCTGGGGGATCTGGTCTTCATGAAGAATATAAGCGGGTTTATAGTAGTTTCTCCTATAAAAAAGGATGATATACAGTTCTTGCGTGAGAATAACATGTCCTTTGTTACATTTCATAAATATACCGGCCTCAATGTAAATATGATTCTTCCTGCCGATTTTAAAGAAGCGGCCGAGATAGGCATCGAATATCTCACAGGAAAAGGACATAAAAGAATAGGCGTTATCAGCGGTTATGAAAACACCTCGGATGAGATAATTCTCGGGAATGATATTTTTATAAGAAGATGCCGTGAGCTTTTTTCAAAACACGGGCTGGACGATTCATCATGTCCAATTAGAACGAGCAATTATACGGAAGAGGACGGTTACAGGATTGCCATTGAAATGCTGAAAATGCAGGCTCCGCCGACGGCCATATTCACGGTCGATGATCTTCTTTCAAAGGGCGCAATAGGGGCAATACATGACAGGAAGCTGAAAGTTCCCGGGGACATAGCCGTACTCGGATGTAACGATAGCGTGAAAGATTCTTTTATTTCTTCGATAAAAATGCCACTTTTCGCGCATGGGAAACTTGCCGTCAGAATGCTTCATTCATTAGTAACAAAAGATAAGAAGCCGATTGCGAAATCTAAGGAAAAACCGGAACTGGTAATCCGCCGTTCCGCATGAATTAAAGATAAACATAAAAAAAGGAATTTCCACAAATGAATTCAAAACACCTGTTGATTACTTATAGTTGGAGCATGAACAATATCGGGGATATCGGGATTACGCCGGGCCTCCTTAACATAATTGGGAGAGCAGATAAGAGCCTGCCGGTAAAGGTGATTGCGTGGCAGCCTGAAAGTTCTTCCGACTTTCAGAACGTCAAAGATTATCTGCCGAATTACAAGGAAAACTGCGAAGTATTGCCTATGCCGTTCGTATTGGAAGAAGGCAGCGGAATGAAGCACTTTCAAGCATGGCGGCGTTTTGAGGAACGCTGGGGGAAAAGTAAGCTGGAAAGTTTTCGAAGGGGCATTCTTACTTCATTTGAGTCGCAGGACGTAGTCGATGATATTCTTGAGCGCCTTTCCCTTGATATTTTCGAGGAGTTGAAGGCGAGCAGACCGGAGGCGGCTGCCGCATTTGAAAATGCCGGTTTTGTTCTCTATAACTCAGGAACTACGCTAAATTTCGGGCGCCTTGGTGTCAGGGACCTATGGGGGTATACTCTTCCCTTGGCAATGTCACTTATCGTGGCGCGTCGCCTTGGCATTCCCTTCGGAATCGGTTCTCAGAGTTTTGATGCGCTAGACTGGCCGATGGATCTGCTTTATAAGAAACTTTTCGCCGATGCCGCCTTTGTTTACTGCCGTGATTCCGATTCCCTCAACTATCTGAAGCAAAGAGGATTGACCGCATCGAATTCGGGTTATCGCCCAGACACAACGTTTTTCTTTAGGGGATTCGACGAAAAATGGGCCGATTCATTCATGGCGAGACATAATCTGGAAGAAGAGAAATTCATGTGCATACTGCTGCGCATATCAGATTCCGTCGCACAATACAATGATCCTACCGGCGGCATTGTTTCTGAAGAACGAAAACAGGAGCACATGCGTAAGATTGCGCAGTTCATTGAAGGCTGGATTGAGAAGACAGGGAACAAAGTACTTATCTGTCACGAAACCCGCCACACTATAGATACCGTGCCTAAATATCTCTTGCCGCTCCTGCCGAAAAGGCTTGAGGATAAAATAATATACATGGACGGGTTCTGGACTTCGGAACAGGCATACTCAATCTTCAAACGCGCACGGATTGTCACTAGCATGGAAATGCATTCCATTATCATGGCACTTAACGTTGGAACACCGTCCATACATAACCCGTTTGATGAAGCCGGACGTAAGAAGTGGATGATGAAAGATATCGGAGTGGCCGATTGGCTTCTAGATATAGACAATATTGATGACTTAACTCTCCTTGATACTGCCATTTCGATTCATGAAAATTATGAAACTTCAAAAAAGCGCGTCAAAGATATGCTTCCGCTCTTGGAGACAAAGGCCATGTCGACAATTGCCGAAGTCAAAAGTAAATGGAAGAATCTTTGACAAAGGGATTCGCAAATGAGAAAAATTCTTATATGGAGTATATTTTTCATGATGGGAATATCGACTCAGGCAGAACTATTGGGACATTGGAATTTCGAAAATATAAAAAACGGCGTTCTTCCGGATTTGTCGGGAAAAGGCAATCATGGGGTCATCCACGGAAATCCCGAAATAGTGGACGGGATATCCGGAAAGGCGCTTCGTTTCAGCACAAATGATGATTATGTGGATTTCGGGAAGCCAATCATCCCTGAGGACGATTTTACAGTGAGTGCCTGGATCAATTGCGACAGTGTTGAAAAGCAGTTTTTTCTTGGACAATACAAGTATGAGGCCGCGGGGAGGCTTGATCTCGCGATCAGGGAAGGACGCGCGAGGATTCAAATTGAACAAATTATCGATTCGCCCAAATTAATTGAACCACGGAAGTGGAATCATATTGTTTTTACACGAAAAGCTGGAATTCTAAGAATTTATCTCAACAGCAACATGGTTATGGAAAAAGAACATCATACACGAGTCATCAGGAGCGCATCATTGATATTGGGTAAACTTTTTGTTCCCAAAAGGAATGATTTCCGCCTCTGCGGTATGATTGATGAATTGAAAATATGGGATTCTGGCATCTCCGAATCAGAAATAAAAAATGAATTTAAGGCGCAAGCGCAGGATTAAAAGCAAGCGTCCGAAGTGGCGGGGTATGCTTACAGGAGCGTATAATTTTCTTCCATCGCAAAATTTATGGAGGAAATCGGAATCACAGATGACACTATAAAGTTATTCGGATTGGCAAGGGAAAAGAATTTTTCATCTCCGTAAGATTGTACAAGAACGCATGCTTCGCAGATTTCAGAAAGAGTATTTAAAAGAATATATATCAGTTACTATCTTGGGCTTTACGTGTCCCAAGAATTCCGGCTCTTGCGATATGCGGAAGGAGAGAGTCCGCTAAATTTCTTAAATCGGTTTGAGAAATAATATATATTCGGCATGTCAATCTGATCGGAAATTTCTGATATTGATAACTGCGTACCTTCCAGAAGTTGCTGTGCACGTCGCAAGGCTTGAAGTTCTCGATATTTGCGTGGGGAAGATCCAATTGCGCGTTTGAAATTGGCATAGAACGCAGAGCGGGACATATTACACGAAGCTGCAATCCCGTCAATATTGTCCGAATCGGAGTGCTTTAACAATAATTTCTGGGCTCGGATAATTCTATCGTCAATATTCCTGTCGTTCTGAGCAGCTTGATTGTTTCCGCGCAATAAAGCATTTTCCAACAGGTTATAAACCAAGGAATACCAACCTTTACTTTGCAGGACATTAAGTTGATGAGCCTCACGTAAGGATCTCAAAGTGTAGAGAAATTCCCGCTCCGCCAGCTTTATCTGATAGATTCCTGGCACGAGTTCCGGCCAAGTAATTTTTTCAGGGTACATGTGCATCAAAAAGTGAAACCAGAGGATATTCCAATTCTTATCGGTATAAAAATGACGAGGATAATCGGGCCGAATCAAGGTTAAGTCCCCCCGCGAGACAGTCACGGCTTTGCCTGAAGACGAAATCTCACCCTTGCCCGTCAGTGTCAGAATCATATTCCAATCGGACACGCGAAGCCCCTGCCAACCCCGTTCCTGGTTGACTATAATGGTTTGACCGGACAAAAAGTCCTCATTATCTCGCTTGTCTTTTATTGCTGAAGTCATTGCTTATTGGACAAAATTATAAATATTACAGACTATATCGTATTTACTTAACGTTATATCTTAGTATAATGATATAAAGAAAGTTTGCAAGAGCAAGATTGTAAATAGAAAATAAGATCACAAGTACAAAAGGAGCATATTATGTCAATGCAGCCATTCTTTAAAGCGTCAGGGGAAAATATCAATATTGAAGAATACCGCGACAAAGTACTCGGTTGCTGGACGGGGAAAAACATAGGTGGTACGCTTGGCGCTCCGTTTGAAGGCAAAAGGGAGATGCAAAATGTATCATTTTATACTCAGGAGCTCAACGGAAATCCTGTTCCGAATGACGATCTCGACCTTCAGCTGATTTGGCTTTTTGCCGCCGAAAAACATGGCGTTTATAATCTCAACGAGCGGCTATTGGCGGAATACTGGATGCAGACAATACTCGGTCCTTGGAACGAATATGCTGTCTGTCGTGCAAATATCCGCAACGGTCTTTATCCTCCGCTCTCGGGATCATGCAATAACGATAAATGGAAAAACAGCAACGGCGCCTGGATCCGCTCGGAAATATGGGCGTGTCTTTTTCCTGGAGAACCCGACCAGGCGGCCCAGTTCGCGTATATGGATGCCTGCGTAGATCACTGTGGTGATGGGATATATGCTGAAATTTTCACAGCGTCCCTGGAATCAGCCGCATTTATTGTGAACGATATCCGCAAACTTATAGACATAGGTCTAAGCAAAATCCCTGCAGGCTCCCGCATTGCCCGAAGCGTGAGGATTGCCTGCGAACTTTACGAGAAAAAGACTGCCTTTGCGGATGCCAGAAATGCGATAGTGAAGGACAGCGAAGACCTTGGTTGGTTCCAGGCCCCTGCGAATATGGGGTTCCTGGTCTTGGGATTGCTTTACGGGGAAGGTGATTTCGGAAAGAGTATATGTTATGCGGTAAACTGCGGGGATGATACTGACTGTACGGGGGCAACCGCAGGCGCTATTCTTGGCATAATGAAAGGTAGAAGTGGAATTCCTTCCGAATGGATAGAACCCATAGGAGAAAGCATTCAAACAGTTGCCATTAACTCGCTGGGTGGTTTTTTGATACCCAAAACATTGGATGAACTGTCTGAACGTGCAATATATCTTGCGATATCGGCACGGCACGAGTGTGTGACTCTTTTAAATATCGGCAACGAGGGTACTCACATTTCAAAAGATCATCTTGCATTTCTCCCGTCAAATGAGCTCGTGAAAGAAAAACTATGGACAAAATCGCCATATGAGCTTACGTTCGAACTTCCTTTCGGCTTGGTCAAAATCGACTACGAGAATGGCCCGGAAGTGGTGCCGGGCGAAAAGAAAAATCTCAGGTTGAGTTTTCTCCCCTCATTTTTTACAGGCAAAAGCATCACTTTAAAGTGGCTGCTTCCGGAAAACTGGCAGGTTTCACCGTCTGCGGAGGTAAGCGTTAACGGCATCAGTTATTGCGAATGCGCTGCTCCGGTACAGACAATTATACCTGCTGATTTTAATGAGACTTACCTTTATATGCCGTTGGAAATAAGATTCGCTGGACGAAACAACTTTATAGTTCTGCATGTCCCCTTCCAGAAAAAAGGCGCGATAGATTTCAACAACATTAAGGCATCTGCAATGCGCGATCGTTGGGTAAATCAACACTCACGGATAGAATTCATTAAGAACAAGCAAAAATGAGTGGTATTTTTAAAACATCTGAGCTAACTTGGTTGGGGAAAAAGGAGGATTGAGCCATGTCTCACACGCTTAGGCCCGAGTCATTGCGGTTTAAGATTTTTACGTTAATCGAACTGCTCTTCGTGATTGCGATAATAGCTATTCTCGCATCACTATTGTTGCCCGGCTTAAGCCGGGCCAAGGGAATGGCAAAGCGAATTTCCTGTGCTGGCAACTTTAAGCAAATAGGAACAATGATGGCCGTGTATACTGATGATAATCAAGGTTGGTGGCCTTATGTAAACGCTTCAATTGGAGTTTATCTCGCTCCTATGCTAGCAGAGAAACAGGCGAATCATTTGAATTTTTTAAGTGGGTTTGACCAACGTAACATACAGGGTACTTTCCTATGTCCATCCGCCAAGCCCGTTGACGGAGCGATGTTTTACCGTTCTTCGTATAATCTAACCAAAGGAAGGGATACCTCTTTTGGGAAGAATGGAGGCAGTTGGTTCTATGATTTTACCTCAGGGTGTGTTCTGACCCCGCGAAATTTCAAAGATATTCCTGTTGACTCGGTAATTATGCTGGAATTTAATATGCAAATTGTCAGTAATATCAGTTATTGTGCAAACGCAGGGATACAAACCGATACGAGCTATACAAATAACTATTTTTCGTTAGATGAGGATGACAGGGCGACTAGAAGCGCGGCGTATAACCATCATGCAAACAGTGCAAATTTTCTATTCAGGGATGGTCATGTGAGTAATTATCGTGCTGGAACACAATTTACATTACCAGCAGGAGGAAGTAAGGACTGTTGGAAACTGCAGTAACCGATTAAAAGGTAACAGTAAGGCAGGCATTAACCTTCAGCTCTCCCGATTACAAAACGGAACGAAAGATTAAAGAACTTTTTCGGGCAAAACTACTACAAAAATTTTATTTATAAAACACGAAAAGGAAGCATTTATGAACATGAAACGACTGGTTGGTATATGCTGCATTATGATTGTGACATCCCTTGCCACCTGGGCGCAGGAAAAGGTGGTCGTGCCTGAAAGACCGCAACTTGTCGCCGAAGTCTTTCCAGCTTGTTACCAAGGCAATCGTTACAATCTGGTGGCTAACTTTCCCGGGGTTCTGGTCTTCACCTTTAAAGGCGACCCCGAGAAGGTTAGAGAGGCATGGATTTCTATGGACCTTCCCCCAGGCGTTAAGCTGATTGGCGCCTCAACCTTTCGTCCCACTAAGCATAGAATAATAAGCAAAAAAGAGAACGAAACGTATAATTGGGAAGCCGATTCAGTCATTGATTACGGAAGCATCAAACATATGGACAAGGATTACTCAAGATCCGTCATTACAGTGAATGCGTCATTGATTCGGCGTCTCAGTCCCGAGAATGTAGAGTGGGGCTGCCATGAACGTGTCTACATCCAGGCAAGTCCGGCGTTGATTGGCAAAAGTTGCAAGATTTATTGGCGGGTACTGACGCGCGACGGAGAAGGTCCGCAACAGAGTATTGACTTGTCGATACTGCCGCCACTGGAACCGTCGCCCAAAGCCAAGCGCTTCCAGTTGATGGTCTGCTACCTCGCCCAGGCGTCTGCCCCTTACCCGGCGGTTCGCGAGGCGTATTATAGCTACTGGCTTTCCCTTTCCCAGCGCCCTTACACTTTTGTTCCCTTCTACGACGCCGGAGCGTTGTCCGACGAACTGCGGGACCGCATGACGCGGGATTTTCGCTGTCTTGCCATGGTGTCCTGTAATGGAACCGGACCTCAGTTAAACCACCCTGTCAGCGAACGATTTCCAAAACTTGTCAACCCTGATGCCAAAACTGCCCACCAGAAAACCGGGATTTGCCCCAGCTACCTGGTCGAAGATCCCGGTGGCTGCATATGGGAACAGGCCGTTCCTGAACGTCTGGATAAAAGGCGCCCGAGTAATGCGCCATGGATTGAGGCGATTGTTTTTGATTTTGAACCTGAAGGTATCTGCTTTTGCGAAACGTGCCGCAAGCAATTTGCCGCATTCGCCAAGCTTGCTACCGTTCCTGATGTCAAGGAGATCAAGGCCAAGTATTCCGCGGCCTGGTTCGATTTTCGCGTTCAGCTGAATATGAAGATTAACCGCAAGTTGGCGGAGGTAGTCCGCAAACGCTTTCCGTATACCAAGTACTGGATATGCACCGATGCCCTTCACAGCAACGCCTCGAATATGGTACAGTGGATTAGTTGTGATGAACGGACGTTCGACCCTGATGTGGATGTGCACCTGCCGATGATATACCGCTCGGGGCTTTCGTTCTACAAGGATGTAGAGCTAAACGTCAGAACATTGAAGAAGCCGGTCTTCCCCCTGATTGATCCTGCCGAACGCATGATGGAATTCTATTCCCGGTACTCACCGTTAAAGGTAAAGCAAAGCATTTTGGCGTGTGCCGTTCACGGCGCAATGGGCATCGGCTTCTGGCCGCAGGATTATCTGGACGGAGCCTATCTGGAGAGCATTGCTCAGGGAATGGGACTGGTGGCTCGGATGGAAGACTATTATTTCGCAAAACGTGATGATTCGCTCGCCGAAGTCAAACCCGAACCCATCATGGAAAGGACAGTGGAGGACGGAGGCAAGCAGTCCAAGCTTACAAGCCCCTCTTTCGGCGAAAACATCCAGTATACGGTGCATCAGAAGAATCGGAACCGCCTGATTACGATATTCAATTTTGATGAGAAGACCGATGCCATTTTACGGATAAAGGTGCCAAAACTACCTCCTGGCGAATACAGGGTGCGTGACGTCGAGAGCGGGCGAGTTTATCTGGATGCCGACAAAAAACCGCTGGGAGCCGAGGCTATCGCCAACGGATTTCTGTCCAAGGTCAAGGCCAACCATGTATTGTTGCTTGAAGTAGCACAGGACCAGGTCAAAGACAACGGTATCCCGCAGAGAGAGTTCCAGAAGGAGATTGAAGCGATGCGGGCCAAGTTTGGGAACGCCTCGGCATTCAATGGTGCCAGCCAGGGTGAAGCGGTCGCCGGCTGGGGAGATTTTGACGGCAACGGGGTTTCGGATATCAAGCTGTCACTCGCGGGCAACTGGGCCTATGTAGACTTCGACAGTACCGCAAGTATTGTCGGCTGGCGCTCCAAGAATACCGGAAGGGACGTATTGGTACACGGTAAGGATCGAGGAGTGCTGGGACAGCTGGTGATTGATGAAAAACAGGGTGCCTTGCTCACGCAGTGGGAACTGAAGGCGCTGGAAATACGAGATTGCAGCCCTGTTGCGGTTCTGAGCGCCCGGCTCGTCACCGATTTGGTCGCTGCCGGAGCTAATCCAGAAGGAGGCTCTCCCTTAGATGGGTTGGAGATCGAAAAGACGATTGGACTCGACGACAAAGGTGCCTCTTTGAAAATAGCCATGCGGTTCACGAATAGCGGTCCCCGTAAAGTCCCCATGACATTCAGCTTTCGGGTGAAAAACGTCATTGCCCGAGACAAGCCAGCTGTGGCAACATCGAGAATCCGCCTCAAGTCGCCGGATGGCGAAAAGGAAATAAAGGGCGATGAGTCCCACAGAATGTTTATTATTCCCGGCGGCGACAATCACCCGTTCCTGGACATTGTCAAAGATGTCAAGCCCGAACAGTGGTACCCGGCGGCTCTAAACATTGAGGAAATAGAAGGCAAAACGGTCCGGCAAATGGTGATTGAGCCTGACCCCCGGCAGACGGCTGGTTTCTATTCCTGGTGGGGGACAAATATTTTCACCTTCGAATTACTCAGCCGTGAGATTACCCTCGCCCCCGGCGAAAGCGTGACATACGAGCAGATCTGCCGACTCGTCTCTTTATGAGGAAGAGCCAAATTTTACAATAAAAATCCCGCGTCATATGAAAAAAATACTCCTAAAAACAGGCAAGGTAAAAAAATATCATGGATTCAGGCAATAAGAAAAATATTTACTTTTCGTATCGGTCATTTTGGCCGGAACTGGAAGCAATGAAAAACTTCCGGAATGTTGGAGTTGATACAATCTGTTTTTTCGCAGCGAACACCAAAAATTCACTCGGAGAACCGTACTGCAAATACCCTCCAATGTGGTTGTGGTTTGATTCATATGACTTTTCTCCGCTCGACCGCCAGATTGAGGACATCCTTTCCGCTAATCCGGATGCCGAATTAATTTGCATGGTTGATCTGAATACCCCTGAGTGGCTAGTGAAAAAGTCTCTAGGCCATGAGGTCTATGACAGCTTCACAGAGCTGGGACGCACTGTTTGCAGCCCAAGATGGCTAGACCTTACGGCAAGATATATGGAGGCATTTTTAAATTATTCGGAATCCAAATATTCAGGCAGAATAAAGGCCTATGTACTGGCCTGCGGAATGACATGCGAATGGATGGATTTCTCAAAAGGAACCGAAAGCCTCGAAAAAACAACGTCGTTTCAGTCGTGGTGCCGTGAAAAGGGACTGCCGGAGCCGACGGACATTCCACCGCCTTCAGTCCGCAATCATGTGGAGCATGATGACCTGCTTCGGGATCCAGAGAAAAACCGACTGGCTCTGGAATATTGGAGGTTCAGCAGCGAGTGCATAGTTAACGCCATTCAGTATTTTATCAGAAAAATCAAAACAATAATTCCGCCCAGGACAGAAATTGGAGTTTTCTACGGGTATAATCTCGAACTTGACGCTAGACGCCTTATTTCATTCGGGCACCTTGATTATGAGAGGCTTTTAGACATGCCTGAGCTGGACTTTCTCATCAGCCCCGGAACATATCTTGACAGGGCGATGGGCGGTGGCAGCGGCTTTATGGTACCGAACGGTACCATGAGACTGAAAGGCAAATGTTTTATGCACGAGTGCGATCAGAGAACACACACATACAATCCAAATCTCACTCCGTTTGTCAGTTTGAAAACAGAGCAGTGGCCAGACGAAACTGCAACGATTGCAGGAATGAGACGTGAAATGGCCTTGGCTCTGATAAATCAGACATCCTTATGGTGGTTCGACATGTGGGGCGGCTACTATCAGGGCGAGGCCGTGTATGACAATATTCGTAAGATGAAAGAAATATGGAATCGCTATGCCGGCCTAGCGCTCAGCCCTGTCGCCGAAACAGCATTAATCGTTGATCCTGAAAGCTCATACTATTTCAACCAAAGCAATCCGCTGACATCAGAATTTATTCCACGACTGCGGAACACGCTCAATCGGCTGGGAACGCCTTTTGACGTGTATTCATTCAATGACATACCGTCAATTGCAGATTTCAACCGCTATAAATGTGTAATCTTCAACACCCCATTTGAAATCACTGATGAAAAAGAAAAAATACTGAGGGATTTCGTCCTAAAAAACAATCGTACCGTAGTCTGGCTTTATGCACCGGGAATTAGCGATGGTAAACGCTGGATGCCGGAACGAGTCAAGGAGCTTTGCGGTACCGCGTTTGGAACGCCGGGTATTTCCAGCGTTTCCATGGACGGATGGAAGTCGGTCTACGTACTCAATCCCGCCGAACTCACGCCTGCTGCCCTGAAACAATTGGCTGAAAAAGCAGGAGTTAATATTTATTGTGAACAGGAAATTCCGGTTTATGCCAATAATCATCTTTTAGCAATTCATACCGCTACTGGCGGTGACATAAAAGTAACCCTGCCTAGTAAATATGCGCAGGTAAAGGAGCTTTATTCCGGGAAAATAGTGGCTGAGAATAGTGATAATTTTATTTTTCACTTTGAAACGCCGGATACTTCGCTGTTCGAACTGACAAAATAATAAAAAGTTAAAGGGAATTGAAAGGCGTTTTCATGAAAGATATTTCCAGAAAATGTTGGAGGAAATAGATAAAAAGACGCTTTATAAAAACATCGAAAGCCTGTGGAAACTCGAACTTCCACAAACGTTCAAGGCTTATGCCGCCTCAGCTGCACAAGCATTTGAACTATTGCTGCAAGCAGGAATCGAGAATGCGGAAATAATCAACTTCCCGGCAGATGGCAAAACCGTTTATCAGGATAAAAGGGTCGGTCAGTACCCCGGAAGGCGGACAGCTTGTTAGACTTATCACCGAAGCGCAGTTATTCGCAGGCAAAGATGCTAAAGGCACACTGGTCATATGTGAACCGACAACCATCCCCGGAGCGGATATTCTTAACGCCTCCCTTGATATGGGCGCGCTTGGCTTAATCACAGATTACTATCCCAAGCAACGCAGGGATGAAACGTCAAGCACGATTCCATGGGCCAATGCCTGCATGGAAGGAATGCACTGGCATGTCCAATGTGAAGACCGTCCTTTTATATGTTTCAGCGTTACGCCTCGTATGGGCGATTAGTTAAGGCATGCGGCTAATGCCGGTGAATTGAACGCATTAGTGGAATCCGATGGAAAACGTTATGAAGGAATTTTGCCAGGCGTGACGGCAGTGGTCCCAGGCAGGCAAAAAAAAGAGTTCTGGCTCATGGCGCACCTTTACGAACCGTTGAGCGATGACAATTCGACTGGCGTTGCAGGGGCCATTGAAATAGTTCGTATAATCAAGAAAATGATTGCTCAAAAAGAATTGCCAGAATTAGAATTTTCTATCCGCGTGGTATGCGCCTGGCTCCGAGAGTTGGAGAGATTGAATAAGTGTAAAAGACTCCTAAACTAAAACAAGAAAAAAGGAGTCAGGAAAAGTGAAAAAGAAGTATGACAGCAAGTTCAAGAGCCGTGTGGCGTTGGAGGCATTGAGTGGAAAATGATTTTTTAAGGGGTGCGTCCTTTGTGCAATGAAATAGCAGTGTCGGCGCAGTTTTAGGAGAATCTGTTCGGACATGCGTCCAAAGTTCAAGACTTCGGCTCCGCACGAGGAATATAAAAAATATCCATATCTGTTAAAGAACTTTCCGATTACGCGTCAGATTCAACTCGGATCAGGGCAGCCAGTTTACGTCGAGCGACTTTACCGAGATCCTGAAAAAAGACGGAATATCGATCACCCTGAAGCAACCGCTTTGGAGGCATTGAGGGGACGTCACCCCGGACGAAACCTATTCGGCGCTTGTAATCCGTGCTCTAATGCTATATGATTATTCGGAGCTTTTACACCAAGCTTTGATTCAAAAGTACTCCTGCTTAGGGGCTGAGCGTACTTGTTATATGTCTTCTTTAATCATAACAATCCACTTTCTGAAACGTGTTTTTCAAAATTCGCCAAATATTCGTCATTTTTCACATCGTATTTCACTGTTTCTCCATTTCAATATACCACGGGATGCCAGTGACTTTTTGGGCTGTTTTTTACGTTTGACACTTGACTTTATTAGACCAGCGGTCTATGTTATATATATAAACAAAGCGCAGGGTAGATATGGGACGTTCACTTGAGACACGTAATGATATTATAAATAGGCTTGAGAATTTTATATTCAAACTTCAAGTTGAAGGAGAAAAGTTTCTTCCGTCTGAAAGGAAATTATGTACCGAGTTTGGAAATAGCCGTGAGACAATTCGCCGCGCCTTGGAAACACTTGAAGATAAGAAGATGTTGATAAAAGAAGCCTCCAAAAGATTTATAGTGCGACCGAAAAAAACGCGAGGCTCTGTGGCTTTTGTCACATCAGGTTGGGGGGCGATATGCAGTTCTGCATGGTCTAGGTTGTGGTCTGCGTTTGAACCGCTGGCGAAGGTAAACGGCATAGAGGTTTCGTTAGCTCTGTACAATTGGAGCAAGACTGACAAAATATGGCCAGGCAAACTGGAAAAACTGCCAGACGTAATAGTTTACGCAGGAGCTCCGAATCAAATAATAGAGGACAAAGTGCTTGAATTAAAAAATGCTTGTCCAATAATCGCTGTAGATGAGAGATATATTGGCGTTATGCATTATGTGGTGACTCTCGACAATTATGAGGCCGGCAGACTGGCTGCTAAATTATTTGTGGAAAACGGACGGACAAAGCCTGCCTTTATCGGCATGGGGGGAACAGCATATCTGCCTTTTCTGGAAAGAGAACGTGGTTTTAGCAACACATTGATGGAAGCCGGAATTGAATTAGGTCTTAAATCGCGCAAAATGCTTTCAGTATCCTCCAGCAATCCAGACTATACCATACAATTGGCAAAATATTGTGAAGATATTGCAAAGCAGGGCAATGATTCACTTTTTGTTTATTCAGATGAAGGGATAAGCACAGTTTATAGCGCCATAAATAAAAAAATTCCATTGCCGACAAAATTTAGCCTGGTCACTCTTAACGGCACGACACAATGTCTCAGCCATAGCCCTGCTATCTCGGCAATAAGCCATGCGTCAAACAAGGTAGCGGCCGGACTAGTCAAATTAATCATAAGAATACTGGAAAACGGAAATAATGTCCCTGAAACAATTATAAAAATGACACCAGAGGTTTATCATGGCGCAACGTTGTAAAAAAACAGGGTTGAATTTTCGATTTACCCTTATCGAATTGCTCGTTGTAATTTCGATAATCGCGATTCTGGCGAGCATGCTTTTGCCTGCTCTGAGGAGAGCGAGGGAAACGGCTAAGGCTATTTCGTGCACCAGCAATATGAAACAGCTTGGGCTGGGGTTTGCTGCATACATCAACGATTTCAATGGATATATTGCCCCGCCAAGCACAGCTACGGGTCATGAGCAATTTGTGATTCCGCGCTACACTCATCATTACCACTGGGATTATTATATTGGCGAAACATATATTAAATATCCTGTCACTGCATCAGGCTGGTGTCCAACTCCTTCTGATTGGGAGCTCTTTCGTTGTCCAACAGACAGCACCCCTCGGCACACGGCCTGGGCTAACCGTTCGTATGGAGTTCCTCAATATCTTATTCACAGCAATGTGGGCGTGCCGGCAGACAGGAAACTTAGCATGATCAGTAAGCCGTCTCAAACCTATTTACTTGGCGAAGTTGACCGAAATAATATATTATATTCGCTTAATCTGGTCGTGTATTCTGCAACAAAATCAGAAGTGATTATAGGGAATGGCAACAATGTGGGAAGATATCATTCTGGATCCTCCAACTTCCTTTTTATTGACGGACATACTGCTCCCAGAAGAGATTGGAATCTTGGAGGATACGAGTACTCTCTCATAAATTTTACCGAAGATTAAAGAAAGGGAGATTCTGATATTGGCCGGATTTTTGCAAAGCCTGATTTTTATGAAGGATAAATGTTATAGTGGATTAATAGCTCTTCCACCATCATGGGGCGGTATTCCTTTTCCGCTGCATACCCATAAGTATTATTGGGATTACGTTGTTGGTGCAATTTTTTTTGGAACAATAATATAAAATAAGAAATCAACGCTATGAAATTGAAATTACTAATTGTCGTGGGGCTTCTGTCCTCAAGTTTGTTTGCAGACGTAAAATTGCAGTCTGTATTTGGAGATAACATGGTTTTACAGCAGAACACATCTGCTAATTTCTGGGGAACTGCGAGTCCTGGAGAAAAAGTCACTGTAAGTGGTTCCTGGGGTAAATCAGCGGAAACAACCGCGGGCAAGAATGGGAAATGGAAACTGGAACTTAAAACACCCGACGCTGGTGGACCATTTACGGTAACGGTCCAAGGTAAAAACAAACTTGCATTCAAGAATGTTATGTCCGGTGAAGTCTGGCTCTGTACCGGTCAGTCTAATATGGACCGTGCTATGTCCGCCTTCAAAGATACCCAAGGAGCTATTGCGGACGCTGATTATCCGAAAATACGTTTTTTTGTGGTAGGGAAAAAGGCTTCCAACGCCCCCTTGGAGACGTTAAGCGGCCATTGGGCATTATGTACTCCAAAAACAACGGCAGAATTTTCAGCAACAGGTTATTTTTTTGGCTTGAAGCTCTACAAAGAATTAAACATTCCAATTGGCCTTGTTGAATGTGCCTGGGGTGGAACAAGAGTTGAAACCTGGACTCCCTGGGAAAAGCAGGAAGACAATCCCCGCCTGGTCAAAGAAAGAGAAAATGCGGCTAAGCGGGCACAGACTTATGATGAAGCCGAAGAAAGGAAAATATACAATAATGCTAAAGAAAAATATGAAGCTGATCTCAAAGCATGGGATGAAAGTGATAAAAAAGAATGTCGCCCTCGGAATCCCAGTTTTAAACAGCATCCGTTTCAGGAACAAAATTATTCTTCAAATCTTTATAATGGGATGACTAATCCACTGGCGCCGTATACAGTAAAGGGAGCTATCTGGTATCAGGGCGAAGCAAATGCCGGAAACGCTGCTGAATATGCCAAGCAATTAGGACTTATGATAACGGGCTGGCGTGAAAAATGGGGACAGGGAGATTTCCCTTTTTACTTTGTGCAATTACCCGGATTCCAGACAGCCTGGTCAAATCCCGTTGAAGAAAATGCTTCATGGGCCTTACTGCGGGAAGCATTTGCCGATGTTGCAAAAAACGTTCCAAATACCGGTATGGCTATTACTATTGACATCGGTGAAGCCAATGACATTCATCCCCAACAAAAATCAAAAGTTGGAGAACGTTTAGCTCGACTTGCGCTGAATAAAGATTATGACAAAAAGGATGTTGCCTGGACCGGGCCGATCATAAAGTCATGTGAGTTCAAAGAAGGTAAAGCTGTTATTAAATTTGAAACAGGCGGCTCTCCCCTTGCTGTTAGAAATGGAGGAAAAATCAAAGGATTTGCCCTTTTAGGCAATAACAGTGAATTTGTTGAAGCCAATGCTGAAATTGTCCGTGACGACACAGTTGAAGTGACATCTGATAAAGTTAAAATCCCCACAATTGTTTATTATGCCTGGGCTCAAAATCCTGAGGGTGTCAATCTGATGAATAAAGAAGGCTTACCGGCTTCACCGTTCCGTTACGGAAAAAAGCCGGAGTTTAATCTGCTGAAACAGCTCATGCCGGAAGTTGAGGAAGAATATGAATTAGTTTATGAAATCAACCCTAAAAGCGCCCTTTGCAAAGACGGAACTAAATTCATCTATAAAAAAGATAATTCCGACAAGGTAAAAAGCCCTTTTAAAAAAGTCGCCTACTTCCTGGCTTTACTTGATAAAGCTGGGAATACGAAATATGTATTTGTTGAAATGGATCCATTTACTGATGATGTGAAAAAGATTGGTGTTCCTGACAAAGCCAGTGGTGCGCGCTTCCAATGTCCGGTAAAGAATGTAAAAGTAAAAAGTAATGTTCCTGAAATTAAAACCGGTGATTTCCCGGATGGCTGCAATATCGAATTCTGGGATTGCAATTATGACGGTAGAAATGCTAAAGAGATTCCAGGTGCATCTGATAAATATGATTTCGGGGATCTCATGTCAAATCAAGAATCCGCGGGTTACGGTTCGATGCAGATTCACAATAACAAGGAAAAGCAGTCTATTATTTGTTTTAATAACTTCAGGGCTGGTGAAAATGCCGATCTCGGTATTGGCAACTCGGGAACCCCAAACGCTGATGACTGGACGTTTACGAAAAATGCAAACAAATACCCAGTAGCAGAATTAAAAGTACTAATAAAAAAATAATGATTTCATAAGCAGGAGAAAATGGTGAGACTAAACAAGGTTGTTATTTCGGTATTCGGAATTGCTTTGACATTCGGAAGCGTAATTGATGCATTTGAACTTGTCAATGAAAACAAAGATCCGTCAAAAGTCGTAAATACTCTTTCATTGTCTGACAGTCCGTGGCGCAGCAAAACAATGCTTCATCCGGAAAAGTTTTTGCCTGAACGCGACAGGGAATGGTCAGGGAAAGATTTTTTTCTTGATGAATTCGGAGTTCCCTGCGATTTCTCAAATCCCTCGGTTGGAAAAATAACAAAGTTCATGCGCTTTGATTCAAAAGGCAAACACGAATTTAAAAATGGAGCGCTTGAATTTACCGGAGACGAAAAAGGTTTTTGGTGCGCTTTCGGTCCTGAGCCCGGAACGTACGGAATTCCATCGCTACGTTTCGGCACCAAATGGGGCAAACACACAAAAGATCGTTACCGAATAAAAATGACGATTACCCAGAATGTGCCTGAAACAGAATGGGAAGTTTCCACTTTCGGTTTTCAGCGGCGCTACAAGGATATTACGAAATTTAAAGTCACAGGCGAAAAGGAGCAGATTCTTGAAGCCGACGCCGGAATTGTAAGAACTCTGGATAATCCCCAGGGGATATGCGGTTTCCGTCTTGAGTGTATAACTCCGAAGGCAACGGTCAAAATTAAAGATATTACAATAGCTCCATATACAGGGAATGTTTATTTTCGGAAAACTTTCACGCTTGACGAAAAGCCGGTAATGGCGCATGCCACCTACGATGCCCCGGAAACTTATGAGATTTTCATTAACGGGAAAAAAGTTGATCAGGGAAGAGACATTTATCCCAGGGGCTCAGTTAAAACAATGAACCTGAAGCCATATCTGAAAGAAGGAGAAAATACAATAGCCGTCCGTAAGGAATTTTTCAACTGGCAAGGTGGCAATCCTGAATATATTTTTGAGGGGATTTCCGTAGGTGAAAATGGGGGAATTACGAGAATTCTCTGTCCGCAGGACTGGAAGAGCTCTCTCAAATATCAAAAAGACTGGATGGAGCCTGGATTCGATGACTCCAAATGGCAAACCCCGAAACCCTATGAACGGGGACTGCATCAGGTGATAACATCCAGGGGGTCAGATAACAATAATTACTGGACCGGCGTTGAGCCGCGTCACATGGGAATGCTTCAGGCAGAGCCGGTTGGACAAAAATATCCGGTCTGGAACTACAACGAAGAAGCAAAGTTCCTGGTAACTCTTCCGTCGGGAGTTAAAGACACGCTGGCTCCGAGGGGTAAGATTTACAGGGCAGAGACCAAAGATCTGGTACAAACAGTCCAGTTACCCATATCAGAACCGGAGACCAAAGACGGATTGAACTCATATCTTTTCAGAATAAAAGGAATTGAAACCGGAGCTTACCGTCTGGAATGGGAACTTGTGGACAAAGCCGGCAATGTGCAGGAGATGAATCGTCAGGAACTGATTATGGCAGGACCAATCAGGCAGGATGAATTCGGACTGGCAGAATTTGAAGAAAAATTTGACCAACGCCTGGAGCTGGTAAGAAAAATAGATTGTGCCGAACCAGTTGAACTGGGGGAGGAGTTTTGCAATCATACCGGAAATATCAGTTCCCCTAAAGTCATAAAGGGCGGAGTTATTGCCGCTGACGGGATGAAGTACCGCGAAACAGGAAAAAGCCCCAGAGACTGGTATGCATATCGATTGCATGACCTTGAACTGGGAAAACCTTATCTCGCCGAGGTTATTGTACCGGACAATCGCGACCGCTATATATATTCCGGAATCATTGAACAGTGGCCGTTGGGCTTTGAGTGTAATTTCCCTTCCGGAGACTGGCCGAATCATACATCAACCGGTTCATGCATTACAGGCGTTGATCAGCCGCTTAGCATGAAAACGAGGAAAATACGTTTTGTCTTCTGGCCCGCCAGCAAATGCTCCGCAATATTTGTCATGAGTGGTTTCAGAGCATTCCCTGCCGCTGCCTGCGAAATAAACATATACAGTATTAAAGGTGATCTGCCTGCACTGAAAGTCCCTGAAAGTTCACGTATGTTCGGCTCTCATAATGAACGTATATCTGTCATGACACTGACTACCGGTATATCGGAAAATCCTCTTATGGGAGCTGAGAACCGTAGGAGAAATGGTTTGCGTAATGGCTGGTTGAACTGGTATAGGGCTATTGAGCGCAAAATCAAATGGCTGCGCTTTCAGGGTAGAAACATGACAGTTGAAGGCGTGTATATGTACTGGCATGGCGATTATCCATCGCTTAAGCACAATACTTCCATTTCGAACCAGGAACTTGATCCGGTTATGCTGGCTATCAAGATGTATAATCAGAATAGTATCAACTGTATGCTCGGGGTTGAATATCAAGGTTCACCGCAAGTGTGGGCAACTGAAGCCAATCACACCAGTGACAGAAAAATGTGGGAAACAGGCGAAGGAATCCATCAGGTGGATAAATACGGTCGCCAGGTTGCCGGCAGTAATGGATCAGGGGTTGACTTTCTGGATCCTAAAGGGAGCATATATATTCTTGACTGCATTGGAGAAATCTATGATTTCTACAAGGACACGGGAACAGTCGCAGGGCTTTTTATGGTTGCCGGTGGTTGGTGGCAGCCTGCTTTTACCACTGCTTCCCTTACCGATATCGCCAGCACTGACGTTGGTTATGGCGACTACGCTGTAGGGCTTTTCAAAAAGGAAACAGGAATAAAACTTGACATTGATCCGAAAGATCCCAATCGCTTCATGAAGCGCTATAATGAATTAATGGGCAAACATAAGGACTTGTGGCTTTACTGGCGCGCCCATAAAACACGCGAGTTCTTCGGGCAAATCGGAAAACTCGTCAGTTCAGGAAAAAGCAAGTGGCCTCTTTATATCAAACCGTCTCTCCGCATCCAGGAGAATCCATTTCTGGAAGTGAGTTCCACTCGTGCGGAGAGGGACAAATATCTCGACAAATGCTATACCGAAAGCGGCCTTCCGCTGGAGCTGTTCAAGGACGATCCGAACATTCATCTTGCCGGACTTGCCACGGTATGGGCAAAGTTTTTAAGCCCCTATGAAAACTGGATGTACTGCAAGGGAATGAGCAATAATCGCGGTTCAAGAGAAATTATAAAGAATCTTGACGCTATTTACTTTCATTTGCACAAAGGACTTGACGAAGTTGACCAGCCGGCCTCCGCCGCTGACAAGTGGATATGGAGCAAAACCGGGCGCGGAGTCTTCCTCCCTCGCTGGGCGGGTGAGAATGCGATGGCGGAATATGTCAATGTTCTTTCATGGACCATTCCCAAAATACTTTTCTATGGTTGGCTCGACTGCAATATGGACACGGGAACAGGAAAAGAAGTCCGCCGTTTTGCGAAGAGTTTTCTGATTACGCCGGAGGCTGAATTCAGGACGATTACAGGCAAAAATGTCAAAGGGGTTATCGCCGAATCTGCGAACAAGAATGGCAAAACTTATCTGCGCCTTGTAAACAATTGCCCGTGGGAATCAAAGGGCTTCTTTAAAGTCGATGCATCAAAGGTTATTGATCTTGTCTATGACCGGAACATCTCAAGCGAATCTACGAATGGTGGCAAATATTCCATTGAAATGAAGCCTTATGATATTCGCATATTCGAGATGGACAATGCCAATGGCGAAATATATTGCAACTTCAACCTGCAGGAAAAGGTTGAAAAGGAAATCTTTGCAAAAACGGAATATCTTCTGAACGATTCGGCCTCTCTTGAACGCATTCCCGGCGACTTGATTGCGCTGATGTTCAAAGCCTTGCTGGAAAAAGACGCTTTTGCGTTGCGCTGTCTTATGGACGATTTTGAAGCCAAAGCCGCCATTGCCCGCGCCGAAAGCAATAGAGTGGCCCTTGAGAATCAGAAAAAGCTGATTGCCGACCTGAAAAACGGACGCGCCAGGATTATTTGCGCAACAGAAAACGAATACATGGCGCCTGACGGTTCACGTTGGTTACCTGATCAGGAATTTGCCAATTGCGGGGCATATGGAAATGAAGGTGCTACATATGCAGATCGCGGAGACTTGGAAATAGAAGGTACAAATATTGACAGGGTTTACCAGACAGAAGCGTACGGCGCGCGCGTCTTCTACAAAATCCCGGTTCCAAAAGGCAAATATAACGTATATATCCATTTTGCTGAAACTTATGTTGACGTTAAAATGCCGAACATGCGTCTGATAGGAGTCAAAGTTGAAAACATTGTTTATCCTAAAAGGATTGATCCATTCTCCCTTGTAGGCTGGGGCAAGCCTTATGTGCTGGAAATGAAAAATATCCCGGCTTACGATGGACAGATCGACATTGAATTTTCAGGCTGTGGTGTCGGCGTGAATGGCATTGAAATAGAGGAAGTTAAATGAATCTCCCTAAGTTTATTTTAGCCGTGATGCTTCTGTGTGTGTATCCAGGCGGTATGGCTTCTGAAATAATCCGCTTTTCAGAAAACGGAGATTGGGGATTGATTGAAGCCCAAGCATACAGTGTAAGTATAAGAAAAGCCGGAAGTCTGCTTATTAACATCAATAACACAATGGAACTTGAAGCGTCTTTCATACAACGTTGTGAACATTATCAATTTTTTCACGATGTAAAATATGTGAGAGCAAACCTTAAAGAAGATAAAAATGATAACTCTATTATTCTTGAATTCAATTATTTCTGGAATGACGGTAAAGTCTATGAAACACTGACGTTTACATCCCGTTCAATTGCAGCCTCATACGTTTACACACCGTTTATTGACAAAGATACGCGTGCTTTTAGCTGCGGCATCGACTTGAAAAAACCCAAAAAACAGCCCGACAAACTCGAGTTAATCGGATTGGACAGAAGTATTGACGCAAACGGAGCTTTGATTAAAATAGGCAAATGGAGGGCGATGCAAAAACCTAACTTGAGAATGCTTTCAGTCAGAAACTCAGGCAAATATGTCGTTGATTTTCTTGCAGAAGGGAATGCATGGATGTCGATTTTGAAATGGCCGCATTTGATAATTTACGATAATGGTGAATATCCTAACTGGAGTAAATCCTTTTATAAAGCCGGCGAGCCGAAAACATTAAAATACATGATTGAAATAAGTGCTGAAAATGGAAAGAGTTTGAAAGATGCAAAAGTTTCATTCAAATCTCTCCTGCCCCCCAATATTTAAAATGCCGAAAACAATTATAAAAGTACAACCTTAGGTTAATCATGGCAAATCAGCAGGTTGCAGGAAAATGAACGACTGAAGACATCGTAAAAGTGACTCGTCTGGAATTACTATCAGAAGCGGGATTGGCCGAAATCGAGTGCGCGTTCGATGCTCGAAGACCATTGTCCGCAGGGAAGAAAATTGGATGGCACTTGTGGAAGCCCCGGTGTAAAAGGCGGCGACATGTCGAAAACGGATATTGATGCAATTGGAGAGAAGGATGAATATCACTAAAGTTAGAAAACCAAATCTGCTTTTTGTCTTTTCAGATCAGCACCGTTTTTATGACATCGGGTACAGCGGGAACCGTGAGGTATCCACGCCTAACTTAGACAATCTTGCTTCAAACGGCGTAACTTTCAGCAACTGCATTTCCAATTCGCCTCTCTGTGTTCCCGCAAGAGGTTCCCTGCTTACGGGACTGCTTCCACTCAATCACAAGGCGATAACTAACGATCTTCCGATAGTGCCCGAAACAGAGTCAATTGCCAATGTACTCAATGAACACGGGTATAAATCCGGCTATATCGGCAAATGGCATCTGGACGGCGTGCCGCGCGATAAAGCGATTCCGCCGGAAAGACGGCTCGGTTTCAATCAATGGAAAGCTTACAACTGCAACCATAATTACATGAACAATTTTTATTACGACAAAGAGTCCATGCGCTTCGATTCCAAAATATATGAACCTGAGCTTCAAACCGATCTGGCCATGGACTTTATAGAAAAAGAACGCAATGACCCATGGTGTCTTTTTGTATCATGGGGGCCGCCGCACGATCCTTATATGCAGGTGCCTGAAAAGTACCTTGAGCAATATGAAAACAAGACAATAACCCTGCGCCCGAATGTGCCTGAAAAAATAATGGATAAAACCAATAAATATCTGGATTGCAATCAGATAGAAAAAAATATGCGCGGCTATTACGCACATATATCGGCTCTCGATGAACAGATGGGACGTCTCTCTAAAAAACTTTCGGACTTAAATCTTCTTGAGGATACGATTATCGTATATACCAGTGATCACGGAGATATGCTTGGGAGTCATGGATTTACAAATAAGCAGCTTCCTTATGACGAAGCCGTGAGAGTTCCGTTGATAGTTTCATGGAAAGGAAAAACGCCCAAGTCTTCAAGCAACGAAATGATCGGCCTGGTGGATTTGCCCGTTTCCCTTCTGGAGTTGACGGGATGCGGGTTCGGAAGCGCAAGAGACGGGATGGATCTGCATAATTTATTCCTGAAAAAAGGCGCGGAAGGACGAAAGGAATGTTTTATCATGGATATCGTACCGTGTCATCAGGCAGCCGACCGCGGAGGAGAGGAATGGCGGGGAATCCGCACAAAGAAATATACCTACGCCAGAGATGCGGCGTTTAAAAACGTTATGCTCTTTGACGATGAAAACGATCCTTATCAGCTCCGCAATCTTGCGTCCGACGGGAAATTCAAGAATCTGAGGGAAGAGCTTGAAACTTGTCTGCAAAAAGAACTTGCGTCTTCAAAAGATTCTTTTCTGCCGTGGCCGGAAATGATTATAAAAGGCGGATACTTGACTGACTGGAATAAAAGTCAGCGCTTTTTCAACAGACCAGTTCTTTCTCAAGAAAAATAACTCATGCAAAATAACGCGCCCTATAGACTCGCAAGATAATCAGCTTGCATTTTAACGTTGTGAGCCTATATTGTTTAATCATGAAAACAAAAGATGCAAGCTGATTATCCACCGAGTCTATAACCATGTCGCACTCACAGGCTTTTACACGTCGAAATGGCATCCTGAAAGTTTTCGTCTAGTGGAAGCCCTGGTCGAAGTCGACGGCAAACTTAAAAAGATGACTTTCATA
>MHBG01000076.1:0-1412 GCA_001804785.1 Lentisphaerae bacterium GWF2_45_14
AGATCATGGATTACGTCAGCCTGGCGCAACTGAGGCTGGGAGTGCAGTCCTACGTGAACTTCTATAATTCGCGCAGAAATGCTATATGATTATGCGGAGCTTTTACACCAATCTTTGATTTAAAAGTACACCAGCTTCGGGGTTAAGCGCATTTCACTGGTTCGAGAACGTGCCTGGGAAATGAGGCCTGACAATGAATCGAAGAATTCTTATCCGTTGTCACAGTGGATTCCCCCCCGGTTGAAACTCCGCCTGACAAACGTTGAACAGCAGAAAGGGGTATTTATAATAATCGCTTTTGATAAATCCGTAATCGTTATAGCTATTTTATTTACAAATTCAATGATGTAGAATATAAAATAAAAGAAGGTTTATCATGAGCAAAAAAATATTGATTGGTGTAATCGGCGGGGGAGCAAGGGTTTCAGGACTCTTTCAGGTCGCAAAAGAGTCAAATGTCAACTTGAAAATAGGGGCATTCTGCGACCCCGATAGAGCCGCACGGGAAAACTTCATCAATAAGTTCGGCAACGATTTCAAAATCTATGACGACTACCGGAAAATGCTGGAAGACCCCGAACTCTCATGGATAATGATAGGTTCATGGAACTCAGCACATTCGGAAATGGCTGTCAACGCGTTCAAGGCCGGAAAAAATGTCTTCTGCGAAAAACCACTCGCGACAAATATCGAGGACTGCATCGCCGTCAAGAAAGCTTTTGACTCAAGCAATAGAAAACTCATGATCGGATTTACCCTTCGCTACAGCCCGCACTACAGACAGATAAAAGAGATCGTCTCCTCCGGCAAAATAGGAAAAGTCGTATCCTTCGAATTCAACGAAACATTAAATTTCAATCACGGCGGACACATAATGAGCTGCTGGCGCAGAAAACGCGAGTTCACAGGATGTCATATCCTCGAAAAATGCTGCCATGACTTCGATCTCGCGAACTGGATTATCGATTCCAGACCCTCAAAAGTCGCGTCGTTCGGCGGACTCGATTTTTTCAAACCAGAAAACTCACACCATCGTGAAAGACTTGCCAAAAGCCCAGAGGGCCATCTGCCCTATTCTTCTTGGCCAAGCGCAAGAAACAAAAATCCCTTTGAAACGGATAAAGACATCATAGACAATCAGGTCTGTATACTAAAATATGAAAACGGCGCCCGCGGCACCTTTCACACGAACCTTAACGCAGGTATCCCCGAAAGACGCATGTACATACTGGGAACCGAAGGCGCCATAAGAAGCGATGTTCTCAAAGGCGAAATCGAAGTACGCAAAATCGCATTCGACGCCGAATCTAAATTCCTGAATCTCGATGGGATGAACGGACATGGCGGCGGCGACAGCATACTCGTCGAACATTTACGTAAAATGATTGAGGAAGGCGCTCCCTCGCTGACCG
>MHBG01000076.1:1445-66659 GCA_001804785.1 Lentisphaerae bacterium GWF2_45_14
TTGTCGACCTGGCCCCCTACTGGGAAAAACTCGGCATATAGGAGTTATCCGCCGTAACGGCTTTTGCCGCCCGCGTCATCCTGACGAGGCATTTGAAATTATTTGCAAAAAATATAAAGTCCCCCTATTGCAGAAGGCGACGCACGTGCTACTGTATATGCTCTTTTGCGAAAGTCAGCATTAATCTGAAATTTGTAAAATTCAATTAGAAATCATATTGTCATAAGCGAGAGGTAGAGATTATGGCTGTAAGAATCAGACTGAAGAAAACGGGAACAAGAAACTCGCCGTGTTTCAGGGTCGTAGTGATGGACATCCGCTCACAGCGCGATGGCGACGCCCTTGAATACGTGGGGTTCTATGACCCCAGGCACCAGAACGAAAATATCGATCTTGCCAGAGTTGATCACTGGGTCTCATGCGGAGCCCAACCGAGCGAAACGGTGAACGATATTATTTTCAGGGCTAGAAATGGAAAGAAGCTAAGCGATATCCAGAAGCCCAAAAAACCGTCCAAAAAGGCACGTGCGAAAGTTGCGGCTGCTGCGGCTGCTGTTGCTGCGGATGCCACGGGCGGCGAAGAACAAAAACAGTAAGATTTTCCGGCTCCATCTGTCACGCTAGAGACAGATGGAAGTTCCGTGTTATCTGAAAGTCCATCAAATTAAGGAGTTTTGACGTGATATTGAGAGGACTTATGAAGCTTTTCGGAGGCGGAGGGGGTTCTTCACCCTCAAAGAGTTCCGCTTCATCCGCACCAGGCAGAGTGCCTGAAGATGTAAAAGACCTTGAGTGCTTTGTTGATTATGTTGTAAGGGCGCTCGTGGACTATCCTGACCAGGTAAAAGTAATCTATGAAACACGCGGCCAGGATGAAAGCCTTATAAAGATCGACTGCAACAAGGAAGACGTAGGTAAGATCGTAGGCAAAAAAGGCAAGACCATCATGGCGATTAGATCGCTCGTGAGCGGAGCAGCCGGAAGAATGCAGAAAAAAGTCTCGGTCGAGGTAAATGACTGACTGAGATGAGAATAGATGTAATTACGCTGTTCCCCGATATATTTTTCGGCCCCCTCGGCGAAAGCATGATAGGAAGGGCAAGGGAGCAGAAGCTCGTTGAAATAAATACCGTGGATCTTAGAAAATTCGCGCACGACGCGAGAGGGACTGTTGACGACAAACCCTACGGCGGCGGGCCGGGAATGCTGATGAAACCCGAACCCGTTTTTGAGGCATTGGAGTCGTTACGCCGCGAGGATTCGCTCGTTGTACTGACAAGTCCCCAGGGACAGCGTTTCCAACAGCGCCAGGCGCGGGAGCTCTCCGCTATGAAACACCTTATATTCGTGTGCGGACACTATGAGGGAATCGATGAACGAATAAGGACCGTGATAGACAGGGAGTATTCTATCGGAGACTATATCCTGACAAGCGGCAACCTTCCGGCGATGGTGATGATTGATGCGACCGTCAGACTCCTGCCCGGAGTGCTCGGTTCGTCCCTTTCACCTGAGGAAGAGTCCTTTTCAAATGGACTTCTGGAGTACCCTCAGTACACAAGGCCGCCGGAATATAGAGGCATGAAAGTACCAGCGATGCTCCTCTCCGGAAACCACGGTGAAATAGCGGCATGGCGGAAAGAGCAGTCGCTTGAGCGTACAAAGCTCAGACGTCCCGACCTGCTGGAATTTTAAAATAGATTGATATTAAATAAAATTTATAATATCGGAGGAAAACAATGAACGTAATGGAAAAAATCATAAGGGAACAGTGCAAGCCTGAAGTTACTGATTTCAGAATTGGCGATACTGTAAAAGTGCATAACCGCATCATCGAAGGCGAAAATGAACGAATACAGCTCTTTTCAGGGATTGTAATCGCCAGAAAAGGGACCGGAGTTCAGGAGACTTTCACCGTAAGACGTATCTCCTTCGGGCAAGGCGTTGAAAAAGTTTTCCCGATTCACTCACCCAGAGTCGCAAAAATCGAAGTTGAACGCCGCGGCAAAGTAAGACGCGCTAAGCTTTACTACCTCCGCGATAAAATAGGCAAATCAGCCAAGGTCAAAGAACTCAGATACTCCCGCTGATTGCCCTGGATAGATTAAGATTCGGACTTCAATGAAATACATAAGGTCCGGCAGCAAACTCCTCGCCCATGAAAGAAAAAAGTGGGACGAGGGGTTTTTATTTATAGCCGGTATTGATGAGGCCGGCCGGGGACCGCTCGCGGGTCCTGTCGTCGCAGCAGCCGTAATATTCAGCAGAAAAAACAAGATTCCTCTGGTAAACGACTCAAAAAAACTCTCTGAAAAACAACGGCTCGAAATACGGGAGAACATCCTTGCGGCGAAAGAGGTAAAGTACTCAATAATAGAAATCAGCCCCGAAGAAATAGACAACATTAATATATTGAGGGCAACGCATATGGCCATGAAGAAGGCCTTGCTTTCCCTTGGCTGCGCCGAATTCGCGCTTATCGACGGACTCCCTGTGCCAGATTTCCCCATTCCCTCCGATGCGATAGTTAAGGGTGATTCAAAATCCGCGAGCATCGCCGCCGCAAGCATCCTCGCGAAAACCAGGCGCGACGAGATAATGGTGGAAATGGATTTGATTTACCCGCAATACGGATTTGCCCGCCATAAGGGTTACGGCACTGAAGACCATATCGCGGCATTGAAAAAGTATGGCCCCTGCCCCATACACAGAAGGTCATTCGCGCCAGTGAGAGACGTCATCAATCCCCCGCCCGAACAACTGTCTTTCTCTTTTTAATAGCCTTGCTGCCTATTGACCGCAACACTTCTTATATTTTTTCCCGCTGCCGCAGGGGCATGAGTCATTTCTTCCGACTCTGGGTATTTCGCGCTTGAAGGTGATCTGGATGTCGCTTGTCGGTATTTCGCTTGCTTCTTCGCCGTCAACGATGGGGTCATGCGGCGCACCGAACTGCCCGAGGCTCTCATGTATCATTGCTTTAGGCATGTTGGCGAGCAGTTGCTCAAACGCCGCAAGGCTTGTCGCTGAACGGAACATATTGGTCATGATATCCTGATTCACATCCTGCATAAGCGAACTGAACATCTTGAATGCTTCATGTTTGTATTCAATGAGCGGATCTTTCTGAGCGTATGCCCTCAATCCTATACTCGCCCTGAGATGGTCCATGCTGTGGAGATGTTCCTGCCACAGGCGGTCTATGGCCTCCAGCGCGATATTTTTCTCAAGCCAGCGCAATGACTCTGTGGTTTCGACCTTTTCCTTTTCTTCGTATGCCTTGCGGATTTTCTGCATTGCATTGTCGTGAAGTACTTTCTGATCAGGGATATTGCCTAAGGAGCTGATATCTTTAGACGTGAATCCTATTGGAAAGGTTTGGTTCAGCCAGTCGAGCAGGAACTTGGAATTGAACTCTTCCTTGTTTGCTGAGGCTTCCTGAATCCTCGACGCAATTTCATCATCGACGATTGCGAATATGATTTCACGCGGGTTTTCGGTGGTAAGGACTTCCTTGCGGAATCCGTATATGACCTCGCGCTGTTTATTCATTACGTCGTCGTATTCGAGAGTTCTTTTTCTTATCGAGAAGTGGTGCTGTTCGACCCTGCGCTGTGCGGTCTCTATTGATTTATTGAGCCAGGGGTGCTGGAGTTCCTCGCCATCCTCAAGTCCGAACCTTTCCATTATCGAAACAATGCGGTCCGAACCGAAGAGCCTCATGAGATTGTCTTCAAGCGAGACATAGAATCTTGACGAGCCGGGGTCACCCTGCCTTGCGCAACGACCGCGTAACTGACGGTCGATTCGCCTTGAGTCGTGCCGCGCGCTGCCTATTACATGGAGTCCGCCGAGCGCGGGTATTCCTTCTCCAAGTTTTATATCGGTTCCGCGTCCTGCCATATTGGTGGCGACAGTTACGGCTGATTTCTGCCCGGCGCGCGCGACTATTTCGGCTTCGCTCTCGTGGTTCTTGGCGTTAAGCACGTTATGTGGTATTTTTTTACGCTTGAGCATTCTGCTGAGGATTTCGGAATCTTCTACTGATACGGTACCGAGCAGAACGGGCTGTCCGTGCTGGTAAGAACGTTCCACTTCTTCGACTATCGCGTTGAATTTTTCGCGCTTGGTTTTATAGATGCAGTCGTTATTGTCTGTACGTTTGCAGGGTCTGTTTGTGGGTATGACAATCACATCAAGCTTATATATCTGGTGGAACTCATTAGCTTCGGTTTCTGCCGTTCCGGTCATGCCTGCGAGTTTTTCATACATCCTGAAATAGTTCTGGATTGTGATTGTCGCGAGAGTCTGTGTCTCCTTTTCGATATCAACGTTTTCCTTGGCTTCCAGTGCCTGATGCAGCCCATCGCTGAAGCGGCGGCCCGGCATGAGTCTTCCGGTGTGCTCGTCCACGATAAGTACCTTATTGCCCTGGACCACGTAATGGACGTCTTTCTCAAAAAGGCAGTAGGCCTTGACAAGTTGAGAAAGGTTCTGGAGTATCTCGCTTTTCTTAGCGAAATCTTCCTGGAACTGGAGTTTCTTTTGGGCCTTCTGCTGTTCATTGAGCCCGCTTTCCTTTTCTATATCCTGAAGCCCGTTGATAAGGTCTGGAAGAATAAATGCCTCAGTGTCGTCCGGCGAAATTTCGCTTCTGCCTTTTTCGGTAAGATCGGCCTCATGGGTTTTCTCTTCTATCGTGAAAAAGAGTTCGGCCTGCACGTCCTGGAGCATTCCACGGTTGTTATCGCTTCTTACAAAACCCTCGAGCTTGTCGACTTTTTTGAGAATGGCCCCGTCTTCAAGTACGTGCATAAGCTGTTTATGCGTAGGCATTCCCATGCGTACCTGGAGCAGCTTCATGATAGCGTCGTCCTCTTCGTCTTTGGACATGTCGGGCTTGGCTAGAATATCACGAGCCTCCTGCACCATACGCGAACAGAGAAGGTTCTGCTTGAGAAAGAGTGTGTCGATTGACGGTTTAAGCTTGTCGAATTGATGTGTCGAGACGGCGACCGGACCGGAAATGATAAGCGGTGTTCTGGCCTCGTCAATAAGAATGCTGTCGACTTCGTCGATGATTGCGTAATAATGATTGCGTTGGACCATTCTTTCGAGACTGGTCGCCATGCCCATGTCTCTGAGATAGTCGAAGCCGAATTCGCTGTTTGTTCCGTAAGTTATATCTCGCGAATACTGTTCCTTCCTCTCATCGGAGTGCATATCGTTCTGAAGGCAGCCCACGGTAAGGCCGAGGAACTTATAGACCGCCCCCATCCACTCGGAGTCGCGCCGTGCTAGATAGTCATTAACGGTTACAAGCTGGCAGTTTTTCCCAGTGAGTGCGTTGAGGTAGAGCGGCATTGTCGCAACAAGGGTTTTGCCCTCGCCCGTCTGCATCTCTGCGATATTTCCCTTATGCAGTGCGATTGCGCCCATTAGCTGAACGTCGTAAGGTATCATGTCCCATGCAAGCTCATGTTCGCAAACAGTAATTGTTCTGCCGCAAAGCCTTCTGCATGCATTTTTTACGGCTGCGAAGCCCTCGCACATAACATCGTCAACGGTGGCGCCTTCGGTGATACGCTTTTTGAATTCGTCGGTTTTACCGCGCAATTCATCATCGGTGAGCTTCTGATATTCGACTTCGAACTGGTTAATCCTCTCAATGAGTGGATGCATTGTTTTTATGTCGCGTTCCGACTTCGAACCAAATATCATTTTAAGGAGACTGCTCAGCATGGTTTGTCTTTCTCTTGGAGGTTTTGTGTACGGGACTTTGCGCTCAGGATTTTGAGCCGGGTTTTACGAGCCGAATTCCCTGCTTGCAAAGCGGACAGGCATCGGGCTGATATGTCGGTAACTCAAGCTCTATTATGCTTTTGAGCGGTACATCGATTGAGGCGTTTCCGGAACTTCTGTCCGCTATTACGGCCACGCCTACGACGTCGGCGCCGAAACTTCTCGCAAGCTCAATTGCCTGAAGGATGCGTCCGCCGCGTGTTATAACATCTTCAGCTACAAGTATTTTTTCACCTTTGGATATTGTGAATCCTCTCTTGAGCACGAGCTGATCGTTCTCCTTGTCCGCGAATATGGCCTTCACGCCGAGCGCGCGGGCGACTTCCTGCCCAACAATGAGTCCGCCGACTGCCGGAGATATCACCGTCTGGACGCCCATACCTTTAAAGTTCTCCGCGAGTTCGGCGCAGAGCTTTTCGGCGATATCGGGGTACTGAAGTATTAGCGCCGCCTGGAAGAACCTGCTGCTGTGCAGCCCGCTTCTGAGAATAAAATGACCGTCAAGCAAGGCCCCCGCTTTCTGGAATATCTTTACAACTTCGTCTTCTGTCATTGCCGCACCTTGAGTTTTATCTGAACGTATCGGGAGAAGATGGCTCGACCCAGAGATGAAAATCAACCTTTTTCCCGCCGACGTTCAATGTTATCATTGTGTTAAGTCTCGTAAGCAGAAGCGCGTAAGGTATTTTCACCTCGCCGCCCGGCACGTTTACCGACACATTGCAGTCACCGAGTATCGATTCGGCCTCGCGTACCGCCATGATTAGCCTCAGAAGCTTGTTCAGCTTTTCGCGCAGGTCATTATTAAAATCGTAAAGCTTTCTGCATGAAGGACATGACACATTGAAGCTTTTCTTGGCCACGTCCACGAGATTGAACTTAACAATCCCTTTACAGGCATCCTCAAGACATTCAAAGTCCACCTGGGCTTTGGCTTGTATAGATTCCACCGCTTCGTTCGACATATATGAGTTCTCCCGGATTTTTAACTAAAAAAGCATGTTAATATACTCTTTCTTGGCCTTATTAAAAGAATAGGACTCGATTATTTTACCTATTTTGCAGCCGTCTCCGGCTGATTTCAGCGAAAGCGGGAAAAATAGAGCTTTATAATGTCGCCGATTATTCCGGCCATAACGCCGAAACTCGATATCTTTGAGCCTTTGATGTCTTTCCATTTCTGAAGCGGATATTCCGCTATTTTGAAATCGCCGAGCCGCATGATTACCTCCAGATCAAAAATCCAGCGGCTGATGAAAGGCTTTTCGAATGCCGCTTTCAGGGTCTCCGGGCGGAACAGTTTTGCGCCGCATTGTGTATCGTAAGCTTTTATTTTGAAGAGCGCCCGGAAAATGTTCATGAATATTCTGCCTGTAAGATAACGCAGTTTTGAACGCGCGATAGAGCTTCCGAGCCGGCTCACCCGGCTTCCCAGGATAACATCCGCTTTCGGCGCGAAGTCTTTTCTGTAGAGCAGGAAGTTTTCTATTTCGGAAAGAGGTGTAGCCATATCCGCGTCCCAGTAGCCGTACCAGTCGAAATCATGGAAGTCGGGCATATTTACGGCGTGGAGCATCCCCTGTCTTACGGCTTCGGCCTTTCCGAGGTTCTTTTTTAAATCAACTACTGCAATATGGCTCTTATCCTCGTGTTGCTTAAGTATCTCCAGAGTATTGTCGCGTGAGCCGTCATTGACAAAGATAAATCTTATCTTCCCCTGCCATGCGGCAAATGCTGCCATGTCAAGTCTTGCCGATTCGTTATAACACGGGATTATCAGGCACGCTTTTTCCATAAAGCCCTTTTCTTTTGTACTCAAGATAAAATATCACGAGGTATGCTATTATGGCAAGCCCGATGACAAAATTTCTCATCCGCCAGCCTGGTGGCCCCTCATATTCCGCCGAAATAAAATATTTTTCTCCGGGGGGAAGTGCGAAACAGCCTCTTCCGTCAGGAAGCAGTTTCCAGTTTACGTCAGGCGAGACTGCGTTTTCTCCGTTTACAAGAATCTGCCATCCCGGAAAGTAAAGCTGATTTATCAATATGGTCGTCGGTGAGCTTGTCTCCAGAAAATATCGGATATGGAACGCCGTATTCCCCTCGGCCGGAGTTGCACTGCCGTCTCTTTCACTTATCTGCAGGCGCGGCCTCGTTCCCAGCGGCGCATCGACTCCTCGTTGCGCCGTCAACGGAATAAATTCATTGCCTGCCGCATATACGTAGAATTCATTCAGGCGTTTCTTTCTGTGCTCTTCAATTTTGCCTGCCGCATTTCCCGCGACAGTCACTATCTTGAATTGTTCCACGTACCACAGTGAGCAGACGCAAAGTATTCCGACATATACGGCTGCACTCAGATAGCGGCGTTTTATTTTTCCGACGGCAGCGGCGATACCTGTCGCGCAGATGCACTGGAGTACTGCGATTACGGCAAGTATTCTCCATGGAAACTGTACGAAGTTGAGAAATGGCACTTTTGCCCAGAGAATCGCAGATATCGGTAACATGCCGATGATAAGCAGGATATAGAGGATGAAAGAAATTCGTACCACTTTATTTTTCCAGAAGAACACGGCTCCGGCCAGTGCCAGGAGAAAGTGCGGCAGCCCCAGTTGGAACGACATTCCTTCTCCTATATGCGAACCTCCGTGCCCCCAGAATCTGGAAAAAAGTTCCGGCACCGAGACCAAATGCATATCCGGCGAGAAATAGCCTGATATCACGGCCTTATAGTTGACGTATTTTTTCATCGTCATGGCCGTCAGCCAGTATGGCGAACTAAGTATGATTCCCATTAGAAAAGTTCCGCCAGCCGCCCCTATAAACAGGAGCGCCTGCTTCCGTTCTTTTCCGTATCCGAGATAGAACGCCGTCAGCCCGAGGGCCGGGAAGAGGAAAAGCGGCACCGCCGGATGGCAGTATGTGATTGCCGCCGTCGATATCGCGAAGAGTCCGCTCATCGGCGCAGCCTGTCTGTTTTCTTCGAACGCCTCCTTGAGTTTCAGCAGAAAGAAAAAAGGTCACGGCGTGAGCAGCATAGCCGCAGCCTCGCTAATGTCGCCCCTGATGAACATATTTACATAAATATATGGTGTCAGCAGAAAGAGAAATGCGCAGAAAAGTCCAGCTTCTTTTCCCCTGATTTTCTTTGCGAGAAGATACATCCCGGACCCGCCTGCGAAAAGGAATGCCGTCAGCGTAAGATATCCGGCCCAAAGCGTGTCTCCGGTAATTCCCCTGAACAGCGCAGCTGCGTAAAAAACTCCCGGCTGGTAAAAGACGAAACTCGGATAGCCGTAACCTCCGTAGGTGTCCGGCAGCCAGCGTGGATAGAATATCCCGTTTGCCAGCGCGTCGCAGAACTGTTCGAGCATATACATGTAGCGCAGTCCGTCGTGGGATTCCGCCCATGAATGGTTTATCATGAGCGGCAGGATCACCCCGATGGAAAAGACCAGTATAAGCAAAAATGCCGCGATATCGCTTAATGTCTTTTTCGGAGGGAACGGGATTCTGTTCATTGGTAAACTTGATTTCCTCTTTAATTTTGATGAAATACAAGCTATATTTGCCGGATTATGATTACAAAGTCAAAGTCAAATCTTTTTCTATTTTGCGCAGGGATCCTTTTGCTTCTGAGCGTGTTCCTTCATTTGTATAAACTCGGCGAAATTCCGAGCGGATTCTTCTGTGACGAATCTTCCATAGGTTACAATGCATGGGCGATGGCACTGACAGGCGCTGACGAATATGGCAATAAATACCCGCTCTTCTTCCGTTGTTTCGATAACTATCATGAGCCGGTGATGGTTTATTCGATTGTTCCAATTATAAAATTATTCGGCCTTTCGGAATTTACGGTCAGACTTCCCTCCGCTTTATTCCATATCATTGCGTCGATCTCATTTTATTTTCTTGCGCTGAGATACTGCCGAAACCGATATATCGCGCTTGCGGGCGCCTTTGTTTTTTCGGTGCTTCCATGGATATTCCCTGTCAGCCGGGTGATGATGGCAGGCTATACCGCGATGCTTTTAGGTATCTGCATCGGGTGGCTCTTTATGATGAGGGCCTTCGGTGAAAAATCCTATACATGGGCCATTTTATCGGCTGCCGGCTGGGCATTCGCTATGTATTCGCACAATTGCGGAAGACCGGTAACGGCGGTTATACTTACGGTTTTTACGCTCTGTTTCTATCGGATGCTCCTCAAAAGGTGGAAAATCTACACCGTCTTTGCTTCCTCGTTTTTTATATTCATGGCACCGATGATTATTGCCGTAATGCGCAATCCCCGGATACTCGGCGGACGCTTTTCCCAGATCGCCGTATGGAACAACTCGTCCGGCATTTGGGAGACCTTACAGCGTATCATTTCCAATTATTGCGGGTATTTCAGTTCAACTTTTCTCTTCCTCTCGGGCGATGGCAACCTGAGGCATAACAGCGGATTCGGCGGCGAACTTTATATATTTCTTTTCCCTCTTCTACTTGCCGGATTCGTCGTTCTTTACACTCAATTGAAAAAAAATCCATGGTACGCTTTTATACTAATCGGCATATTCACTTATCCCGTTGCCGCAATCTTTACAATTGACCCAATACATGCCACGCGCTCCATCAACGGCGCTCCGTTCTGGACGATTCTTTGTCTGCTTGGAGCCGATTGGCTTTTTCAGAGCAGGCGAATTTTGCGAAGCATACTCATTATAATAAGCGTACTCGCCGCCATAGAGGTATCATTTTACATGACACACTATTTTACCCGCTATCGCGAAATCAGCGAGAATGCTTTTTCCGCTCCATTTATTACGACCCTTAAATATGCCTTTGAACGTATGAATAAAGATGACAGCATCTATATTTCACCGACATTTTTCCCGCATGCCGTGGACCGTTCCTTCAAGCCTGTCTGGTACAGTCATTTTCTATTCTTCGGGCGTGTGAGTCCTGCCGACTATCAGAAAAAAGGGCTTCCACTCCGAATTGTCCCGTATGGCGGAGTTGTATCATCTCCGGGATATCTGGTGAGATCCAGTCACGTGGCCGACGATTACGGTGCCCTCTATCCTAATTTTGAGAAAGTTCCGTCTGGCACAAAGTGCTCCGGGCGGATAAAGTATAAAAAGAATATTTACTATGAAATATACCGGATTGGCGGCACTGAATGAAAAAAAATCTCAAACTCGGCAGAATCGAAATTTTACTTGCCGCCATTCTTTTGCTGGTTTTCGCTTATCAGGTAACTCTCGGTATTTTTGGAAATTCAATAACTTTCGACGAACCCTCTTATCTGGCGGGAGGAATGAATATCCTGCGCAACTCCGACTACAGGTTCAATTCCGAGGCTGTGGTTATTCCACAGCTTATTGAAGCGCTTCCCGCCGCTCTTTCCAAGAATGTCTCCTTCCCGGCGCCAGGTCAGAAATCTGCGTACGAGCAATGGAACTTTGCGGAAAAATATATCTACAAAACGGGCAATGATGCTGACTTTATTCTTTATTCCGCGCGTTTCATGGTTCTTCTTTTCGGGCTTTTTGCAGGGCTTGCGGTTTATGCCTGGAGCAGAAGGCTTTTCGGTGTTAAGAGTGCGCTCGTCTCGCTCTTTTTCTTCTCTTTTTCGCCATCAATCCTAGCTCACTCCGGAATCGCCGCGTCCGACATGATAACGAGCTTCTTTTTTCTGACAAGCCTCTGTACCGTCTGGTATATGATGGAAAAAATAAATCTTCTTTCAGCCCTTGCGGCTTCCTTGTCGCTTAGCATGCTTTTCCTCTCGAAATATTCCGCTTTTTTCTTTATCCTCATTTTTATAATACTCGCGGCTTTCAGAATATTTTCCAGAAGACCGCTTGCAATCGATATTTTCAAAATAAGAAAAACTATTGATTCCAGAGCCCTTAAGCTGTTTTCTTTTTTATGCTGCGGTATTGTCCATGCTATAGTGATTTTTGTCATGATATGGACATTTTATTCGTTCAGATATTCAATGACTAATTTTGAAACTTCACGTGACGTAACTAAGTTTCTTTGGTCCCGGATTCCTGACGACTCTTCCGTTTCGCGTGTCATAAAGTTCGCCGCCGATAAACATATTCTTCCCGAGGCATATTTATACGGCTTTGTCTACACGTATACACATTCGGCAAATCGAAACGCCTTTCTAAACGGCTCTTACAGCAAAAATGGCTGGTGGTATTTCTTCCCTTACGCGTTTCTCGTCAAAACGAATCCAGGACTTCTCGTTGTTCTGTTGTTCGCCGCCTTTGTTTTTATAAAACGCAGAAACCTATTCTATAAAATCATCCCTTTTTTGATCTTCATAGCTGTTTATATGTTTTTTGCAATGACCGGAAAAATGAATATAGGCCACCGCCATATACTCCCGATATATCCCATGCTTTTCATTCTTGTCGGCCTGGCCGGAACCTTCATCGATTTCAAACGCAAGCGCATTCCTTCCATTCTGACATTGATGGTCTGCGCAGCAACACCTTTCTCAACACTTTCGATTTCTCCGCATTATCTTGCGTATTTCAATTTTATCGCGGGCGGACCTTCGAACGGATACAAACATCTTGTCGACAGTTCTTTAGACTGGGGACAGGGAATTTCGAGCCTTAAATCTTACCTTGATAAGGATGCCCCTCGGAGAAATAACGTTTACTTTTCGCAATTCGGTTCTGTTCCTTTCTCTTCCCTTGGCTTGGACGCTATGGGTCTTCCAAGTTATTTCCCATTTGAAGGAAGACGGATTTTCAATTTTCACGGCGGGCTTTACTGTATCAGCGCAACCATGTATCAACTTGTTTACTATCCTGAGTTCGCAGCCTGGATTCCGGAAGCGGATATATATTACAAAAACATTTATCCCGAGCTGAAAAAAATCTTTGAAGATAAAGCCCATACCTATGAAGGCAAAAATTACAGACTTTATAGAAATTACCGGCAACTCTCTTTTGGCAAGATAATCCTTTATCTGCATGAGACCAAGAGGAAACCCGACGCCATGCCGGGCTATTCGATTCTTGTGTTCGATCTTTCCGACGATGAGGTACGCAACGCACTTTCCTCTCCGTCCAAGCCCATCCGTAAATAGTCAGTCTTTGCTAATGAAGCAGATATTGCAGTGGCGGCAGTCAAGATCGGGTGGAGCCTGATAGACTTTGCCGCTCTTTTTTGCCTTGCGCATATTTATATAGTTCATTCCGGCAAGGAAAAAGCCCAGGATGATAAACGCGCCGGGAGCTGAACCCGGAAGCATACAGGATATAGACCACGGTGTTATCATCTTTACCTCAAAGAGTGAGCCGTTCGTCAGAAACTCGCGGACACAGCCAAGCGCCACAAGAGCAAGCGTGAAGCCAAGCCCCATACCAATACCGTCTAATATTGAACGATAAACGGTGTTTTTTGAGGCGAACGCTTCTGCACGTCCAAGCACTATACAGTTTACCACGATAAGCGGAATGAATATGCCGAGCGCATTGTAGAGACTTGCAGGGGCATAGGCCTTGAGAAGAAAATCCACAACAGTAACAAACGTGGCTATGACAACGATGTAGCAGGGTATCCTTATCTTTTTGGGAACAATGTCCTTTATCATGGAGATAACGGCGTTGCTTCCTACTAGAACGCAAAGCGTCGAGAGCCCCATACCCATTCCGTTAGTCGCATTTGTCGTTACCGCAAGTGTCGGACACATGCCTAAGCAGAGCGCAAGTATCGGGTTTTCCCGCCAGATGCCTTTTGTGAGTTCGGAAAAAGATGATGATCTCATTATTTTGTCTCCGGCTTGAGATTTAGTTTCAACATTATTGCGGCTTTTTCAACCTCGAAAGTTTTAGCAATCCTGAAGACAGCGTCTGTGACCGCGCGACTGCTTATGGTAGCCCCTGTTACGAAGTTGAGCTGCCCGCCGTCTTTTTTGACACTCCAGGGTTTGGGCCATGAATCGGAGGGTGAGTCGGAATGATTGTCGAACTGGTCAAGTATCGGGTTTGGCGGGAGTTTTGATTTATCGACCTTTTTGCCCATTCCGAGAATATCAAATATAGTTACAACCCTTTTTCTTTCAGTGACAACCGTCCCCAGCCCCGGGGTTTCGTTTTGCCTTGTTACGATGACAGTCCTTATAACCCCGTCAGGATTGAGTCCGGTCATGACTTCTATCTCGCCGCCGTAGCCGCGCTTTGTGATGCTCCGCCCGGCAAATCCAACAAGAACGCCGTCTTTTTTCGCCGGATAGAACATGACTTTGAACTTTTCTGCGTCCGGTGATGTGAAGGTTAGAATTTCTTCCGAGGGCTGGTTGTTGAAATCGGGAAGCACATCTTTGAGTGCCTGGTTGGTTTTTGCCATCTGGGCCTTTTTAATAGGTTCTTTCGTGATTTCAAACACGTATCCAAGCAGAGCCGCCGCAACTCCGCCGATAAGACCAAGAAATAGGCCGAGGACAATGACATTTTCTGTTTTCTTGAGATTTATCATTTTCATGCCCCCACTTTCTTTTCAGCAGCCTTGTACCCGAATGGAACAGTGACGGTAAATTTATCTATGAGAGGGACAACCGCATTCATAAGAAGTATCGAGAAGCTTACGCCTTCCGGATAGTTGCCCCATATTCTGATGAGCGAAGTGATTATTCCGCAGCCTATTCCAAAGATAATCATACCCTTCTTGGTTATCGGAGACGTGACCATATCCGTAGCCATGAAAAAAGCTCCGAGGAAGAGGCCGCCTGTTATCACGTGGAAGAGGGGACCTGGCGTGATTGCCGGATTGGCCGCATGAATAGCGGCGCTGAATATGGCGACCGTAGCTATATAGGTGACGGGGATGTGCCACTTGATGATTTTCATGGCTATTAAGAATATTCCGCCTGCGAGAAGCGCCAGTACCGAGGTCTCGCCGAGACAGCCTCCCATGTTGCCAAAGAAATAGTCCCAGTACATAGGAGTATTTGAGACGGCATCGAAGGCGGAAACGTTATGAACCCCCGATTTTGAGAGTTCCTTTACTACGCCGAGCGGGGTTGCGCATGTGATGCTGTCACAAGTATTCGAAAGGAACGGTATGACCTTGCCCTTCAGTTGTTCCGCACTGGGCGCGTAGGTTATAATCTTGTCATAAACGGGATTTTCCGTCATGAAGCGCGAGGGCACCCACGTAGTCATGAGTTTCGGGAACGCAACGAGCAGAGCCACACGGGCTACCAGCGCCGGATTGAAGGGGTTGTAGCCGAGTCCGCCGTATATCTGCTTGCCGATTCCTATACCTATCCCGGCTCCGATGAGGCATACCCACCATGGGATTCCAGCGGAGAGGTTCATTGCCAGCAGCACACCCGTAAGTATCGCGCTGCAATCCTTCCACGTATCAGTCTTCTTCCCGGCAATACGGCACCACAACACTTCGACGGCGACAGAAAATACTACGCAGTAGATTATCACCATGAGCGCATTTATGCCGTAAAAGTATATCCCGCAGAGACAACTCGGCACCAGTGCGAGCAAAACGGTAAGCATTATCTTCCTCACTGTCTGATTATCATGTACATGAGGAGAGGAGCTTACGACAAGTTCTTCTATTTTCGGAAGAAATACGCCGCTCTGCGTCGTCGTATCATTTTCTTCCAGGTTTACTTTTTCTTCTGTCATAATGTCGGTATCCAATATTTATTTTGATATTTATTTTTTCATTTTTCTTTTGCGCGCATTTATCTCGGCCTTGCCGCGGCGGAAGTGCTGAACGAGCGGTCTGAACGAGGGACAGACATAGGCGCACGACCCGCATTCGATACAGTGCATGAGATTGTTTTTTTCCGCAAGTTCGAATTCGCCGCTCTCAATCATAGTGCTCAATGGCCCGGGTATGATGTTCATGGGACAGGCGTCTACGCAACGTCCGCAACGAATGCAGGGATACGATTCATACTGAACGAGTTGTTCCTTCGATAGTAGAAGGATTCCTGAAGTATTTTTCATTACCGGCACCTGAAGGTTTTTCTGCGCAAAACCCATCATCGGGCCGCCGAGAATGACTTTCGCCGGGGAATATTTTACTCCGCCCGCCAGTTCTATCGCCTTGCTGACGGGGGTGCCTATCCTGAACTTCCAGTTGCCGGGGTTTGCGAGGGGCTCACCTGTAACCGTTGTAACTCTTTCAAAAAGGGGCTTTCCCTCTTTTACGGCTTCCGTAACCGCGACGGCCGTACCGATATTCTGAACGACACAGCCCGCGTCCATCGGGAGTCCGCCGGCGGGGACTTTTCTGCCTGTTACCGCATAAATAAGCTGTTTTTCAGCGCCCTGCGGGTATCTTACGCGCAACGCAATGATATTGACCCCGAACGAGGCAGCTTTTTCACGAAGGACTTTTATGGCATCGGGTTTATTCGCTTCGATTCCGATATAGATATTTTTAACTCCGAGGACTCTCGCGATTATCGCGCAACCTTCGACTACGGATTCGGGATATTCAAGCATAAGCCTGTGGTCGGCGGTGAGATAAGGTTCGCACTCGGCCCCATTGAAAATAAGGTGGTCTATCTTTTTTTCCGGAGGCGGAGAGAGCTTGACATGCGTCGGAAACGCGGCCCCGCCCATACCCACTAGTCCAGCGTCGGAGATGCGTTTCTTGAGGTCGTCGGGGGAAGTATTTTCCCAGTCGGCTATCGGCTCAAGCGATGAACCCCATTCGTCTTTTCCATCGGAATCTATAACAACGGCCAGGAGAGGAACGCCCATCGGCCCGGGGCAGTCTTCGATGTTTCTCACAGTGCCGCTGGTCGGTGAATGGACTGGGGCCGACACGAAGCCGCCCGCTTCGGCAAGGAGCTGGCCTTTTTTTACGGCATCGCCTTTCTTTACTATCAGCTTGGGCGGCGCGCCTATATGCTGATTTAGAATGACTGTATATGAATCAAGAAGCGGGGCCTCCTGTATGGCTTTGGACTCTGAAAGATATTTTCCTTCTTCGGGGTGGACCCCGCCCGCAAAATAAATATGATCATCGTGGTGTAAATTGCTCATCGGGCCGCATTCTCCTTTTTAAGGGTTCCTGGAAAATGATTTTCCGGGGAGCTGATACAGGAAGTCGGGCAGGCCGCCTTTTCTATCACATCGGCTCCGGGCATATTGTCGTAGTTGACCTGTGCGAGGAATCCTTCTATTTTCATCTGGTCTTCTCCGGCCGCCTTGAGGCATTTCCGGCAAGCGATACAGGCCACGTCGCAGTTCTTTTTCTTTTCAACGCCTTTTTCGGGCGAGTTGCAGTATACGTGAAACGGCGCGGTCTCAGGCACGAGCCTTATAAGTTTTCTCGGACAGGACTCGATACATTTGCCGCAACCCGTGCAGATATCACTATGTACGCAAGCGAGACCGTCGATAACTTCTATAGCATTGAAAGGACATACCCTTGCGCACGATGCGAGTCCCATACAGCCGAATCGGCAGTCCTTCGGTCCGCCCGCTATGAGCGATGCCGAAATGCAGTCGTTTATCCCGTTATAGTTTACGCTTTTTCTGGCTTTTGAGTTGCTCCCGCCGCAAAAAACAACGGCAGCTTTTTTTACGGACGAACCTGCGTCTACCCCAAGATAGGCAGCTATTCTGCCGACCACCGCAAGACTGCATACCGGACATGAGCCAGGAACACATTCTCCGGCGACTATGGCTCGGGCCAGATCGGAACATCCCGCCTTTCCGCAGCCTCCGCAGTTGGCGCCGGGAAGCATCTCGTTCACATCTTCAATCCTCGGATCTGACTTCACGAAGAAAAATTTGGCCGCGGCCCCGATGATACACCCGAGCAGTATACCGGACAATGTCATCAGGATGAACGCAATCAAAACTGTTTCCATGGTAATTCTCTTATGTTATTATATGTTTTTCAGCAAAGACCGGAAAAGCCTAAGAACGCCATGGCCAGTATACCGGCCGTAATGAGCGCTATGGACATTCCCTGAAAGACCTTCGGCACATCCGCGAGCTTCAGCTTTTCTCTGATGCTGGCAAAAAGCACAAGCGCCAACGAAAAACCTACCCCGGCGAAAAATCCGTAAAGTGTCGATTTAAAAATCCCTCTCGCCGCTCCCGCATTTATCGTCGCCACCCCGAGTACCGCACAGTTTGTGGTTATGAGAGGAAGGTATATTCCAAGCGCGCTGTAGAGCGCCGGACTCAACTTCTGTAATATAATCTCTACCAGCTGAACGAGCGCCGCAATCACGACAATGAATATTATCAGCTGAAGGTATGAAAGTTCGAATTCTCTCCCGAAGATTTGCACGGGACCATGGAGTATCGTGTTGAATATCGCCGATGTCACAAATGACGCAAGGGTCATTACAAATATGACGGCTCCACTCATACCGAGGGCTGTGTCGAGACTTTTCGATACCCCAAGGAACGGGCATATTCCGAGAAATTTGGAAAGTACAAAGTTGTAAACAAGTATCGCTCCGATAGTTAACTCTAAATATTCCTGCATCTTCAAAACCTCTGAATTGTGTTTTTGAACTGAACAATCCGGAAAATCTAGCGCATCCCTATGTATTTACAACACCGGAAGCTTTATTTTTTTCCAAATATAACTGTTTTATATTAGTCATTTCTGGCGATTTTGGAAATTTTGCTGTTTTTACTTGACATTACCGAAGGCGCGCGTTACAATAATAGTTGGGTCTATTGAATTTTAATGAAAGGCACGAGAAATGTCTGATGAACATAAGCATATGCCAGAAGGCGAACACGAGCATCCCGCTCACTATGAACACATGGAGCTGCCCGCCTATGACGATTATCTCAAGGCGCAAAAAATAACCGTAAAGGACATAAAAGACCATCTCACCGGGCCGATTGTCTCAGTGATAGTCCACATAATTATCCTCTGCACGCTTCCCTCAATTGTATTCATGGAGCATCCAAAACAAATAGACAGTATTGAAGTCCAGGTTGAGAATATGGAAATAAAGCAAATGGACAAAATCCCAGAACCGCCAAAACCACCTGACGAGGTGCTTGACGATCTCGAAGTCGAAATTGACCGGCCTGATGTGGACACTCAAGTCAACGTGACAGTGGACAGCGCGGCATCGGTTTCGACAACAGATGTGGATATAAATGTAGACATTCCCGATCTTACCTCCATAAAACCAAATAATTCAGCGTTGAAATTGCCAAAAATCTATGCCGCAAGGGCGACCTCTGGCGGACGCATCTCCGCCATAAAGAAATATGGATCTGGAACTGACGCGAAAAAAATAGAAGATGCCATTGAGAAGGCTCTTAATTGGTTGGCCAACAATCAGAACGAGGACGGTTCATGGGGCGTCTATGAAACTTCCAAATATTCATTTACCGCCATGGCAACGCTGGCATTCCTCGCACACGGCGATACACCAGCTTCACAAAAATACGGGCAGGTCATAGTGAAAGCCCTCAAAAAGATGCTCGAATGGGTTGATAAAAAATGCAACCCGTACATAACATCTGGCTGGTACTCGTATGACCACTCTCTTATTGCTTATACCATTGCAGAAGCTTACGGCATAACAAAAATGCCTAAACTCAAGGATGCCATGGAAAAAACAATAAGATTTATCATAGAAAATCAAAACAAACGCGGAACCTTCTATTATGGTTATGACAGAACGCCTGTCATACAATCCTACGACAGAGACCCCATTTCCGGTAAACTTTTGAAGGGCAGAGACCCGGAACCTCCTTCGAACCTCGCATTCTCGGGATGGAACTTCCAGGCCCTCAAATCGGCCTTTTCAGCGGGCTGTGAGCTGCCCGGGCTTCAGGAAACCATAGACAAGGCTATACTGGGAATAAAATATCATGAAAATCCGAATACCAAGGAAGGCGGGTTCAGCGAAACCCCGAGGGGAAAACCCGACTTCGGAATGACCGGCGTGGGAATCCTCTGTCTCGGACTGCTCGGGGCCGGAGATTCAAAGGAAGCAAAAAAGGCCATGACCTGGATGCAGAAATACAACGCGAATGGCATGAAAACATGCGCATGGCGCTATAACGCCGATGTGCATAAAGAATATCAAAAAGCCTTTACTCACGCCCTCTATACCTGGTACTACCAAACACAGGTTATATTCCAGGACTCAAAGGGAAAAGGCGGTACTTGGAATCGCTGGAACAGAGCATTCAGTAATGCATATCTTCAGGAGCAGAACTCCGACGGCTCATGGCTCACCCCTGCTGAAAAATACGGCTCGCACCTCGACCCGAACAAGACCAACGCCGAGTGGCACTATGTAAAAGAGTATTCCGATGTGAAAGACCTCAAAATATACGCGACCACACAGAACTGCCTAACCCTTGAAGTTTATTACCGGTACTTGCCGACATATAGACTGTCAAAGAGTTCGGAAAAGAAAAAGAGTATCGTTGACGAGGAAGAAGATCTCGGACTGAAAATAGAATAACAGATCAAAAAGGAACAACTAAATCATGAATAAGACTCTGCTCATTATAATTTCAGCCCTTTTCCTTTTGGCTGGACAATCTGTATTCGCAGATAAAATAGATAAAGAAATAGCTGATGCCCGCAAAAAAACAGGCGAAGTCGTTACCTGCAGCCCGCTTGGCAAAGTGCCAGGTACCCTTACAATCGAAGAGGCCGCAAAGAAGATCAGATCCGGAATGGTACTCAGACTCTTGCCAGGCAAATATAACCCGATTGACAATGTGGTTTTTGAACAGGACAGACTTATTATCGAAGGCAATAACTCAGGCGGATACGTCGATCTTCCTCTTTATCTTTATGGAAAAGACTGTATCGTCAGAAGTATAAACATCAGAAACGTTGAGGCAGACAGTGGAGTAATTGTTGATACATTGGCGAACACTATTACTATCACAAGCGGCACAAAGAGAGACTCTGCCATTATTGCGAACTGTGCCGTTAATCGTTTAATGATCTATGACAATTCTCAGGACGTTATCGTGAGAAATACTAGCGTAGTTAACGGCGTTCAGGTGAAGGACGAAGGGAAAGTAATTCAATTGCGTACCTATACGACTCATACAGTCAGTGTATATAACATAATTGAGTTCGGCAAGATGGATAAAAAAGGCAAAATCACATTCGAAAAATGCATGTTCTTCTCCGATGGGCATCTCTTCGGCGGGGATGAAGCATCCATGAAGCTAATTACTCTTACCCTGAATGATAATCTCATTTGGTGTGCACGTTCTCTTTACCGTATGCCTAAAGGTAAAACCGAAGTAAAAAATGTTGATGGACTCAAAGATTATTTCGGACTGGGAAAGGAAATCAAGAACGTTCTCGCGAAACCTCCGTTGAAACTGGTGCCCAATGAAGACTATGGATGGGATAGAAGACCAGGAATATTCATAATCACATCCGGCCCGGGATCAAAAAAGGAATATGGCTGCAACATGAGTGAAAGCGCGGGCATTCCAGTCCCCCTCAAAGACTGAGCAGCTTATTATCAATACAGCCAAGGGTAAGGAATGTCTTTCCTGTCCTTGGAAGCATAACAACGGAATTATGCTGCTTAAAATAAAGCAACTCATAGTGATAGAAAATAAACATCTCAGCGTCCTATTCGCGACTTCAGCTCTCTGTTTCTTCCTTATGGATATACACGGCATTGAAAAAAAAACCGCCCAAAATGCACCGGATGAAATCAATATCCTCTGCAGGGAAGACCTTTCAACTCTCTCCTTCGCGTTCGTTCAAGAGTTTATTTCCATACAAGACGCCCCCAAAATATCTATCCGGACGTTCAAGGAGAAAAAAGGCTTCAGCCAGCTAAGGGCGGAACTGCCCTATTCTATAATAATAAATGATAATATCGCGGATAATGGAAAATTCTTCATCCCATCCTCCTCTGAGTACAAAATGCTGGCCCTTCAGGGAGCAGCATTTATCGTGAACGGCGCTAATCCCGTCAGCTCGGTCGGCTCGGAAAAAATAAAATCAATACTTGAAGGAAAGACCATTGGATGGGGGGAGCTCGGCGGCTCTAACTCCCTTATTAATCTCTATATCTATGAAAAAGATAATGAGTCGCTTCTGCGTATTATAAGGGCTGCCATACCTGAAATGGGCCAGTTTTCGGAAAAGGCTCTCAAAGTGTCCGACCAGAAAAATATGAAGTTTATTGTATCCGCCGACCTTGATGGTTTTGGAATCATAAACTTTTCAAACCTGCAGGACGGGCTCGAACTACGTATACTGAAGGTAAATGGAATATTCCCTTCGTATTCCGGAATGTCCGTCAGAAAATATCCGTTTTCCAGAACAATATATATAAGTATTTCCGATAAGCCTTCCGCGGGCACCGCAAAACTCGTTGAATTCATAATGGGGCGCCATGGACGTGAGATCATCGCAAAAAATAAAATGTTCCCACTGAATAGATGAAAAAAAACTTTTCAAATGACGGATTTTTTGTTACAGGCACCGGGACAGGCGTCGGAAAAACATTTGCCTCCGCATGCCTGGCTCACTTCTTCGTAAGCAACAATTTCAGTACCGCGGTAACTAAACCCTTTCAGACCGGCATAGCCCAGGGCGACGATGATATTTCCGTAATTAAGGAAGCCGTCCCCGGACTTTGCCAGCTTCCGCCGGAACTGGAAAATGTTTACCGCTTCAAAATGCCGGCCTCACCGTTCCTCGCAGGCAGAACTGAAAATTCCCGAATAGATATTTCCAGAATTATTTCAACCATTTCAGAGATAAAGAAGACTTTTTCCCCGGACGTTCTCATTATTGAAGGAGCTGGCGGCCTTTATGTACCTGTAAATGAAGATATTATGATGATAGACCTCATCAAGATGCTTGGAATGCCCGCGATACTTGTATGCGATTCAGCGCTTGGGACTATAAACCATACTCTCCTGAGTATCAAGGCTTTGAAATCCATGCAGATAGAGTGTGCTGGTTTCATTTTTAACAGAACAAGTGAAAATCCGGAAGTCATAGAAAAAGACAATCTGGAAACGCTGAAGGAAATCTCAGGAATTCCCTTTATCGGAACAATTAAAAAAAATTCTTCAATGTCAAAAATATCTCCTGATATATATTCCTTTCCGGGCCTGAGCAAAAAATGAACTGGAAATACCTCGGATTTGCAATAAAGTATCTGCTTGTCATTATTTGAAGGGAACGCTGTGGTGGCAGAGAAAACAAAAAGCAGATTATTGATACATATCGAGTACTTCTTGATACTTATCCCAATAGTTGTCGTAAGGGCCCTGCCCCTCAAGGTGGCATACGGACTGAGTTACATATTGTCCATCATGTTCTATTACATAGACTTCCGACATAAGGAGCGCGCAATGCAGCATATCCTCCACAGCGGAATAGTCAGCGACAGAAAGGCGGCGGCGGCCCTTGCCAGAAGGAATTTCCTCCACTTCGGAAGAGTCGCGGTCGAAATCGCAAAGTCGCACCAGATCGTGAATGAGAAGAATGCACTTGAATTTATCAAACAGGAAACCGGCCCGGAGCTGACAAAGGTTTGTTTTGCTCCGGAAACTAGAGGGCCGGTGATAATAGTAACATGTCATCTTGGCAACTGGGAACTTGCGGGCAAAGCTTATTCATGGCTTTCCGGAATGCGAATGACCTCCATCATGAGGGAACTTGGCAATCCTAAGCTCGGCGATATCATATACGCTCACAGAGAAGGACTTGGGCATTCCACTGTGTCTAAAAACAAGGGAATGAAACCGCTGATGATGGCGCTTAAAAGAGGAGAATCCGTCGCAATCGTGGCCGATCAGCACGCGAGTACGTCTGAGGGAGTGGGCGTCGAGTTCTTCGGTCATCCGGCCCGAGCACATTCTACCCCTGCCCTGCTTCACCTCAAAACCGATGTTCCGATAATCGTAGGCGCTCTTTTAAAGACGGGCAATTCGTTCCAGTTCGCATTCAGAGGCGATGAGGTTATCCGATATACCCCCACAGGCGACAAAGATAATGATATCAAAGCCATAACTCAAACCTATACGTCCGCCCTGGAAGCCCTGATCAGAAAATACCCCGATCAGTGGATGTGGGCGCACCGCCGGTGGCTCAATATCAACAGGAATAGAAAGAATAAAAAGAAGGAAATATCTCATGAACAAAAATCCGCTAACCCTGCTTGATTCGGGAAAACTTCTCGTTGCTCCTTCAATACTTTCCGCCGACTTCTCATGTCTCGGCGAGGAGGTCAAGCGAGTCGAAGAAGCCGGAAGCGACCTTGTCCACCTCGACATAATGGACGGGCATTTCGTTCCGAATATCACGTTCGGCCCGATAGCCGTAAAAAGCGTAAGGGCTTTCAGCACACTGTGTTTCGACACTCACCTCATGATAAGCAATCCCCTGAAATACGCGGAATCCTTTGCCAAGGCCGGCTCCGACCACATAACATTTCATATAGAATCCGATGATGAACCGCAGGCAGTAATCGACAAGCTCCGCGCCCTCGGCTGTTCCGTAGGCATATCCCTGAAACCCAAAACACCAGCCTCCGTAATTATGCCGTTCCTCAACAAAATCGACCTCGTTCTCGTAATGACCGTCGAACCCGGTTTTGGCGGACAAAGCTTTATGGCTGACATGATGCCGAAGGTTAAAGAGATTAAGGACGCAATCAGGAAAAGCGCCCACCCGGTACATCTCCAAGTCGATGGCGGCATAGACTCCGAAACCGTTAAAGATGCCGCCGTCAACGGTGCAAACATGATGGTCGCCGGGACCTCCGTATTCAAAAATCCCGACGGTATGAAAAAGGCCGTGGAAGCATTGCACCGCGCCGAGTCACTCATATACTGAATCTTTCATAAAAAAGGAAAACAGCACGATGGACTTCTTTACTGATAAGGAACTTATAGAAAAGATAAATCGACTGAGAAAAGAAAAGCACGCCGTCATTCTGGCGCATAACTACCAGCTCGGCGAAATTCAGGACATAGCCGACTTCTGCGGGGATTCTCTTGAGCTCAGCATAAAGGCTAAAAACGTCAATGCAGACATGATTGTATTCTGCGGCGTAACATTCATGGCAGAAACAGCTTATATACTATCGCCCTCAAAAACAGTACTCCTCCCCAACCTGGGCGCCGGATGCCTGATGGCTGATATGCTTACAGGCGAAGATGTTAGAAAAATGAAAGCCGCCCATCCCGGTTCGGTCGTCCTCTGCTATGTGAACAGCACAGCTGAGGTGAAAGCCGAGTCCGATATATGCGTGACCTCGGCGAACGCTCTTGAAATAGCAAAAAGCGTAGCGGCCGATAAAGAAATACTCTTTGTCCCTGATTCAAATCTCGGTAACTATGTAATGCATAAGACGGGCCGCAAAATGACGATGTTCCCGGGCTACTGCCCCACTCATATGCGACTGAAGAAAGAGGACATCCTTGCGCGCAAAAAAGAATTTCCGGACGCAAAGGTGATAATACATCCCGAGTCCAGGCTTGAAGTCATTGAACTTGCCGACGAAGTCCTCAGTACCGGAGGAATGTGCGGTTATGTAAAAGAATCCGACAGCAGGCAATTTATAATTGCCACCGAGTCGGGTATACTTCATCGGCTCCGCAGGGAGAATCCCGGCAAACTCTTGGTCCCGGTATCCGAAGAAGCCGTCTGCTATACAATGAAAATGATAAGGCTTATCGACCTTTACAATTCGCTTAAAAAGGAAGAGTACAAAATAACCGTGCCGGAGGATGTCAGAATAAAAGCCCTCAGGCCGATAGAAAAAATGCTCGAACTCTCAGCCCACTTAAATATAAGATAAGCCAGTCTCTATTCCTTTGGGTCGAAGACCTTGCGAAGTCCTTCCCCCGCGAAGTTGAATGAGCAGACGGTGATGAAGAGCGCTAGGCCTGGCCAGAGCGTCAGATGCCAGTAAAGAAATGGTTCCGCAAATGCCTGTCGCAAAAGTTCGCCCCAGCTTGCCGTAGGCGCCTGTACGCCGAAGCCGAGGAAGCTCAGTCCGCTTTCCGCGAGGATGAATTCCGCCACCGCGAAAGTAAAGCTAACGAGTACAGGCCCTGATATGTTCGGGAAAATGTGAAAAAACATTATTCGCCAGACCGGCAGTCCAAGTGCTTCACAACTGAGGATATACGGGAAGGTTCTCTGCTTTAAAGTTTCGCCCCTGACAAGCCTTGCGAGCCCGGTCCATCCGGTCAGCCCGAGGATGGCAATCACAATCAGTATCGACTGGTCGTATTTGCGGTCCATCATCACAGCCATCAGGATGAGGAGCAGGAGGAAGGTAGGAAAGCATATTATGATTTCTATAATCCTCATTATGAGCATGTCCGTCTTCCCGCCGCAGTATCCGGCGAAAAGGCCTACACTTATCCCGATAACGAGAGAAAGTCCTGTCGCAAGAAATCCAACCGCGAGCGATACCCTCGCTCCGTAAAGCATTCGTGAAAGGACATCGCGCCCGATGTGATCGGTTCCCATAACGTGCTTGCGTGAAGGCTTTTCATAGGGACTTCCCGTAGTACTGAAAGGTCCGTATGGAACGGGAGCAAAGAAGGCAAACTCGCCCTGCGAAAATTCCGATGCGGCCTTCAGCCAGTCGGTTTTTTCAAGTATATGACTGGTCGTAAAAAATGGGATGAGCAGGAACAGGGCCGTTCCCGATGCGATAGAGACAAAAAGTTTTTTTCTTTTCCATCCGGCGCTGACTAGAAATATTATTATCGAAAGGGGTAGAAATATAAGCAGAAAATTGAAGATTTTTTCAACTACGGCTTCGCTGCTGTCCGGTGCGAAAATATATCTCAGGAATGGAAAGGAGAGTCCTGACAGTTTCGAGAAAAAAACAAAAGGTCTTCCATTCGCGATAATGGGCGCAATCACAGCTGACATGAATATCAGGAAAATTCCAGCGCTTCCGATGAGAGCCATATAGTCTTTTCTGAAACGCGCAAATGCCGCGGCGCCCGGCGAAAATGAAATCTCTTTTTTGTCGTTTTCTTTACTCATTGCTTCCGAGGAGCTTTTTAAGTTCTGCTTTAAGATTGGGCGTGAAATCGTCCCTTTCAAGCGAGTCCTTAAGCTCGGAGACCGTCCAGAACCTGACTTCGCTCACCTCATCGCGGTCGAACTGGAAAGGCCCGGACGACACAACGGAGAAGACTCTCACTTTTTCTGACTCAATATCGTTTCTTATTTTGGAATCGAAGAGGAACTCAAGCGGCACTGCGGGATCAAGCCCTAGCTCTTCATTCATCTCCCTGCGCGCTCCGGACTCAAAGTCTTCACCGACTTGGAGATGACCGCCGACTGCTGTATCCCATTTGCCAGGCTGGATGTCTTTGGCCGCTGATCTTTTCTGGAGAAGTATCCTGCCGTCGGGGTGATACACTACCACGTGCGCACAACGGTGCACCAACGCAGGATTGCCATGGCATTCTGAACGCGGGGCCGTCCCGATAACTGCCCCGTCTTGATTGACTATCTCGAAAATCTCATCATTGCCCATGTCTGGACTTTTCACTTCTTGCTTTTGGGACTTTTTTTTGCGGCACGGCGTTTGGGCTTCTCTTCTTCTTTGGCCATTGACTTGCTGATGCTCTGAATAATCTCCTCTTCATTATCGGGTATGAAGACCAGTTTCTGATTGTCAGCCACGACCTTGATATTTTTGTAGTTTTTGAAATAACCGCGGAGGATTTCCTCTGCCAGTGCGTCCTCTACATATTTTTCGATTGCGCGGCGCAGCGGGCGGGCGCCATATTCGGGTTCGTAGCCCTTGTCTATCAGGAAATCAAGAACACCCTGCTCCACATTAAGTGTAAGTCCCTGAAATTTAAGCCGTTCTTTTACCTTGTCTATTTCTATGTTTATTATTTGCGCGAGGTCTTCGCGTTCAAGTTTTCTGAATACGATGACTTCGTCAACGCGGTTGATGAACTCCGGCTTGAATCTTTTCTTTGCCATATCGACAAGCTGGTCGCGTATTTTATCGAAAGTCTGATACTTGCTCTGGGTGTCGAAACCGAGTCCGCCACCCTTTATGATTTTATCAGCGCCCAGGTTGCTTGTCATTATTACTATCGTGTTTCTGAAGTCTATCCTTCTTCCGAGCGTATCGGAAAGTTTGCCTTCCTCAAGTATTTGAAGAAGCGTGTGCATAACGTCCGGATGCGCCTTTTCTATTTCATCGAAAAGGACGACAGCGTACGGACGGCGACGCACTTTTTCGGTAAGTTCCCCACCTTCGCCGTGTCCGACATATCCCGGAGGAGAGCCGACAAGACGGCTGATATTGAATTTCTCCATGTATTCTGACATATCGACTTGTATCAGGGCCTCGGGATCTCCGAACATAAATTCGGCCAACGCCTTAGCCAGCAGCGTCTTGCCAACGCCGGTAGGACCGAGGAATATGAACGAGCCGATAGGTCGCTTCGGATCTTTAAGATCTGCTCTGGAGCGTCTCATCGCTCTTGAAATGATTGAAACGGCGTCATGCTGACCAACAACCGTTTTTTCCAGTTCATCCTCCATACGCAGGAGCCGGGCGCTTTCGCCTTCCTCCATCTGCTGAACAGGCACACCGGTAAGCTTCGCGACAACTTCGAGTATTTCCTTCACCGATATCCTGATGCGTTTTTCTTTATTCTCATTTCTCCATTTTTCCATGGCCCCGTCGATTTCCATGCGAATGCTGCGTTCGCGGTCGCGACAGGATGCGGCCTCCTCAAACTTCTGGTCGGCAATGGCCGTTTCTTTAGAGGCGCAGACATTTTTAAGTTCTGTTTCAAGGGCGGACAAATCGGGGGGGACATCTTTTTCCTTTATTCGCGCGCGTGCTCCGGCCTCATCCATCACGTCTATTGCCTTGTCCGGCAGAAAACGCCCTGTTATGTAACGGTCTGAGAGACGGGCTGCGGTAATAAGCGCATTGTCGTCATAGCTCACGTGATGATGCTTTTCATAGCATTCCTTGAGTCCCTGAAGTATTTTAATGGTGTCCTCGATAGTGGGCGGCTCGACTATAACCGGCTGGAAGCGGCGCTCGAGCGCGGCATCTTTTTCTATGCCTTTTCGATATTCATCCATGGTTGTCGCGCCCACGCACTGCAGATCTCCTCTTGAGAGCGCCGGCTTGATTATGTTTGCGGCATCCATCGCTCCTTCGGCGCCTCCGGCTCCGACGATGGTATGCAGCTCGTCGATAAAGAGTATGACCTTTTTGGAATTTTTAACTTCATCAATGACTGCTTTGATGCGTTCTTCAAACTGCCCTCTGTACTTTGTCCCGGCTATCATGAGCGGCAAGTCGAGCGCGAATATTTTTTTCCCGGTGAGAATATCGGGAACATCCCCTTTGGCAATGGCCTGTGCGAGCCCTTCGAGGATAGCTGTTTTCCCAACGCCTGCCTCACCGATGAGTACCGGGTTATTTTTTGTACGGCGACAGAGTACCTGAACGACTCGTTCTATTTCATCTTTTCTTCCGATAACAGGATCCAGTTCGCCTGCCCGTGCCATTTCCGTCAAGTCCCGCCCGAACGCCTTGAGCGCGTTCAACGGCTCCTCTTCGCCGTTTCCTGGTGCGCCGCCGATACCACCGGCTGCGAAAGACGAAGGCTTATAGCCCATATCCTCGTCGGAATCAGGCAAATAGTTGGGATCGAGAGACTTAATTATTTCCTTGCGGACCTTTTCTATATCTATTTTCATATTCTTTAAAACTTTGGCGCCCACGCTTTCACCTTCGCGAAGGATTGCGAGCAGGAGGTGCTCCGTCCCTATGAAGTTGTAGTTCATGGCCTTAGCCTCATTTGCGGATAGAATGAGGACTTTTTTCAGACGCGGCGTAAAGGGGGGAATCCCCTCAACCTTGGTCTGTCCGCCGGTCCCTGATTGTTTTTCGACTTCGATCCTGAGCTTATCGAGATTAAGCCCCATTGACTTAAGTACCGCGACAGCAACACCTTCTCCCAGTGCGATAATTCCCAGCAGAAGATGCTCCGTCCCCACATAGTCGTGGTTGAATCTTTCCGCTTCTTTCTGGGCAAGTACCAAAACGTTCTTCGCCCGCGGCGTAAAATTATTCAAATATGAGTTGAATTCATCGAACTCTGCCATCTCGTACTCCTGAATTATTTTGTTCCGGATAATATATCCCCGTAAAGCGAAAAAAAAACTTCATCCCCTTGAGAGGATGAAGTTTTTCAAGGCAAAACTTGGGCTTATTCCATGAAGAGATTTTTGTACTTCTGTGACAGCTCTTCAATATTTTTAGGCGTGACGATAAGGTATCTCTGGTCAAAAGCTTCCTGCGGGTCAAGCGGGCATGGGTCTTCACTGAATTTAACGCCGGGCCGGTATATTACAATGGCATTGATAAATCCATTCGCTATAGCATTTTTCAGGCTGTGCACGTCGCCGTTTAGAAGGGCAAGAGCAGGCCTGGAGGGAGATGAATTTGTCCAGAGCTTCATCGCACTGGCATCCCTAGGCAGTCCTATCATTGAGATTATAAGATTACTGGTTGGGTGCTTACTCAGTACGGCATCAAAATCTTTTGATGTCATCATTTCCTCAAGCGGAAGCATTTCCATTTCTTCGGGAATCGTACCATCTTTTCTGTCGGCAAGCATCTCGAGTGTATCTATTTCTACCGGAGTGATGATTCCAAGACCTTCCTTCAGGCTTTCAACAATGGCTTTCTGCCTTTCATTCTTTTCAAAGTTCCGGTCCGATATCACAAGGACCTTTGCTTCAGGGAATTCCTTTTTGAGGGTCCTGCCGAACACAAGTGACTTTGCTTTCGCGTATTTGAGTTCATTTTCGATAAGCCGTGCTGTTTCGGTATCGCCAAATGTACCTGTTTTGTAAAGAATAAATATCCCGCACGCTACGACAACCATCAACAAAAAGACCGCAAATGTCTGAGCGTTTGGATAAGTTTTTTGTTTCTTAGCGCAGATAACCATGCATACCAAGGCTAGGATCATGATTATTCCGGTTATGATAACAGGCAATGTCAACATTACAAACCTCCCAAATTTAATGTGATATAATCAATACTACACCGTCTTTGAACTCATTATACACCGACCTTTGCCATAATACAACTTGAATATTGACTAATTTTCCCGATTGCCCGGAACCGACACCGAGGAAACGAAAATTTTTAGATTTGTCCAGAAACTTTTCCAGGATATTGTACACGGAACAGGGCAGTCATGGAAGAAAAAACGTTACTTGCGAAATTGAGTCGGAGAACAGCCGGAGTTTTTGCGAAACGAACGGGAGAAATCATAAATATTTTTGTAGCCGCTGGCGGACGCTATTTCGGAAACACTCATGTCGGTATAGGCCAAAAGCTCACGCGCGCACCTTATCCTTGAATCGCTAAGCATCCTGCCGGGACTGACCCCGAAATTTTCTTTAAAAAGCTTCCGGAAATGCGTCTCACTCAGTCCGAAATTCCTCGCCATTTTCCGTATCTCCTGATTAGGATCCTGATAGTTGAGAAGTATGTATTCGGCCGCACGTTTCATTTTCTCCATATGGTGGCTCAAGGGGCCCGAAACAGCTTCAAGAGCGTTGTCTATCTCATTTATCAGTTCGAGAATCATTCCTGAAAGTTTCAGTTCGTGATACGGAGAGCGTTTATGCTCGCGAGCGACCGTCCTGAATATGTCAAGAATCTCAGGCTTCCTCCTGACAAGCGGAAGGCGCCCCCGCCAGCTGTTGATAACAGGTTCATTGAGAGGCGGATGCATCAGGCGGCGGTACTCCGACAAATCACTGTCGCCTGGGATATATGCGTCCCAGTGACTTCGGGCGGAATCGTAAATAAGATCGAAATGAATATAAAGGCAGTGCATCCGTGCGCCGACGCCACGCATTTCATGAAAAGTATCTGGCGGCACCCAAAATAGGTCGCCGGGTCCGATATCGTATTCTTTGTCCTCAATCGAAAAAATCCCGTGTCCGCTGTTTATAAAAACCGCCAAGTAGTCCAAAAGCTTGCGTCTTCCCAGATGCCAAGGCGTTCTTATCCCGTCTCCGCTCTGCCTCACAAAAGGGTGGAGCGCGAGCATTCTTGAGGATGTCCGCGCATCAGGAGCAATGCAGTTTTTAAGTACCAGCTTTTCCATAAAAATAACCGTTTATGATAAAAAATAGTCTTTAACAGTAAAGATTCAAGCGTAAACTTCATTATAATACAGTTATGGATATATTTTAATGATAAAATCAAGGAGAAGTGAAAAATGAGTGATTCAAGCTATTTCGAGAAAGTCATGGATTACAAGCCGCATCCGGATTTCTCAAGACTGGAAAAAGTCCTGAAAAAGGAAAATCCAGGAGAAAGTGTCCTTTTTGAGTTTTTCCTTAATGAGAGGATCTATTCGAGACTCTCCGGAGAAAAACTTAGTGGGCTCGCCTGCGACTCCGTCGAATATTCGGCGGTAATGATAAAAGCCTTTGAAAAGGCGGGCTATGATTACGCGACAGTAAGACTTCCCTGCTTCTGCTTTCCGGCAGGGGAACGCCATACCGAAGAAAGCATCTCTCTCAACGAAGGAGCATTAATCACCGACAGACCGTCATTTAACGCCTACGCATGGCCCGAACCGGAAAAGAATGCTGCCGACAAGCTTGAGAAAATGGCAGCCGACAAGCTTCCAGACAAGATGAGGATGATAGTCTGCGGACCCGGCGGCGTGCTTGAAAATGTGATACGCCTTGTAGGTTATGACAATCTTTGCATGATGCTTTACGACGATCCGGAGCTTGTGCAGGACATTTTTGATGCCATCGGTTCGCGACTAGTGCGCTACTACGGTCTTGCCGCCCCGCTGAAGCATACTGGCGCCTGCATATCGAACGACGATTGGGGCTTCAAGACCCAGTCCATGCTTCCGCCTGACGCAATGAGAAAATACGTCTTCCCGTGGCACAAAAAGATAGTGGAAACAATTCATGACGCAGGAAAATATGCCATCCTTCATTCTTGCGGGAATGCTTCAGAAATATGGGAGGACATCATCGAAGTCATAAAATATGACGGCAAACACTCCTACGAAGACGCTATCTCGCCAGTAGAGAAGGAATATGAAAAGTTTGCCGGAAGAATAGGTGTTATGGGCGGACTGGATGTCCATTTCGTAGCGACATCGGAGCCTGACGTGATTTACAGAAGAGCATTGGAAATGCTGAAACGCGCATCGGAGAAAGGTTCATACGCTCTTGGAACAGGAAACAGTGTCCCTGAATTCGTTCCCGATGAAAATTTCGCCGCTATGATATGGGCGGCCCTCGAAACAAGATAAACAGGCTAGTCAGATTTCTTGTATTTTCTTTATTCCGCTGCGGCTCAGGATGATGCGGAAGCGCTTGAAAACGTCCTCCTGTCTGAACATGCCGTATTTGATTATCATGTTGACATGGTAGACATGTTTGCCCTTGGTCGTAATCACTTCATCGCCTTCCGGCATAAAAAGCACCTTGGTGGGATTGTCCATCTTTTCGAGGAACTGCTTTACGTTGAAGCGGATTATGTCGTTGATGCCGTCGACGTTGAAATCCGAAAGAAGATCTTTACACTTGTCGGAAAATATCTTAATGAGCTTCTTCGAATAAATCACGTTTTCGCCGATTCCTCCGTTATCGAGTTCGGCCATAAGATCCCGGTTTCTTAGTTTCGTTATCTGCGGCGGCAGGCTTTTTTCGGAAAGGAAAGAGAAGCTCTCTTTGCAGTAGCCGATTTTTTCATTGAGACTGCTCAGTATTCTTATTTTCCGGTCGTAGATATATTTTCTTATCTTATTGTTTATATATATGCGGCCAAGCTCCTTGATGCGGTCTTTGAACATATAGGCAACAACAAGTATCATGAAGAGCGAAAAGGTGAAGCCAAGCTGCATCTGAAAATAGAAGCCGACAGCGGTAGCGAAGGCCATCGCTATTCCGGCCGCAATGCCGAAGACTATCTGTTCAAGGTAAATGCCGTCGCGCCTCATGCTTGTCCTGAGGAATAGAGCGCTGCCCATAACCTTCTTGAGCACGCTTTCGCGGTAGACCATTTCCTCGTTGTCGGAATTCTTCTGCGGGACTGAAGGGTATTTATTCGCCTGACGGTAAAGTATTTCCGAATGAAGCGAATCGACAACTTCCTTTTTATACACGGCCCTGTTGGTAATATTGGACTTCTCGAGAAAAAAGACGAATCGGTATTTATATTTATTCAGAGTAAGGCTCAGGTATTCGTCCGCGAGATTAAAGAATGCAAGATTCCTGCTGCCTACAGTCGGTACCTGAATTATCTCCTTCAGCGCCCGGAAGCTTCGGGCTATTTCGGCAGCGTTGGCAAGGAAGTTTTTTATTATCGGCTCCCGATCCTCAGTTTCGGAAAGCTTTTCGATGTATGTCTCCTTGTCACGAAAGGTACTCTTAAAAATAGAGCAAAACATCTTGAGATGATATTTGTACTCTTCTTCGTGCTCGGATGATAACGGGTGGGCAACGAAATCCTTCATGGCCATCTTCAGTGAAAAAAGCGGGCTGCTTTCAGACTCTTCAAGAATATTTTTCAGAAGCATCACGGGAGTCTTGAGCCGGATGTATTTCTGCATATCGTTATAAAACTCTTCCTTGGAATAGGTATGCTTATTGACACAAAGGTTATTAGGGATAAACATATACGTTTCCACGTGATAGGAATTGAAGGGCCGAGCCCTGTCCAGCGGGTAAGTAAACTTAACCTCAAACTGGTATTTATCATGAATACCGACCGAATCTTCTACAGAACCATTCAACTTTCAAATTCTCCAGTGCTCTGTCACAAACAATTTGGTATAGAAGATACGGGACTCTAAGTTAAAAGTCAATGCCTGTTATATTACATTACAAAATGAATTTAAAATCGTTGGCAATAGCCGCACTTAACAAAGTCGCCCATTCCTGAAAATGAATTCAGACAAACAGGAATACGGCTGTTCAATACCGCAAACATGACAAAGAACCGATTGTAGGGGAAGAGCCAGAACTCCGACAGGTACTTTGAATTCGGAAGATATCCTGTTATATTCTGGATATTCCGTAAAACAATCGAATCAAAAAGAGAGGGAGAGAACATGTCAAAAAAAGTTTTCGCGGTTTTGGCGGCTGTTGCGCTGGCAGTGCCGGCATTTTTCACAGGAGGCTGTCAGAGCATAGAGGAAATGAGACTGTCGCGTCATGAATCAAATTCCACAGATGCATACCTCAACACTACAGCGGAAAAGCTTAACGCAGCACTTGAAAAAGTACTTCCGCCAATGGGATACCCGATACACAAGGTGAACAACACAAGAATGCAGGGGCATTACGAGGCCGAGGGTATCGAAGTTACCGTAAAAGACACTGACATAAAAGACAAAGTCCTGATGTATATAAGGATTGGTTCAATGGGCGACAAGTACAAAGAAAAGCTTGTCATCACGGCGCTCAAGAAAGAACTCGGGATAAAAGACTAGCCTGCCTGAATCCATCACAAACGCGATAAGCCCGGTTTTGACCGGGCTTTTTTTTAGTTCTTCCAGTAGGGGGAAATATTTCTCAGGGTCGAGATTATTCCTGGAATTTTTTCAAGGATGAAATCGACTTCATCCATGGTATTGAATCTGGAAAAGCTGAACCTTATTGCGCCATGCGCGGCCGTGTAGGGAAGCCCCATTGCCCGAAGGACATGAGAAGGCTCAAGGCTGCCCGTAGTGCAGGCGCTTCCGCTGGATGCGCATATTCCGAATTGGTCGAGGAGCATGAGGATTGATTCGCCTTCTATAAACTCAAAACTTATATTGGTCGTGTTCGGGAGGCGGTGTTCGGGGTCTCCGTTTATCCTGACCTTGGGGATTGATTCCAATATGCTTTTTTCCAGTTTGTCGCGCAGAGAACTTACATAGTCTGTTTCAATATTCATGTTTTCAAGGGCAAGTTCGGAGGCCTTGCCGAGCGCAACAATTCCGGCAACATTTTCAGTCCCTCCGCGGCGGCTCCGCTCCTGATGCCCGCCTGCGATAAAGGGGCGAAAACGCACACCACGCCTGACGTAGAGGGCCCCGACGCCCTTCGGCGCGTGAAGTTTATGCCCGGAAAGGCTGAGCATATCTATTTCTGAAAGATTCATGGAGATCGGGACTTTACCCACGGCCTGCACGGCATCGGTGTGAAAAATAGCTCCATGCGAGTGAGCTATCCTGGCTATTTCGGAAACAGGATAAATGTTACCTGTTTCGTTATTCGCCCACATCACGGAAACAATGGCGGTCTCGTCATCGACGGCGGACTGAAGGCTTTCCATATCCAGTCTGCCCTTTGAATCGACCGGTACCTCGACGACCCTGTAGCCGCGACGTTCGAGTTCCTTGCCGACATTCAGCACTGCCGGGTGCTCGACTCTCGAAATAACAATCTTGTTTTTCTTCGGGCAGAGATGAAGTGCGCTGAAAATAGCTGCATTATCGCTTTCCGTGCCGCAGCTTGTAAAGATTATCTCTCTGGGGTCGGCGCCAAGGAGGGATGCAAGCTGATTCCTGGCATCCTCGACATATTTAGCCACCTGCCCGCCGAAGTAGTGAATGCTTGACGGGTTACCGTAGAGATTGGTCAGAAAAGGGGTCATCGCCTCAAAGACCTCGGGGGCTACGGCGGTTGTCGCGTTATTATCGACGTATATTGTTTTGGCTGTCATTTTCAATCCACATTTTTAACCGATAAAGAGCGGGAAGCGAACTCGCGGAGCTTGCCTTCAACCGTATGTTTCAGGGTAACCTGAGAAGCGGGGCACGATGCGCACCGGCCCGCAAGTTTTACCATCACTTCATTTTCGTTTATATCGATGAGTTCTATGCTTCCGCCGTCTTTTTCGAGGAGCGGCTTTATCTCTTTTTCTATTATTTCCTGTATTCTCAGTACCTTGCGGACAGGAGAGAGCTTACCGAAACTATCGGCTGAGCTTTCGGTTTTTTCGCTGGCGGCTCCGCGCCATATACCATCGATTATCTCCTGTATGGAATCGAGACAGGATCCGCATGCGCCGCCGGCCTTACAATAATTTGTGACCTGCTCCGCGGTATGAAGATTATTTTCCTTGACGACCCTTCTTATCTTGACATCAGTAACACCGAAGCATTTGCATACAATACGCCCTTCGTGCTCACTGGTTTCCGATGAAAGAGGTGTTGATACGCCTTTATAGTTGGCAATGGCTGCCTGGAGAGCTTCCATCCCCATCACGGAGCAGTGCATTTTTTCCTCGGGCAGCTCGCCGAGAACCTCCACAATGTCCTTATTGGTAACTTTTTCGGCCTCGCTGAGGGTCATGCCCTTTACGATTTCCGTAAGGACTGATGACGAGGCTATCGCGCTGGCGCAGCCAAAGGTTTGAAACTTCACATCCTCAATCCGGCCATCCGGCGAGACTTTGAGAAAAAGCTTAAGCGCATCGCCGCAAGTCATATTACCGACTTCGCCAACGGCATCGGGTTCCGGCATTTCTCCGACGTTCCTGGGGTGCAGGAAGTGGTCCATCACTTTTTGGTTATAATCCCACATATCCGTGTCTCCTGCATTTAAATCTCTACTAATAGTATAAACTTTATGTCAATTAAAGCAAGGCGCGCGGAAAGCAAATCCGGGAAAAGTGGACTTTTAGAAGAACTTTGAATTCTTCCTCTCAACTTCGACTCTGGCAAGCTCCACTATTTCGATAAGCTTTTTCTCCCTGGTCTCCTTAGAAAGCTCGTCAAAGGCGTCCATAAGGATTCTCTGGTCAGTCGTCAAATGTCCCTTCAGGTGCATGCCCTTAACTTCGGTGGGGGAACCGCCCGGCAGATAATTTTTCACGAACGGATAGATTTTCTCCCAAGTATCGTCTTTGATCGATTTGGTTTTTTTAGTGAGAAAGTCCGTAAGTATTTCTCCCTGGATGTTCGCCTTTTCAGCGAATTCCCCGATTGAACCGAATGCTTCCACGGTCCGCTGAACGGCCTTGAATATATCATCTGTTATTTTCATATCGAGTCCTTACACCCTCCTTCTATGTCTTTGACCTATTCATCAATTCACGGTTAAGATAGTATTAAAGTAAAAAACTTCAAATAGCTTTCTCTCCCATATGAATCCATATCTGGAATAAAATAATATTCCATCGGCTCTTGAAATCCTCGCAAATCGGCGGAAAAGATATAGCATGACAGAAAAAACTGAGAAAACAGATGCACTGCGGGCATTCAGAGGCGGAATTTTTCATTTCACGGGAAGCCCGACTCTTGAAACAAAAGATTATGCCTACGAATATTTCCCTGACGGAATACTGACGATTAAAAATGGTCTCGTCGAATCAGCCGGACCTGCCGACAAACTGCTCAATACACTGCCAACGGGGACTAAAGTCATCGAATTCAAGGACTCGCTGATTATGCCTGGCTTCATAGATTCTCATATCCACCAGCCACAACTGGCCTCAATAGCGTCCTACGGCGAACAACTCATGAGCTGGCTGGAAGACTACATCTTCCCCGCCGAAGAAAGATTTAAGGATAAAAAGACAGCCGTCGGAGAAACAGATTTTATTCTGAGGCAACTTCTCAAATCCGGGACGACAACCGCCGCAGTCTTCTGCTCAAGACACAAGGTCTCTGCGGAGGCGCTCTTCGAAAAAGCGGAAAAGCTCAATATGCGGCTGATTGGCGGTATGGTGATGATGGACGGGCATCGCGCCTCAGACGGCGCTGAAAAATTGGCGGCAGACACGGTAGACCTTATAGAAAAATGGCATAACCGCTCAAGAATATCGTATGCGGTAACACCGCGCTTCGCACCGGGCTGCACGGAAACGCTGTTACAACTGGCAGGTGAAATCTACGCCGCACACCCAGGGACATACATGCAGACCCATCTCGGCGAAAACAAGAGCGAAGTTAAACAGGTAAAGGAACTTTTCCCGTGGGCAAAAAGCTATCTGGACGTTTACGACAACGCAGGACTTCTCGGCGAACGCAGCATCCTCGCACATGCGCTCCACCTGAAAAATAGCGACTTTGAAAGAATCGGCTCCAGCAATTCGGTGATAGCGCACTGCCCGTCGTCGAATTTCTTCCTCGGAAGCGGCATATTCAAGTTCAAAAAGGTTTCCGAGTTCAAGATAAGAACGGCAATCGGCAGCGATGTGGGAGCAGGCAACTGGATATCGCTTCTACCGACTCTCGGCGAGGCCTATAAGATGGCGCAGCTCCAGAATTATACACTCTCGCCGTTCAAGGCGTTCCATATGCTGACACTGGGTGGTGCGGAAGCGCTTTCGCTCGACAAAAAGATAGGGAACTTCGTTCCCGGCAAGGAAGCGGATTTCATCGTCCTCGATCTCAAGGCGACGGAGCTTATCGAATACCGCCTTTCGTTCGCAAAAACTCTTCTTGAAAAACTCTTCGTCCTTATGATGATCGGCGACGAGAGACTCGTAAAAAAGACATTCCTCATGGGCAGAAATTGTCTATGAGACTAGGGTTAAGCGGGTATAAATACCAAGAACGACAAATACAAGAATCGCCAGCGCAAATATAAATGAGAGTGCAACCATAGTCCAGAAGCTCAGAGGGTTGTCTTTTCGAGTGACTTCTTTCACTGTCGAGGTCGCATCACGCAAAGAAAGCCATCTGCCCCTGAAAATCACACCTTGAGCAAAGCCATCGACAATCCATGCTATTATGACGAATGGAAGCACGGCAAACATCACCAGCGCCATTATGCCCTCGTCCATTTTGTCACGGAATAAAAGACTGAAGATAATCGCAAATACGGCAAAAAGGAATATAGCAGGAATAAAAATCGAAAGCTTCTTTTTCCTTCGCTTGCGTGTCATATCAACAACCGCCAGTTATTCGCCGCTGTATTAGTCCGGTAATCCTCATGAGCGATTATAGGACATAAATATGCCAAAGACAAACGAAAAGTGCGGCAAAGAAAAAAAATTAACCATAGCCCAAAAGAAACGCCTTGGATTGTCTTTCCGGTAAAGAGCCGCAATTGTCACATCCCTATAACGATGTTTCCAGGAAGGGATCACGCCATTCCGCATATAATCGATAGTCGTCGCCGTCAAAAGAAAGGGTAGTATTTCGATTACAATCAGTTTCAACAGCTGGTAACTGTCCATCAATCGGAAAACAACACAGAAAACAATCCAGAACACAATGCAGAAGACGATATAAATGATTATCGAAGGAATAAGAACCTAACGCAGTTTGCGCTTCATTGCATTCGTCTCCCGGGAATGGAAGCTGGCCGAATGGCGCGGACTGCCCATTTGTTCCTTCGCCTGAAAAAAATAAAAAGCACCACAACTCCGGCAAGCAAAGACAGCGCGAGCGCGATAATGGTGTATAAAGATTTTTTTGAAAATATTGAGCTTTCAAATTTTTGGCCCGGGAAATATATGGGGCCGACAATCCAGCCGCTGCTGTCAATCCTGAAAAAAACCCGTCCTAGAGAAAATGTGGCAATCCCGTCTTTGGAAAAACGCGAAGGGCTGTCAAACTTGGGTTCGATCACCATTTTCCCGGCTTTGTCTATGAAGCCGTATTTTCTGTCTCTGCGAATGCAGGCGAAACCGAAGTCATCAAAAGGCATGGCGCCATCAAATTGGGGAGAGATAAGGACTTTGCCGTCCTTGTCTCTATAACCCCACTTTCCTGAAATTTTTACAGGCGCAAGTCCTTGATTAAACGACCTAGCAGAGTCAAGGCGCGGCTGGATTACCATATTCCCGGAACTGTCGATAAAGCCCCACTTATTCCCTTCTTTTACACGACTTTTCCCATCGACGAATAACATGGCAAAGTCAAAACGCGGCCGGATTGCCACATGTCCGGTAGCGGCATTGAGGAATCCCCATTTTTTATTCTGCCTGAAGGGAACAAGAAAAGTACTGTTTTTCTCGCCAGTCTCGGGAGGAACTTGCGAACAGATAAGTCGATAAATATCTTCAGACCTGCTCCTTGAGGCTGCGAAAAGAATCGATGGGCTGAGTTCTATTCTACCGGATCTCATGATAAGTCCGGCAAATTCGGCGTAACGTTTGTACAACGCGATTGTAAGACAGGTCTCGCCTTTATTATTCTTCATATTGACGTCGGTATTTTTCTCAAGCAGCAACTTCGCTATTTCGACACGGTTATTTCTAGCCGCCCGCATCAGGGCGCTATTTCCGTCATTGTCCTGAAGATTGACGTCGGCACCCTTCGCGAGAAGCAGCCTTACGGCCTCCGACTGTCCAAACATAACCGCCATCATGAGAACAGTATTCCCTCGGGAATCGGCCAGGTCCGGAGCTGCTCCTTCATTCAGGGCTTCACTTAAAATCTGGCTATTGCCACGGCGCAGACCATCGAAAAGCTTTTCATCCGACGACTGGGCAGAAAGAGGGTGTAGAAGCAAAGACAGTACCAGAAGCGCAAAAAGGATTTTTCCTGATTTCATTCCCATATTACCCCCCCCTTTGAATTACAGGGTATGCGAACAGGCTATTTCACGCAGCGGTAAACGAATGCCGGTGGAAGGTTCAGCCATATTATAGGAGATTTATCAACATGCGAAAAGTGCTTGCTGAGCTTGCGTTTGAAATTCTTGGCGCCGGGAAGGAATGTGCCCTGGACATAGCCATAGGTGGTAAAAAAACCGCCTTTGGGCAGGGATTCTACGATTGCGTCGAGGAGCTGGTCCTGAAGCCTTTCAGGGAAAGTCGCCCAAGGCAGGCCCGAGATTACGACATCCACGGATTCGAGGCCCTCATCCTTGAGAATGCCAGGCAGATTAGCGGCACTGTCGTTATATATTTTGACTTTGGGAAATCTACTCTTAAAGACGGGAATCATCTCCGCATTGAGTTCAATAGTAAAAAACTTCGTCTCTTTTCTGATACTTTCAATTATATGAGGAGTAACAGCCCCCGTTCCGGGACCCAGCTCGACAACTGAACAAGCGGCCCTTATATGCTCGCTGTCAATGATTTTTTTTGAAAGGAAAGAGGAACTCGGCCACATTGATCCTGTCATCGTCGGTTTTTTCAGGAACTGCTTGAACATTTCTCGTCTCAAGATCTGATATCCTCATTTTATTAACCTGGCACGAATGCAATCGCACCTCTAAAATCAACAAATTCCGCATGGTAAACAGATAAGATAGCCTTGTCATGAGTTTTTGCAACCGAATTTGTCGCCTTTTCCAGGATTAAAGCCGCCCCCTCCGCACATTGCCTGCCGGGCAATTAATTATATGCCTTCACAACATTCTAGAAAGTTCATACAATTGTGAAAACAAGATACAACAGCACAAAAAAGGGATTTACGAAAAGACCGGCGGGACTCAGTGCTTGCCGGTGCTGCCGAAGCCGCCCGCGCCGCGTTTGGACTCGGAAAGCGATTCGACCTGAACCATTTCAACGTCGGGAAGTTTACTTATGACCATCTGGGCAATACGCTCTCCACGTTTGACGTGGTATGATTCGTCGCCCGCATTCAGGACAATCACAGAGACTTCGCCACGGTAGCCCGCATCAATCGTCCCCGGCGAATTCGGAACGGTAAGCGCATGTTTGAGGGCCATACCGCTGCGGGGCCTTATCTGAGCCTCGTAACCTATCGGGAGTTCGAGAAAAAGCCCGGTCGGAACAAGCACGGGTTTACGGGGAACAAGCTCGACTTCGGCCCTCGCCCTGATATCATAGGCTGCATCGTCGTGGTGGGCTTTGGCGGGAACAAGGTCGTCACAGCCTTCCGCCATCGTAAAACGGACAATTACTTTATTTTCCATATTATATACTCCGTTGATTAAGAAGCGAATTTAGGTTTCAAATCCTAAGAAATCAAGTGCCGAAGCCCTTAAAAGCGGAATGCCGCGCGCGGTACTCCGCGGGGGAAAGTCCCATAAGTTGCTTGAAGCGACGACTGAAATGGAAAGGATCAAGATAGCCGAAGCCTGCGGCGACAGCACTGACGGACGACTCGTCGGAAGAAATAAGCTTTTCGGCCGACTGCTGGATCTTCAGCCTGTCGATATAGCTTTTCGGGGACATTCCGGTATGGCGGCGAAAAACACGGCGGAACTGTGGTTCACTCAGATTGCAGAAGTCCGACATCTCGCCAACCGTCCACCATTTCGCAGGAGTATTTTTGAGTTCTTCGACGAGCATCCCGAGGCATGCTTCGCCATCGTCCGGAGAAGATCGTTTGTTTTCCATATAAAGCTCAACGAGCAGATTCTGGAGCGAAAGATTAGCCGCAATCTGAGAATCAACGGCAGGGTCAACAACCATATCCAGGAGCGGAATGAGGCGGCGCGCCTTCCCCATATTAAATACGCCCGGCTTGAGAATGCCTGATTTGAAAAGATTATCAGCAATCGGCCCGGTAAAACAGACGGTATCCTCGACGAAGGGTCCATTGTAATGTCCGTAGAAATGGAGGAAGCGCGGGACCATTATGACGCACTGTCCTTTTTTCATGATCTTTTCACCGTCAGCCGGAGACCAGTAGCGTCCGCCTCCGTCAAAAAGGTGAGCGATGCAGTAAAACTCGAAATACCGTGGTTTAACCGGACAGGTGATATTGTTCCCGGAACGCTCAAGCATGGCAAATGCATTGGCCCTGCCGGACGAACAAATCCAGAGACCGTAATTTTTGTGGATGTCTCGCATTTTGCCGACTAGCTTGTGAACAGAGGGTGCGCCATGGGCGCTTTTGTCATCTATAATGATCGGTTTATCCATGTCAAACTATAAATCAGCCCTTATAATATTCAACATGGCAAGATTAAATATTTCAAAATATCAATGGAGAATTTAAAAATGGAAAACAGGAAACCGATAAACGTAGGGATAATCGGAGCAGGCGGAAGAAGCGGACTGGCAAAACACCTGTTCACATTATCTCCGGATATCAGACTGAAGGCGATTTACGACCCAGACAAGGAGGTCGCGAAAAAGAGATTACAAGCCCTCGGACAGGAAAACGCGATAATCTGCGATAAATACGAACAGGTATCACAGCACCCGGAGATTGACTGGGTGATGGTATTCTCTCCGAACTGTTATCACGCGGAACATATAACATCGGCGTTCAATGCGGGAAAGGATGTTTTCTCGGAAAAACCGCTCGCGACAACAATAGAAGACTGCCAGACGATATTCGAAGCTCACAAAAAGAGCAAGGTCAAGTTCGCCACCGGCTTCGTATTGCGTTACGCGCCGCTCTACGCGAAAGTGAAGGAAATCCTTGACGCCGGTACCATAGGAAAGATTCTCAGCATCGACGCAAACGAAAACATAACTCCCGAACACGGCTCCTACATCATGATGAACTGGAGGCGCTTCACGAAATTCGCAGGGCCGCACATACTTGAAAAGTGCTGCCACGACATCGACCTCCTCAACTGGATATGCGAGTCTGTCCCATCAAAGATAGCCTCGTTCGGCGGCAGAAATCTCTTCGTTCCCGAAAATAAACATTTCGGAGAAAAGTTCAAAAACAAAGAAGGTAAATCCCCATTTGTCAGCGCATGGGAAGACCCGCACAAAGTCCCCTGCCCCTTCACCTCAGAAAAAGACCTTATGGACAATCAGGTAGCGATACTTGAGTACCGGAACAACATCAGGGTGATGTTCCAGGCAACAATGTCCAACGCGATACCCGAGCGCCGCATGTACATATCAGGTACCGAAGGCACACTTATAGCCGAACTTTACAGCGGCGAGCTCAAGGTAAAAAGGATAGACGACGAGGCCATTAAACTCTACAAACTGATAGGCGGCGGACACGCAGGCGGCGATGAAGTCATAATGCAGTCGCTCTATGAAACAATGACAACCGACACGCTTCCGAAGTGCAGCGGCGAAGAAGGCCTTGAAAGTTCGGTTTCGGCGCTCGCAATGGACAAGGCGCGCGAAGAAATGAGGATCATAGACCTCGAACCGATATGGAAGAAACTTAATAGATAAACTCCGCCGTAAGGTTTAAGCGGCTCCGAGTTAAAGACGAGGGGCCTTTTTATTGACGCTTGGGATCAGTGTAGATTGAGCCGCAGTTGGGACAGCGGCTTTCGCTAATCCTGTAGTCAATATACTGCTTGTTGGTCATGTCCTTTATTCCGGTAATCTCGTTGGGCTTGAGACGCTTGAGCGGAAACTCAAAGTCGCATTCAATACACTTGTACGTATACTGTATCTCGCCTTTGCAGGATGGACATGAGCTTTTTTCGATATCACCGATGCTGACAGACTCTCTTTTTTTGCAGTTTCTGCATGTAACCGGCCTGATTCTTGTTGGAACATCCTCATCCTGAAAAAACAAAGGAAGAAAGACAGCGAGCATTATGAGAATGAGGACAGCCAACGCGATTACGTCCAGCAGTCTTCTGTTTCTGAGCAGAAGAGAAGCTTTGTTTTTTATTTCGGTCAGGGCCATAATATTTTTCCTCCGTGGGATGAATATACATAAAGGGATTTATTAATTCAATACGCCTTGACAAAATTTTGCTTTTTGGCTATAATGGTATTAGGAGGTGTGTTATGACCAAGAGGGTTCTTAGTCTTCGTTTTTTTACTCTTATTGAACTGTTCATGGCAATAGTCGTCGTTCTTATACTGATAGGGGTGCTTGTGCCCAGGCTTGCGAGGGCGAGGGAGTACGCACGCCAGAAATACTGCATGAACAACATGAGTCAAATAGCCCTTGCCTTCCAAACCTATATTCAGGACAACAATAATGACATGCCTCCGTCAATGTATTGGCTGACCGATCTTTCGGTGGTTTATGATGCGGCAAAAGACCTCAAGCTCTACAAATGCCCGAGCAGCACCACAGCTTATATGGAATCACCCTCGCAGATGTACCAGAGAACAGAAGCAGAATTTACGGCAAACTGGAAGAATTGCGACTATTATCTGACAGGAACGATGAAAGATATCGAACTCAGAAACAGCATCTTCAACGAAGGATTGGGTAACAACGCCTATCATTTTGACATGAGCAACCCTGGCAGAATAACCCAGTCAGTTGTAGCTGCGAAAATAAACGACGAGAGGCTCATTTATGAGAGAAATTATTACAGCCACTTCAAATCTTTCAATGTTATAGATATAGCCGACAGGCACTATGAGGTTGAAAAGAATGGTTTTACGAAGTACTGGACTCTCGATGAAAGAGGCTGGATAGAAATCTCCCTTGATGCGTTCCCATAGAGTAAAAGGCTTTCCCAAAAATATCGCCCGCCAAAAAAATGTCCTCTTCCTGAAATTCCGTCGTGGCATACGTTCTGCGCGGATGTATTGTGAATAACTCAACAAATCAGGAGCTGGAACTTATGAAGACCATCAGGCTATTTCAAGCCGGAATACTTATTATAGGCACACTGACACTGTGTTTTAGGCTAGCCGCCGACAATCAGTCGGACATCACCGCGATTACAGCGCAGATAAAAGAGCTGAATGAACGAACAAAGGAAATTGAGAAGAAAATTGTCGAAAAAGTATACGCGATGAAGGGAACTGTCGATAATTACAGCAATTCTGAAAAAGAACTGAAGGGCTTTAACGGACTTGGCAAGATAGAAGTTCTACAGTTGAAGGCCGACAGGTTTGCCGTAGAACGCGAGGCCAGGACCATAATCGACAAAGAACTCAACGATATGATTACACTTATCCGCCAGTGGGAAGAGGTCAAAACGCAGATAAAAGAAAACAAGAAACTGCTTTCGCTCAGGCAAAAGATCATTGAGCTTGAAACAAATGTAAAAGATGAAAAGGCCGTCATTCAGCTGAATAAAGAAAATATAGAATACTACGAAGTCAAGAACGATGCCACGCTTAAGCAGATAAGCGGACTGCCGGAAGTTTATGGAAACACCGCGGCTTGGAGATATCTGCTTGACGCGAACAAGGACAAAATAAAAGAATCCACCGAAACCATAAAAAAGGGTACAGTTCTTATCGTACCCAATCTCAGGGAAGAAAATGAATTCGGCGATCTCTGACGGAAAAGGAGCAAACTTGTGAAAGAAAACAAGGGAGATATACTTATAGTCGATGACGATCCGCTCGTCCTTATGAACTATATGGACATTCTTTCGGATTCCGGCTACAATACGTCAGGAGCTGCAAACCTTTCACAGGCATGGAATGCCTTGAAAGCCCGCGCGTTTGACCTTGTAATATGTGACAATGACCTTCCAGACGGAAAAGGCACCGAGCTGATTGCAAGGCTGAACGGCTCCGAAATGAATATTCCTGTAATATATCTTTCCGCGGCGCTCAACTCTCATCTTGAGAACGTGGCAAAACTTAAATCCGTCAAAAAGGTCTTGACGAAACCGGCCGCGCCGGAATTGCTTTTGGAGTCTGTAGAGGAGTTCAAGCTCATGGCAAGGGCAGAGATAAAGTATCCGAAACTGATAGGGGACGAGGAAAGAAAAATGCTTTTGGAGGATTTCTGATGCCAAATTTCTTAAAATCTGTTTTCAGCAGGAAAGTCCTTATATACTTTCTTGTTTTCGTTATGGCATCGTTGCTGGCATTCCTAATCATCAAAGGCGTCTTGAATTCGGAGACGATTTACCGTGAATTTCTGCAGAAATACGAAGGACAGAACCTTCAGGAAATAGAAAACAAACTTCTGCGCCTTGAGCGCGATGCCAAGACATCCAAGATAAACAGCGCGATGCAGGCGCTCAGTGTTCTCAGCGACGAAGTTCTTAGCCGTGACCAGAGCAGACGCCGTTACGAGATAATGGGGGATATTAATCTGCTGTACTTCAAGAATCCAGCGAAGGCCGATGACAAAGAGTATTACTTCGACATGTCTGTAAAGTTCTACAAAAAAGCTCTGAGCTATACAGACGGCGAACTTCAGAAAAACCTTCTGATAAGAAGAATCGCCGAGGTTTACATGAATAACGGGGAATGGGCGAGAGCGCTTGAGATGTTCCGTCGGTCCGAAACGGTAAAAATGCTGCCGGAGGAGCGCTGGAAACTCAGGATAAAAATGGCGGAATGCTGTTTGAAACTGAAGAAATATTATGAGGCGCTTCAAATACTTGACCAGATTGCGGATGAGTCAAAAGAAGATCTGTCGATATGGGGAAAGGCTCTGAGAGAAGAGGCCGACATAAAACTGTCAGCAAGTACCGATACGAGCATTTTGGAGTCGATATTGAGTGATGAGGAAAGCCTGAGAGATGGCGGTGGCACCCAGAAGATAACAGAACCTGAAGTCACGGCAGAACCCAAAGCAGGCACGGCAGCGGATCGGAAAGAAGAGGAAAACTCCGGAATATTAGAAAAGAACGAGAAGCAGGCCTCGGAGAAAGAAGCTTCCTTGCGCAGACAAAAGGAAAATCGCCTCACAGAGTTGAAACTGCGGCTGAGAAAAGAAGCAATATCCGACTACAATGAGCTTATTAAACAGCTCCCTGAGCTCAACATAGAAGCATCCCGTGCGAGAATAGGCATATTGAAATGTTATATCATCGACGGGGACACCAAAAACGCATATGCAATCGCCAATAAAATACACGCTTCCTCATGCCCGGCATATGATAAAGCCGACGCACTGATACTCCTGTCGGAACTGGAAGAGAAAAACGGGAATCTGAGAAGCGCGATAGAAATCCTTAGGAAATGCTATGACAGTTATCAAAAAACTCCCCTCAGGACAGAAATGCTGCTTCGGCTGTACAATCTTTACAAGAACGAAAAAATCCAGAACTACGAGGCAGCCTTCGAGACGGCAAAAATACTCTTTATTGAAAAACCTGAGGAATATGCCGTAAAATCGATTATCAGCGACTTTACCTACGGGCGCGACAATCTGATAAGCAAGCTTACCGCGTCCGGGGATAAACAACTTATAAAAAGCTACCTGGACAACATCAAAATCATGCTTGATTACGTTAAGCGCAATGCGCCTCAGATATGGAAGAACACCATAAATGACGCGTCCTTTATATCAGCAAACCTGCTTTTTATCTCGGAGGACTATAAAAAGGCCTCGGAGGCTCTTGAAAAATGCATGAACATTCCCAAAAATCCGCCCGCGCTTCAGGAAAAAATTTATTACCTGGACATGCTCTGTTCAATCAAGGGTAAAGACGCCCCGCCGGTAATAACGGCAAGAGCGAAACGCTATCTTGACAAATTCCCGGAAGGTCCCAATTACAAAAAATCCCTCGCCGCCCAGTTACAGGCCTATTACGACATGGGAATGTATAAAGAAGCCATCAATACCGCCAAAAAGATATATGTTGACGAACTCAACACATCGAAGAAGAAAATTGACGATTCTTCCAACAAGGCGCTCTGGCTGCGAACAGTCGCCTTTATCGGGGAATGTTACCAAAAGACCGGGGATTATGACAGGGCGAACAAAATAATAAGGGCCTACGCGAACACGCTTCTGAATGAGTCCTACGCTCCAGAAGTCTTCCTTTCGTGGTCAAAAACGGCGGAAAAGATGGGTCAGCCTTACGAAGCGTCCAGAAGAATAGACGTAGTCCTGCCCAAGACCATGGACCAGGATGAAAAGGCAAAGCTACTGGTGGCACAGTATTTGCTAAAACTTAAAATCGGAAAGATCAGGGATTACTTCAGAGCTAGGATGCTTCTGGAAAAACTGGAGGCAAGCCGAAAGATAAGCCCCGATCTTAAAAAAGAGTTAATAAAGGAACTTATACAGAGCATGCTGAGCCACAGTTTAGAAAACGGGCGAAAAGAGGAATTCAACGAACTTCTCGACTACTCCCTCAAGAATTATAAGGACGAACTATGGCCCGAGTTCTGGGTGCTTCACTCACTGACCCCTCTCTTCGGAACAGAAGAGCTGGAGTCAATAAGCAGAAAGCACCGCAGCGCGCTCCAGGGCGATTTCGGAAAAAACGCAAAGGACACCGAAACCGTGAAGTTCATAAGTACACAGCTCAGTCTTATAGATGATTTCGTAAACATTCAGGACAAGGCAAAAAAATTTGAAACCGAAAGGGGATTGGGAAAATGAACGAGCTTGCAGGAGTAATCCGCCACCAGATAGAAAATTGCAAAAATCTACTTTGCGTATTTCAGGATGAGAGGAAGACATATCAGGAAAAAAGACAGCTCGGGACACGCGATGTGATGGAAATATTGAAAAAGAAAAAACAGATATTTGACGTATTCGAGCAACAGCACGCGCTGCTCAAAGAAATAGGCGAAGCACCGGACAATGAGGAAGTCAGGGCCGGCAAAAAAGAATTGCTCAGCGATTTAAGCGCAGTCATCGAACAAGTGCTCGTAATAGACCATGAAAACGAAAAGCTTTTAAGAGAGCAGATGTCTTCGCGTTCGGCAATTTCATCAAATTCGGCTTCGTTCTCAAGGGAAAGACCCGCGCTTCAACGTCAGCTTCCATTTGTTCCAGGGCAGAATGCTTTCAGAATAATGGCAGCAAAACCCACAGCCGTGGAAGTGCTGGCCAAGCCGTCAATACCGGAAACAGCGCAGCCAAAACAGCCTGAATCCGTCAGGTTTCCTGTTCTCTCGGCCGCGACACTTTCAACAACTGACGTAATCAGGGCGAGGCCAAAATCACAGCTTAGAAATTACGCACAGGCTGCCCAGATACTACAGTTTTCACCCAAATATGCCTGACAAGCCCAAACAAATTGTAGTTGAAGTACCGGAAAGCACCACGCTCTCCCTGGAGAAGGCGTTTCAGCTCTTTATTGAACAGAGCGAAATGCTCGAAAAATCACATATTGAGTTACAGGAAAGGCTCAACGAGACAAATCTGCACCTTGAGGACAAAAACAAGGAACTTGCCCGCAGGATTGAAGAAGTCGAACGCATAAAGGAAAAGCTTTCAGGGATTATAGAATCAATAACCGACGCGGTCTTCCTTCTCTCCGGAGACAACCAGACGGAAGCCGCGAACCAGTCTGCATCCGCCCTCGTAAAAAAACTGCATGAATCGGGAAAAGAACTCCTTAAACTCTCACCACTGGCGGAGTTCCTTGAAAAAAGACAGACCGTCAAGGACAGGAATCTCGAAATAGAAATAGATTGCAAAAAATTTTATTATCTTCTCTCCATCCTCCCCGTATCGGGAGACGGAACGAGTAGGCTCGCAGGTGCCAAGATTGTTGTCATCAAAGATGTTACAGAATACAGAAAACTTCAGGACCATGTAAACCGCGAAGACAGGATGGCGGCGTTGGGTAAAGTCGCGGCGAGTGTTGCCCACGAAATAAGAAATCCGCTTTCTGCGATAGAGGGCTTCGCAATGCTGCTTGAACGTGATCTAAAAGACACCCCGAACGCTCAGAGATTGGCAAGCAAGACAGTTTATGCCGCGCGCCAGCTTAACTCCGTTGTCAGCAATCTCCTAAACTACACCCGCGAAATAAAGCCCCACAAGATGCCCTGCGAGCTCAACATGCAGATAAAGGATGCTCTCGACTTCATAAGCCCGATGGCGTCCGACCAGAAAGTCGAAATAAGACTTGAGCTTTGCGATAAGCCGCTTCACGTTCTGTTTGACCCGGTGCAATTCAAACAGGTGATAACCAATATAGGAATAAACGGCGTGGAGGCCTGTCCGCGTGCCTCCGGTGGATGGCTCGAAATAAGAACTGGGCGCGAAGACGATTACGCCGTAATAGAAATAATCGACAATGGGGAAGGTATCCCCGATAACAGGAAAAAACAGATATTCGACCCATTCTTCACGATGAAGGATGGAGGAATCGGAATAGGCCTTTCGCTCTGCCAGAAAATAATAGAATCTCACAACGGAATCCTCTTCGAGTGTGGAAATTTCGGAAAAGGCGCGCATTTTATAATTAAACTGAGACTTGCGGAGGATGCGCGGCTGTGATAGACAGAATACTTATAGCTGATGACGAGTTCCTTGTAAGGCAGATGCTGGAAGAAACGGCATCGCGAAGGAATGTGGAAGTCGTTTCTGCCGGGTCCGGCGAAGAGGCGATTGAACTGCTAAAGACACAGGAATTCCAAATGGCGTTCGTCGATCTCAAGATGGGCAAGCTCTCCGGGATGGACGTTCTGCGTTTCTGCAACAAAAACTCTCCGAAAATTATCTTTGTCATAATGACTGCCTATGGCACCCTGGAAACCGCCATAGACGCCATGAAGCTCGGCGCCTTCGATTTCGTCATAAAGCCATTCTCTCCCGACCAGATGGATATCCTGATAGAAAAGGCGCGACTCTGGCTTCAGATGAATGAGCGCGGTCAGTATTTCCAGAAAGAAATTTCAGTATCCGGCGGCGGCTTCACGGCAAAGACAATCGGCGAATCCCAGGAAATGCGGGAGGTCAGACGCCTCCTGGAAAGGGTAGCTCCGACGGATGCGACAGTCCTTATAACCGGCGAAAGCGGAACAGGCAAAGAACTCATAGCATCTGAAATATTCAAACTTTCCGACCCGATGGAGAAAAAACCTTACATCAGAATGAATTGTGCCGCAGTGCCTGAAAATCTGCTTGAAAGCGAACTCTTCGGACACGAAAAAGGATCCTTCACCGGGGCATCCGAACGGCGAGTGGGCCGTTTCGAACTTGCGGACGGCGGAACTCTGCTCCTCGATGAAATAGGTGAGATATCTCAGAATATGCAGTCAAAGCTCCTGAGAGTGCTCCAGGAATCCGAGTTTGAGCGGGTTGGCGGAAGTAAAACAATCAAAGTCAATGTAAGAATAATAGCGACAACAAACCGGAACCTCAAAGAGGAAGTCAAGAAAGGTTCTTTCCGCGAAGACCTCTATTACAGGCTCAACGTTTTCCCCATCCATCTTCCGCCACTCAGAGAAAGAGGCGGCGACGTTGTCAAAATAGCCTCATATTTTCTGGACATTCAGCAGAGGAAGCTCGGAAGACAGCTTCACTTCGATGAGTCCTCAAACAATATTATAACAAAGTATCCGTGGCCGGGAAATATCAGAGAACTTGAAAATGTGATTGAAAGAATAGCCATCCTTGAAGACGGACCAACGATAAGCGACAAGGCTTTCCCTTCCGACATGTTGGAGGCCGCCGCAGAAATCTGGCAGCAGCCGAGCTCGGAAAAATCCGCTGGACATGAAACATTCGACATAAACGTCATAGAGCGAAATACTATCAGACGCGCACTGGCAAAGACAGGTGGCAATAAGACAAGGGCCGCCGAGCTTCTGGGATTCAACGTAAGAACTCTCAGGAACAAGCTCAACGAGTATAAAGAAAATAATCTTCTTGACGAAGAGTTCCAGAAACTCGTATCAAACGATTGACTGATTTCCGCGGCAGAAAATACATAGGCGCCACGCTCGAAAAAGGCAAAAATCTTTACTCAGCTCGCCTGACTCAGAGCATCAGGCGGAAAAGATATACCGCCATCGGAAGAAGCGTCAGAGGCAGCATTATAAAACATCCGGAGGCACATCGCCTCGAAATCTCGGGTGGACTGCCCACACATTCCTCGAATATCTTAAGCAGGCCTGAATTCGCGGAAGAATGTTTAGTAAAAAGCTTTTCAGGAGGCAACGCGGATACCGCATTGCGCCTGAGAACCCCGTCACTGTCATAGGTCAGCAGTGATGCGGGATTTGCCTGGAGCCTTGTTCCGAACCCTCTTGCGAATGCCTTCAGCGCAAAAGTCCTTATAATATCAGGGTCGAGTTTTTTATCATATACGAAATTTGAAAAGCCATCGACATAGTCAATCGCGCTGTTCATATTGTCATCCGCGATATACTTTTTAACCGCATCCCTGATATCCTGATCGCCTATATTCGCCTCTATAAATGGTAAAAGCTCTTCGTACTTGAGTTTCTCCCCTGACAGATAGAGCCGCGGGAAAGTATCCGACAATATAAATTTTCTGACGATTGCAGTTTTCAGGGAAAGCGGAAGGAGTGAAAAACTCGAAAAGAATTCCTTGAACGCACCTTCCGCTATCGACGTTACGGTAAGGATAACATCTGAAGCCTCGAATATGGATAATGGCATTCCCGCGATATTCAGAGATTCGAGAATGGCGAGCTGTTCGGCGGTTGGCGGCATTACAGCGTTTCCGGGGGTCGGCAAGGTGTCCTTTTTTTCAGTCTCAGCCGGTACTGAGGACGCCTTTTTCCTGATGAAAAACTTAAAGCACGCAGCGCAGCGCGCCAGATACTTTTTCTCGAACTCGATATTGACAGGGGCCTCGCAAGCGGGACAAATCTCGCGGGGACCAAGCCCGTCGAATACGCGCATAGCCTCAACTTCCTGCACCAATGCGGAAGAAGCCGAAGCATCAGGCCTGTCTACGACCATGGCAAAGCACTTCGGGCATGAAAACCCTTCCGAAAACTCACTTTGCTTCGTTCTTATCTTACGTCCGCACTTAGAACAGATTACATTTAAATAAGATGTTTTTCCTGGAACATTCATAATAGTAAGAGCCTATTATAACCGAAGGCTGAAGATTGTCAATGCATGATATCAAATAAGGCTTTTGACTATCACACGCAAAAATGGCCCGGGACCTCGAAAATATCAGAAAGAACGAGTGATGCGCCGCCAAATGCCGCAGAGAACTCAAGGTCAGAGGCGAGAATTTTCGTAGAGGAAAGAGTTTCGCCCAGGCAACAGGAGCTTATTTCTCTTGATATAATCGGGAGCATCACATTGCCGAAGCATTCGACAAGTCCACCGTTAAGTATGATTATTTTAGGGCTAAGAAGGTTTACGACTGTCCCTAGAGCCATTGCCAGCTTTGCCCCATAGCCTTCAAGAAGCGTCTGCAGATTGCCGTTCAATCCGGCGTTAAAATCCTCGAGCCTTAGAAAATGTGTTCCTGCGGCGCGGTTCATCTCGTCAAGGACAACGTTCCTCGCGAGATACGCTTCCAAGCACCCGCGGTTTCCGCAGCGGCAGAGGCGTCCGTTACGTTCGATGACGACATGGCCTATTTCACCGGCGTAGTCTGCCGCACCCTTGTAAAGTGCCCGATTATTCACAATCCCCATACCGACACCGACGTCAAGGTCAACGCAAACGAAGTCACTGGCTCCCCTCCCCGCGCCGAACCACTTTTCAGCTAACGCCTTGGAACGCGAGGCATCTTCTATGTAAAGTTGTTCCTGAATAAGCGGTCCGAAATCATTCCTCAGTTCCCTTCCGACGAGAGATGGAAGATTTACAGACGCTCTAACAAGGCCGCTTCCAGACTCAATAACGCCTGGGACACAAAGGCCGAAGCCGTACATTTTCAAACCGCTTGCCTTGAGTTCTTCATAAACCTCTTTGACCTTCGAAATTATCAGTTCCTTTGGTGAGTAGAGCGAAAAATCTCTTCGGGCCGAGACAACCTTATTGCCGCTAAGATCAACTAGCACGCCGGCAGTCATGTCGGGGGCGATGTAAATGCCTCCCGCAGCCAAATTGTCGGCAAAGCGCAGCATAGTGAAAGGCCGCCCCATGCGCTGCTCCTGTTTTCCGGCCTCTGACACGATGCCTTCAGCCAGAAATTCAGATATGAAATTAGTAAGGCTTTTCCTGTCGAGTCCGGTCATATCTGCTATCTGCGAACGCGCTATAGGAGCATGAAGTCTTATGCTATTGAGTATTTTGACTCTATTTATTCTTTTTATCAGAGTATGATTTTTTAGTTCCATCAAAATTTCCTGGTTTCTGAAACAACTAATATAATAGCAATATTCCACTAAAAGTCATCTTGCAAATTGGATTTAAGTCCGAAAAAATCGCCATGGGTCAAAATCTGTAAATTTCTGCAAAAAGCTTGGCAAACGCATTTGAAAAACGTTCATTAGCTCCTAGAGTATGTCATCTGTGTAACAGTACGCTTAAGCTCAAACAGCTTTCCGACAAGCACGGACAGGCATCCCAAGCAAAGCCCGTTAGAATTGTCTCAAGACAAACAAAAGGAGAACGCATAAATGGTACCGACAAAGCACAAAGCCCTACTAGACTGGGTGCAAGAAGTAGCGACCCTCTGTACTCCCGACTCCGTCCGCTGGTACGACGGCTCGAAAGCCGAATACGACGAAATGGCAAAACTCATGGTCGATTCCGGCACGTTCATTAAATTGAATGACGCCAAGCGCCCCAACAGCTATTTCTGTCGTTCAAGCCCGGCTGATGTGGCTCGCGTAGAAGAATTCACATTCATCTGCTCAGAAAAGCAAGAGAACGCAGGCCCTACAAATAACTGGCGAGCTCCCAGCGAAATGAAGGAAAAACTCAATTCCCTCTTCAAAGGATGCATGAAGGGACGCACAATGTTCGTTATCCCCTTCAGCATGGGTCCCGTTGGATCACATATTTCAAAAGTGGGCATAGAGATTACCGACTCTCCCTACGTCGTATGCAACATGCATATAATGACTAGAGCAGGAACAACGGTACTTGACGTCCTCGGCGACAATGGCGAATTCGTGAAGTGCCTCCACTCTGTGGGTGCCCCGCTCGAAGCAAATCAGGCCGATGTACCATGGCCCTGCAACGCCGAAAATAAATACATCGCACATTTTCCAGAAACCAACGAGATCATCTCCTTCGGTTCCGGGTACGGCGGCAACGCACTCCTCGGCAAAAAATGCTTCGCACTGCGCATAGCCTCCACACTCGCAAAAAAAGAAGGCTGGCTCGCGGAACACATGCTCATTCTGAAGCTGACTTCCCCCGAAAAAGAAGTCAAGTTCGTCGCGGCTGCATTTCCGAGCGCCTGCGGCAAGACAAACCTCGCAATGCTGGAACCGACCGTTCCCGGCTGGACAGTCGAGTGCATCGGTGACGATATAGCATGGATGAAGTTTGGCAAAGACGGCAGGCTCTACGCGATCAATCCCGAAGCTGGCTTCTTCGGCGTAGCTCCCGGCACCTCCATGAGCTCCAACCCCAATGCCATGCGCTCTCTCGCATCCAACAGCATATTCACCAACTGCGCACTCACTCCAGATGGCGATGTATGGTGGGAAGATATGTCCAAGGAAAAACCCGCGCACCTCGTCGACTGGATACGTCGTCCCTGGACACCGGAATGCGGGCGCAAAGCCGCTCATCCGAATGCCAGATTCACTGCGCCTGCACGCCAGTGCCCAGTTATCGCTCCGGAGTGGGAAGATCCCAACGGCGTTCCAATATCAGCTTTCCTCTTCGGCGGACGCCGCGCATCTGTAGTGCCGCTCGTCAATGAAGCTCTCAGCTGGAACCATGGTGTATTCCTCGGTTCTATAATGGCTTCTGAAATGACCGCCGCCGCCGCGGGGACAGTCGGTACGCTCCGCAGAGACCCCTTTGCAATGCTGCCATTCTGCGGCTACCACATGGGCGATTACTTCAAGCATTGGATCGAAATAGGCGAAAAGACCGACAACTCCAAGCTCCCGAAGATATTCTACGTCAACTGGTTCAAAAAGTCTCCCGAAGGCAAATGGCTCTGGCCGGGATTCGGCGACAACAGCCGCGTCCTCAAATGGATTTTCGAACGTTGCGCCGGCAAGTCCGAAGCGGTTTCGACTCCTATCGGCAATCTGCCCAAGGCTTCGTCTCTCGACCTCAACGGACTCAGCGGTGTAACTGCCGATGATCTCAAGCAGCTCCTTGAAGTCGATGCCGAAGGCTGGAAGAAAGAGCTTCCTCTCATAAAGGAACATTTCGCTAAATTCGGGTCAAAGCTTCCGAAAGAACTTGAACAGGAACTCACGGCTCTCGCTGAGCGCCTCGGTTAATTTCTAACTGAGACAAGATAATTAAAAACGGGTGGAGAATTTTTTCTCTACCCGTTTTTTATTCCGTCCATTTTCGACCCGCGATGTTCTTCGTCAGAATAATTGCCTTTTTACGATACAGGCATGAAGCTCAAGAATATGATGCTCCACCTCCAACGCCTTCCTTACAGATTTTCATCGAACAGTCTCCCCCCGAATATACCCGGCATCTTACAAATTTTAATTTTACAACTTGCTAAAACGATATGCTGTTCTATATTGTTTCTGTTCATTTTCTGAACCGTTTGTTTTGTCACTCATATGATCTCAGGAGGATTTTACAAAAATGCGTATCATCAATATCCATTCAACAGGAAAAAACCAGATGATTGACATAAGCACCCAGATACAGAATCTGGTGCCTGAAGGAATGAAGGACGCGGTCTGTCATATATTCTGCCTCCATACAACGGCAGCTCTTACAATCAACGAAAACGCGGATCCTGACGTGAAGAGCGACATACTTGCGATTCTTGATGAAATGGTTCCCGCCGTCCATGGCATGTTTAAGCATTCCGAAGGGAACAGCGCGGCACACATAAAATCCTCGTTAATCGGGGTGTCTCTGGCAATACCTATAGTAAGCGGAAAGCTTTCCCTAGGGAAATGGCAGGGTATCTACTTCTGCGAGTTTGACGGTCCGCGAAACAGGCAGGTTCACGTTCAATTCGTAGCAGAACTGAAATAATTTAACGGTACAGGAAATTGTTCAGAAAAAGTGAAAAAGCTGTTTTCAGCAGATATTATAGGACGTCATAGTTACAACACCCTAATTCGGAATGGTCAATTATTCAGGAGAATTTGATATGGGCAGAACCAGTTTCACGAAAACGTTTCTGAAGCACACAGGCATCTTTGTAACTTCAGTTTCCATCATGACAGCAATGCAGGCGTCGGAAGATCAACTGGACCGCGACCTCAAGTTCGTAAATGAACTTGAAGATGAAAAACTCGATGGGTTCATCCTTCCTTTCATAAATGACAGAATTAAAGAAAACCCTGACGAGTCCGACCGCTATAACGTCGCTATCGCCGATATTTATATCAAATCAAACAAGGTATCGGAAGCCAATGCGATAATAAAGAAAATACCGAAGACCAGCAAATATTATAACTCAGGAACTTTTATACTTGGAAAAGCCGCTCTCGAAAAAGGCGACTTCAAGACCGGGGTGAAATACTTCACCGAATACATCGAAAATGTCAAGGACAAAAAAGACAAAAGTAAAAGCGCCGATGAGGAGTTCAGGTCCGCCGTATCATATCTTTCATGGGCATACCAGAAACTTAACCAACCCGACAAATCGGCAGAAATCCTTAAACTCTTGTCCAGCGACCCCAGAGAAACCTCACTCATGGGTATAAATGCAAAACTGGACACCGCAGAAAACCTTAAACAAGAGGAACGTACCGGAGGCAAAAAAAACAACTGGCGCGTAATAGCCCAAAAAACTATCCCTGAATGTGAAGAACTTCGATGGGCCGGGGCAGATGCCATAACATTATTCTCACTGGTCGGCTCAGGCAGGGCCTACTACCTGCTCGAAGACTATCCGAACTCTCTTAAACAACTGTCGCAAATGCCTGAGATTTTCGATGCATATGATGACGAATTCAGAAAACGTGGACAGGAATCGTCCGCACCCGGCGCCCACGCAAGATTCTGGATGGGCAAAGTATTCCTCGCAATGGCACAGAAAGAAAAAGATGCGAAAGAAAAAACTAAGCTTTACATCAAGGCATTAAAGAAATACCTCCACGTCGCATTAAAATTCACGGATTTCCCAAGAATATCCGACGCGTACGCCGACTTAATATACTGCCAAGCCGAACTCAAAAAACTCGGCAAAAACGTGGCCCTGCCAAAAGACCTGAAAAAACCACAGATTAAAGAGCAGGCCGTGTCCCTCGTAACAGGTGATGCGAATAAATTTTTCACCGAAAAAAGCTACGACAAGGCAATCCCGATACTACTCCAGACAGCAGTCGAAAATCGGACAAGGGAAGGCGTCCAGGACGTCCTCTACAAGTTGGGATACTGCTATGCCAGCACAAATCAGAACATGGAAGCCTTGGCTGTAGCTGATTATCTGGCAAGCGCTTTCCCTGACTTCCAGAAGACTCCGCTTCTCCTCCTTCAGGCCGGACAGCTCTCCCAGAATGCAAAGAAAATCGACGATGCCATGCTGGCATACGAAATATACCTCGACAAAACACCGACCCATCAGTACGGAGCGGATATCGCCCTCAAAGTCGCCAAGGAATACTATGACAGGGCTATGAAGGCAGCAAAAGATGCTGATGCGTTTAAAGGCGATGTCCGTAATAAGAAAATAGAAGAGGCGATGAAGCTCTATTTAGACTCCATCCCAAGGTATGACAGAATAATCAATAATTACGGGAGCAGACCTGAACGAGTCGAGCAGGCATATAACTTCAAAGCCCAAGCCTACGCATCCGCCAGAGAATTCGAAAAAGCCGCTGAAACTTATGTGAAATACTGCGAAATAGTCAAATCAAAAAGTGAACTTGCCAAGGCGAAACTCAGTATCGGCGACTTCTACATGAAGGCCGGCAGCAAATTAAACGATGAAGCAAAAAAGCTCAGAGAAGACGCATTCACATTCCCCGCAGACTCCGGGGCTAGAAAGACCAAGATTGAAGATGCAGACAAAAAGGAAAAGGCGGCAGCTGTTTCCTTCAATATGGCAGCAAAGCATCTCAAAGAACTCGTTGAGAGCTGGATGACCGCAGGCGGTCAAGTAGGTGCCCCCTCATCGTCCGCCGATGTTAAGAAAACATCTCAGGACGCCCTCCTCCTCCTAGCCAGCGCTTATGATGCCGCCAAGGAAAAGAAAAATGCCATAGACGCATTTAAAAAATTCATAGCGCAAAATCCGTCATCCCAGAAAGTACCTCCATGCATGGCAAGGATAGGGCTTCTCTATTATGAACTCAATGACTATGCAACATCTTCTAAAATACTCGAAGACCTAGCCCAGAAATTCCCGGACAGCAAAGAGGCTAAAAACGCCTACTATAACCTGGGCAGAAATATGTATGAAATAGGCAACTATGCGAAGTGCGTCGAGGTCTTCAATAAACTCTTCGCCCAAAAGATAGATATTACGCCAAGCAACCTGAGATGGATAGCATCCTCTCTTTATGACTGCGGCGCAACTCACCCCAAAGGGGGAGCCCAGCTATCGATTACGGCAGCAAAGAAGCTTCTTGGATTAATCAAAACAGCGGATAAAAACCTCGACCTCTGGGTCGGCGATAAAACTGCCCTTTCACTTAATGCTGACCCGAAGGAAAAAGCCAAGACGATTTCTCTCATAAATCAAAAAATCCTTTTCGATGCCGGCTCCGCATCCTTCTATGCGGATGACTCGAAGGCGGCGATAATGTATATCACCGACCTTATAACTCTCGATGCCAACAGTCCCTACCTGTACAAAGGACTCTTTGTCAGAGCCGATGCTTATATAAAACTGAAGGACTTTGAAAATGCGCGGAGAGACCTCAACGAGATTTCAATGGCTGCTATCACTGCAAGAAAAGACGCCATTGCCTCGGAGGCTAAATGCAAAATGGCACAGACCTTCATGATGCAAAAGGATTATACAAAAGCATTCAATGCATACAATATCATGGCAAAAAGTCTGAATGTTGCCAGTATAGACGGAGTGGGCATCTACCCGCCAAACCTCTCAAACGAGGAGATTGAAAAGCTCAAGGAGGAAAGAAAGAAGGAAATGGCCTGGATTGAGGAAGCCGTCTATCAGGGCGCTCTCTGTGCGGCGAAGCTCGGACAGAAGGGAAACGTGCAAGAGCTGACCAACTTATATTCTAAACATTTCCCGAATGGGACTTACGCGAAGAAAATACTCTCGCTGCCCCCTCCGGAAGGCGCCAATAAGAATTAATAGCCTATAAAGCAGTAACAATAATAGTTTAAAGAAAGGTCTAAAAATGAAGAAATTGTTCCTTTTTTCCGTAGCAGTCCTCTTTTTAGCTGCCGTCTCGCAGGCAAAGGAAGGGTGCGTCGTAAAGCTGACGAACGGAACAATCCAGCAATGCGATGGAATTGAAGCAAGCGCGAATGGAGACCTATCGGTCCGTTCCGGTAAATTTACCAATAAAATCAAGAAAAAAGATTATATTTACGCACACATTCCTATGCCGGCGGAACTCAAGACCGCACTTTCTAAGCTGAAGACAAAAAACTATAAGGAAGCCATAAGCGCGGCAGTGCAAGGTCAGGCCAAATATAAGGCACTTGGCTGGAATCTGTTCTGCTCCATGGTCAAGGCGGAGGCCGAAAATGGACTCGGCGAGCAGGCAGAGGCCCTCAAGACACTGGAAGAATGCGCGGGATATGAAATCACTAATCCGGAAGAGGAAAAGTACCGCGATGAATGCCAGCGTGTCATGTCGAGCATTTATTTCGACATGAAGAAGTACAAGGAATGTGCTGAGGTTCTCAATAAAATAGCATATTCGAAATCCCCTGAGGTAGCGGCCTACGCTCTCAATAAACAGGGTGACATATTCTATAATGAGGGCGAGAAAAACAGAGCCGTCATCAAATACCTCCAGACCGTTTATCTCATGAAGTCGGTCGGGAATGAACGCGCGGAAGCCCTTCTTAAGGCTGCCAACACGCTTAAAGAACTGAATGACAACCGCTCAGCCAAGTTCGCGGCGATGCTTAAAAAGGATTATCCACAAAGCCCGTACGTAAGTCAGTTGAAATAGTTGAATTGATATTTATATTACTCTCAAATTAAATTAATATAAAGGAGTCCGAATGAAATCCCAGCTCAAAAGATTAGCAGTGTTTATCGCCGCAGTCTCAATATTCTCAGGTACCGTTTTCTGTGCATCAACCGCGCTTGCACAAAGCCCTGCGTCGGCACCGGCCGCTACGGAAACTGCAGCGGCGCCAGCACTGCCTGGAGCCGAAGGTGAAAAGAAGGCAGAAAAAAACCAAGACACCTTTTGGGATATTATCATCAACAGCGGAGTTATAGGTATATTCATCTGGATACTGCTCTTCGGTTCATCCGCGGCAGCCCTGGGCCTTATCATCGACGGATTCATAACGGTAAGACAAAACAAGATTATGCCTCCGACTCTGATAGATTCTGTCCGTACCGCACTTTCCGAGGGCGACCTCGGTGCTGCCCTCCAGGCATGTGAAACACAGCCTGGTCCGCTTTCGAATATACTCATGGCCGGTTTCAATAACGTATCCGAAGGGTTCGACGTTATAATGGATTCCGTATCAACGGCGGCAGGCATTGAAAGTGAAAAACTCATGCAGCGAGTAAACTACCTTAACCTATGCGGCGCCATAGCCCCCATGCTCGGTCTTATGGGTACCGTAACAGGTATGGTGGACGCGTTCTCCGGATTGGCAAGCGCACAGGGAGCCGAAAAGGCCCAGATGTTAGCTATGGCGATATCTCAGGCCCTCTATACTACCGCAGTCGGTCTTCTCGTATCGGTACCGGCCATCATCGGATTCACGTTCATAAGAAACAACGCCAGCAAGATTATTCTCAACATGGAAAGCCTTACATATGACCTTGTAAAAGTGCTTCGCGGCGCTGAAGTAGTTGAAGATTCAGAGGACGACTCCGACGAAGAATAATAATTTAGACGGGGAACCTAAAAATGGGAAAAAAGAAACCTGAAACGCAGGAAGCATCCGTTCCTATATCGTCAATGATTGACATCGTCTTCCTTCTGATTATCTTCTTCGTTGTTACAGCTTCGATTGATAAGGAGATTGAAGACGAAAGAGTTACCCTCGCAAATGCGCCCCACGGAAAACCGCTCACGAAAAAAGATCCGAGAAGCGTAACGATTAACGTGAGACCCGATGGTACCTTAAATATGGGAATGTATACCATGACGAAGCCCCAGATAAGTGAGCAATTAAAAATCTCGGCTTCAAAATTCGGCTATGACATGCCCATTATAATCAGAGGGGACAGGGAGGTTCAGCACGGGTACATACAGGAAGTCATGGAAGCGGTAACCGATACGGGCCTTTACAGGATGAACTTTAACGCAGAAATAACCGGCACGAAAAAATAAGGCAGGATAGATATGGCCAAAAAAGTAAAAATGCCACAGAAATCGGAAGCTGAGATACCGCTTTCGTCAATGATTGACGTAGTCTTCCTGCTTCTGATATACTTTATTGTAACGCAGAAGCCAATCATCGAAGAAACGTTACTGGGAGTAAATCTCCCGGCGCCCGGCCAGCCACAAAAAAACAACTCACAGGAAAACATGCTCCTTAAGGTTGACGTAATGTCCCTACCCGTAAAAGGAGGCGACGAGATATACCATGTAAACAGCAGACCGTGGTATTTCAAAGACCTTGTGGAAATGCTGATTGAGACCGGAAAAAACGACAAAGATACTACGATAATAATCAACTGCGGGCCGAACGCAAAACACAAGAAGCTGATAAGGCTTCTGGATGCATGCGGAGAAGCGGGCCTCTCTAAGCTGAACATCGTCAATGACCCATCTGTTAAGTTCACGCCAGTAAAATACTGATTTTTAAAATAATGCACTCGAGGCGGACAGGAAACTGTGCCGCCTTGTTTTTTATCGTGCTTTGCCGTCAAGCAACGGTATGATACGACTGGTTTAGAAAAATATTTTAATAGAAGGAGCTGTATCAATGGAAGACATTCTAATCATAGGAAGTGGCGCTGCGGGGCTTACCGCGGCAATCTACGCATCCAGGGCGAACCTCAGTCCAAAGTTGATAGCGGGCAATCTGCCTGGCGGCTTGCTCACACAGACGAGCGATGTGGAAAATTTTCCTGGATTTCCGGAGGCCGTAAACGGGTACGACCTTATGTACAAAATACAGCAGCAGGCCGAAAAATTTGGAACCGTAATAATCAACGAGACTGTTGAAAAAGTCGAGTTTCAGTCATGTGGGCCGCAGAAGATATTTCTAAACAGCGGCAATACGGTTGAATGCAAGGCGTTGATAATCGCTACAGGGGCTTCGCCGAAATGGATGGGACTTGAGTCCGAAAACAGACTTAAAAACAAGGGTGTTTCGGCGTGCGCGACATGCGACGGGGCATTTTTCAGGAATGTGCCGGTGGTGGTGGTAGGCGGGGGCGATTCGGCAATGGAAGAGGCTCTTTTCCTGACAAAATTCGCAAGCGGTGTCACGCTGATTCACAGACGCGATGCATTTCGCGCGTCGAAAATAATGTCAGACAGAGTACTTGCCCATCCCAAGATAAAAGTCATGTGGAACTCGACAGTAAAAGAAGTTCTCGGCAAGGACGAAGTAGAGGGGGCGCTCATTGAAAATGTCAATGACAAAAGTACATCCACGGTGGCATGCAAGGGATATTTCGCGGCATTGGGCCACATCCCTAACACCGCTATATTCAAAGACTTCATTGAGCTTGAAGACAACGGCTACATAAAACTTCCGGGTCGTTCAAGCCGCACCAGTCTTGAGGGAGTATTCGCGGCAGGTGACTGCGCTGATCATGTCTACCGACAGGCCATCACAGCGGCAGGCATGGGCTGCATAGCAGCCATTG
>MHBG01000076.1:66684-74633 GCA_001804785.1 Lentisphaerae bacterium GWF2_45_14
TAATTTCCAGACTCTGTAGAGCTCGGTTATTCCCCAAGCCTGAGCGTCACATCCACGCTGTTTGTGTGGGAAATCGCCATCCAGTATCTCAGGAAGCTGTCCAATACACCCGGAATTCATGAGAAGAATGGAGCTGGAAAGAATCGACTTCGCCGTTTTCAAGCCTTCATTACCATAGGTCATGTAATAAGCTTCACAAAAGGAAGGGAACGTCCATGTCCAGGCGGTGCCGTTGTGATAAGCAGGCTTCCGCTGGGAATCCTCGTCTCCGTAATAAGTACCCCAGTAGGGAGAAAAAGGATTGTTGATTAACTTTCCATCTTTATCCTCTATTGGAAGGGGATAGTTAACTGGGGCCGGACTTAGAGTACGTATTGCGCCCGGAATGAGCAGAGAATAAGCCGCGTTCAAAATGGACGAGCGAGTTGGTGTATCGTTTATGAGTCCCATTGTTATAGCGAAAAGTTGATTTGAGCGGAGATGGTCATCGGGTGCGGCCTTTGACGCTGGTATACCGCGGGAAGAGTGGAGGCAGTCCGAAAGGAAGCCTTTGCCTTCAAGCCAAAAGTATTTTCTGAAAGTTTCAGATGTTTTATCTGCATACTTCTTCCATTTAGCATCCCCTGTTGCAGAGTGCGCAAATGAAAGCGCGGCAAACCAGAGTGCCTGTATTTCTACGGGATAACCTTCTCTTGGTGTACCGGCGGGATAATTGGTATCCATCCAAGTGTAATGGGATGGGCTGTAAACGAGTAAACTTTCGGGATCCGCCTTTATGCCGTTGACAGTACCGGCGAGGTATCCTTCGATAATGGAGGTTATGACGTTTATGACGCATCTTCCCGGCTTCACCTCGGTCTCAAGAAAATCCCTGCCCCCCTGATAGTCGCAGAGGTCGCGGCATGCGACTATGAACCAGAGCGGAGCGTCGGAAGTATCTATATTCGAAGCATTTCCGCCGTGTATCATATTGGGAAGTGTTCCGTTATTCTCAAAGGACGCGAACTGGAGTAAAATATCTCTGACCTGATTGGTCATTCCGGCGGCGATAAGTCCTCGTGCGCAGATAAGGGTATCGCGTCCCCAGTCGAGGAACCAGGGATATCCGGCGATGACCGTTTTAAAGGGTTCTCTTCTGACGATGAACTGCTTCATGGCGGAAAGCATGGCATCTTCGATTGAAGGAGTTTTTGATTTTCCGCCTATTTCTTCGGGGATTCGGCGGAAGAAATCGACTTTCTTTGACTCCCACGGAGTAAGTACCTGCCCCAGGAGTTCAACGCATTCACATGAGCAGAACTCGAACTGAAAAAAGCCTGGGCTGAAAACATCGCTATTAGGTTCAAGGCCTCTCTCAGATTCCCTTTCCTGGAAAACAGAATACGTCCATTCTGGACAGATTGTAAATGAACCTCTGGAAATCCGAATTAGGAGTTCACGTTCTTTTGCGGGCTTAAAAAGCATTGTCCTGATATCCGTACTTACGAAAGACGGCCACTCCTTATCGGGACCGGCATAAGCCTTTGTCTCGAAATGGAAATTTCTATCCTCGATATCCGGCCTCACGACGATTTTGACGGGGCTGTCATCTCTTATTGTATGAGGCTTATCTTCAACCGGTTCTCTGTATATGAACATCCTGACGGCGTTGCTGTTTTCTACGACAGAAAGGATGACAGAGATATTTACGTGAAGGCCGCTTCCGACGGGCAGGCGGAATTTCCAAACACCGCCCTTCTCCGTTTTCTCGAAGGAATCTGTGGTCTGGAGTGAAAATTCTCTAGTCCTTCCCTGATAGACGACCCATATTCTGCATCTGCGCCACATTACATGGCGGTCTTCCGGAAATTTATCGCTGAGATTTGCAAGAAGTATCGCGTCGTATCTGCTGAACAGGTTTGCCCAGGAAAGAGAGGGCCTGAGAATTCCACCGCGTCCGTTCCCGGCGACGATGGTCAGGGAATCCTCGGCAAGCTCCTTAGGTGTGAAAGACGTTTTCACGAGGGAGGTCTCGCATGGGGAGAGCAGGAGAAGAGGTGATTCGTCTCTGAAAGATTTTTTATCTCCGTAGACCGTGGTCCTCAGGATGAGATGTTTGTGAAACTCCGGAGTCTCAAACGGCGGGAAGATAGCGAAATGCTGCCCGTTGAGAGAACGGAGGCTGTCCACCTGAAAAAGGATTCTGTTATCATCGCATACGCTGGCCCTGAAGCGGTAAGGAGCCTTTACAATGAGTGCGTGCTCGGGAGGAAGCATTACACAGCGGTTATGGTCCTCAGGCCAATTCCATGAGATGATTGGCGGCACCACATACCTTTCATAGATAAGCTTTACGCATTCGCAAGGATTTTCGAGGAGTTTTGAAGCTAGATTCTCTATTCTTTTATTGTAGACGACATGTGAATTCTGTATTGAGCAGACGAGACTGAGCACCACAGCTCTGGCGCGCTGAATATCGATCCTGTCTGGACTGACAAGATAATTTTCCTCGCACTGGTCAACATTTTTAAGAACGTCTCTGGAATCAGAGAGACAGAGGAACTCGCCTGGTCTCATAGCATGAGAAAACGCACGGTTGTCAACCTTTGCAAGCTTCACGGTCTTTTGGGAAATAAGGTCGAAAAGCGTGGACTCGAAATTGAAAGGCATATCGGCTTTCTCAATTACGAGCAGGGCATCCGTCTCACAATTCATGTTTATGGCGGCGAGGATGATATTTGAATCCTGCGAATCGCTACGGATAAACGCGACAATGTCGATGGACGAAGTTTTTATGAATTTGAGTGTTGCGCCGGGATGGAACGCGGGATGCGCCACAAGGATGGAGTTCAGCCGGGAGATGAGTTTGATTTGATTTTCTGGCGCCCCCCAGTTAAGTGCGGAAGACTCGTGTACATCGATTTTTTCCCTTGCAAACCACTCGACGCCATTCGCGAAACCGAAGGCTCCGTTCGCGGAAGACAGAGCGCAGAGAACGGTACGCATTGAAGAATGCGCCTCAGAAATGGCGGCGAGACGACTGTTGTCATGAGTCTCGGCATAGTGAATAAGCAGGCCGTCGGAAGAGCTCACTTTGAACGCGTAGTCCAGATATGGCTCTATCTCTTCCTTTGTATAATTCTGGAAGAGTTCGGAATATGCCCAGTTCATGTTGGCTTTATCGAGTAGGTTCAGGGTAATAGCTGGAGCGCCGCCAAGCCCTTCAAGTAGAAAAACAGTGTCAGGATATTCATTTTTCACTCTTGAGATTATATATTCCCAGGCCGGCAGAGGCACCATGTAACCGGCATCGCAGCGGAACCCGTCAACACCGCGGGCACACCACACGAGGAACATATCGGACAGATACTTCCAGAGGCTGGGCTTTTTGTTGTCAAGCTCGGTAAGGTCACCCCAGACAACGCCCCATGCTCCTGGGGAATGGATCGAGCCATCGTCCTCTCGGACTAGCCATTCGGGATCGGTTTCATGTATGCGGGCTGCCCATCCGGTATGGTTTATAGCCACGTCAAGGATTATACGGGCATTCTTACAATGCACGGCATCAACGAGTTCCAGAAACTGATCGAGCGGCGTGGCTTTTTTGTCGAATACGGCGAGAGCCGGGTCGATTCCTGTAAAATCAAGGGACGCATACGGACTTCCATAGCGGCCCATTCGCGCAAAGACGGTGGGGGTCGGGTTTATCGGAAGAAGGTGAAGCACGCGACACCTTAGCTTGTCAACGATATGATCAAGTTCCTTTATAAGATCGCGGAAGGTCCCTGAGGGCGGTATTACGGAGAATCCCGCATAGTCAAGCTTTCTTACATCGGAATCCTCGACATCGGTAACCGGAGTGGAGGCAGGTTTATTTTTGTTCACGCCGAACTGTCTGACAAAGGCGCAGTAGACGCTGTTTGCGCAGCAATAGTCGGCTGGCTCTACATTTATGTGTGAATTTTCACCTTCAGGCCAGAAATAATCTCCATTGCTTTCAAGAAAGCAGCACTTCCCTTCGAAGTGTCCGACTTCTATAAGCGCCAGAGTTATTTCGTGTTCAAGGTCACTCAGCTTTACCATTGGAAGGTCGCGCCAGTCCTGATCCGAATAGGACTTTTTCATCTCGACATTTTCGATTATCTCGCGTCTTCTCACATGGGCGCTGCCTATATTTGTCCTAAGGAAGGCACGCCCTTCAAGCTTTTCCGTGGTTGAAAGCTTGAAGGTAACGGTATCGCCTCTGAAAAAAAGTTTATGCGTCCCTGTTTTCGGTGTCTGTGTTATAGTCAAACTCATAAAAGACCTGTTTATTTTGTTATTGTTATTTCAGTGATCGGGCTCCGGACAGCCACTGTGGATAAATTGAGCTCCCCGACAATCAGATATTTCATTCCGGACTCCGGAACAGAAAGCGGATTTAGCTCCTTCACGAACTTCAATTTTTTATCAACATATACCGAGTTCCCCGTGTTCAGGGTAAGAACAGAACGTCTCGGCTTTTCCGTTAAAGAAGGCGTTTCGCTGTTCCACAAACCTTTATCGAATCTTTTTAAGGCGGGACTGAATGGAATATAATATATGACAATATTAGATTCCTCATCCATCATCCATTCGTAAACAACCAACTCTCTCTTTCCAATATTCGTAAGCCTGAAGGTAACTACAGCATCCTCGCCTCTCTTGAAGCTGCGTTTTATTGAAACAGCCTCAAGCGAAAGGCTGTAATCTTTCAGCTTCCGCAACAGCTCTTTCTGCGGGCGGCCGGTTTCAAATCTCAGGCCCTTCGGCTCCTCGGGCTTAGCCGCACATGAACTAAAAACCAGAGATAGAGCGGAGAAAATGAGAAAAAGAAAAGCCTTCTTCATTCTGTTCCTCCCCTCATTGTCTTTATCATCACGCCGACTGCTCCGGGACCGCCCCGCATAAGGAACTCGCCGACAAGCACGGCATCAAATCCCGCGCCAAAGACCCTGTCTGAATCAGCCGTCGAGCGGATACCGCTTTCGGCGACACTTATACGGTCGGGTGGCATCATTCGCACAAGATTTTCCGCCACAGAAAGATCGACGGTAAAATCATGAAGATTCCTGCTGTTAACTCCAAGGACACGAGCACCCGCGGAAATGGATTTTTCCAGCTCCTCCTCTGTGTGAGACTCCACCATCGCCTCCATTCCAAGCTCACGGCCTATTCCCAGAAAATCAACTATCTCCTCTTTTTCCAATATTGCGGCAATCAGCAGGAAGGAATCCGCACCCAGCATACGAGCCTCGTATATCTGCTCCGGCGCTATTATAAAGTCTTTACGCAATATCGGAATATTTCGAAGAGAAAATCTGCATTCAGGGATGTAGGAGGGAGAGCCTTTAAAATACTGGACATCGGTCAATATACTCACAGCGTTAACATCCGCCGCCGCATAGGCTTGCGCCATTGAGACCGGATTAAAATCCTCCGCTATGATCCCCGCCGATGGCGAGGCTTTCTTTATCTCCGCAATCACGGAACGCTTCCCTTTCCGGAAAGCTCCCGCAAAATCAAGCGCTCCAGGGACAGCCATCGCCATTTTTTTCAGCTCTGCTATTCCAGGCATCGCGCGTAATTCTTCTTTTTTAGTTGTAACTATGCGCTGAAGAACGTCGGGTATATGGACATTGCCCATTCATTTCCTCCGGAACAGCTTGTCAAAGAAAACGTATATCACTATAAAAATCATCCCTATTACGTAAAAGACTTGCCCCATTATACTTCGAAAAAAGTCCATCGTGGGAATTTCCTCGCTCCATAGGTTCGCCAGGTTCGCTCCAAGAAAATTTATAATTCCCAGAAGTACATAATACACACCGAACCATAATATCCAGATGACTATGGTGAAGATTATTTTGGAGGTTACTCCGATACACCACTTCATCAGTTTCTGAAATGGCGACAGCGTGTAAACAGTTCCAAGCTTCCTGCGCTTCAGCATAAAGGGACTCCTTAAACTCAAATTCCATACAGAAAACTAGCGCATCTTTTGCACTTTGCCAGAAGCTATATTATAATTTAAGAAATTTAGGAAGGTGGCGGTCTTAACAGAAAAACTTGATATTTGCGTTACCCGCATTATAGTCAGATGGATTTTATTAAAAAGGAGGGTTTCAAAAAAATGAAAAAAAACGCATATCTTATACTTGTCGCCATTTCAGCTTTATTGCTTCAGGGCTGTGATAATCCTATCGTCAAAAGCATCATGAAAAAAATGCCCTGGGCCAAAGAGGAAAAAGTAAAGTCTGAGACAGATATCCTGCGCGAGCAACTTCAGGCCCTTGAAGACCAGTACAGGGAAAAGAAAGAAGAACTCGGCGCTATCAAAGTCGAGAATAAAATAAGTGACAGTCAGAACAGGGTGGATTCCATGCAAGTACGGTGGAAATGTAGCGCCTGCGGTCAGATAGCCGTTGCAATTCGGGGAGCGCAACCGGGTAAATGTATGTATTGTGGCGGAAACAGATACGATCAGGCCGCAATTGGCGGAATAGCCAATAAAGAAGAAGCTATGAGCAAAAATAAAAGAGCTGTCGAGCTTCAAAAGGAAATCCAGGACCTCAATGTAAAAATAGCCAACATGAGAGATATGGTAGAACTTCTCGAAAAGAAGAAGAAATAACCTAAACCCTGGAATATTTATCACTAAACTCATTTTCGCAGAAGTGTACAAACTTCAGCGTGCGGAACGCGTCAAACCAGCAGTTGAAAGCGTCCACCAAACGCCGCTTTTCATGCGGCGTATTTTTTATGATGTTTTTCCATGATCCGCAAAAGCTGTATTTTGCAAGGAAGCTTTTTATCTCTTCCGGCATGGAATCAGGCACAAGAAATTCCGGAACGAGCATTTCTTCCACCGATAATCCATTTACATGCTTTAGAAAAATATGCAGCAGTTCAAATATGGCGGAATTGTAGAACGCGAGTTTCCCATCAAGCGCTATCTTGCTCACCTTAGGTCCTGTCCCGAACGGTACCCTGTCAGAAGGCCGCGGCGATGGATGTACACAACTTGAGACTATCCCGCCGATAATGCCGAGCTTTCTCAATGCCTGAAGAAAATAAAAATCCTCCCCGCCGTTCCGCTCCCTCATCCCGCCGCAACGCATGTAGGAAAGCGCCCTGCATACGATGGCCGAGCCCAGTACGTGATAGCCGTAAGGAGAGCCAGCCGCCTTCAATTCGTCCGCATAGTTCCGGATAAAAGATTCATAAAGCCCTATCGCTGTATCTATTGCCACGTCTCCAACGCGCCGGTGATTGAAATCGAAGACCGCTCCAGGCGATGCGGGATTATTTTTAAAATATTCAATTCCTGATGATATATAATCCCCTTCCACAAGGGTATCCGCGTCAAGCGAAAAAATAAGAGAGTCATCACTCTGAACAAGATATTTCAATGCGGTATCCATGCCCGCCTTTCGCGCACCGCCAACCCCACATTTAGCATCTATTTCTCTGCCCGCTGACGCAAGGTCCATCCAGAAGAAATTATGCGGATGATTTCCTTTCCTGAAATCTTCAAGCATCATGATATTCTGTGATTTTTTTCCGTCCGGCGACTCGATTGAGTTGTTCACCACTACGATTATAAGTGTTTTATCCAGAATATCTTTGGGATTCAATTTTAGTGATTCGAGTGTCTCGGGCAGGAACTCGAGTTCCGCGCATGCAGGAATGACTATCGCACGTTCATACAATTTAACAGGTTCGCCAGGCTCAAGTGGCTGACACTTCATCTTCGCAGAATATTTTCCAAGCGCTTTTCTATCCATGAGTATACTTTCACATTCTCTTAATATATGGCATCAACGCAACAGTTAAAGGCTATTTGCTGCTATAGCTTGTTCAGTTGAAACCGACGTAACGGCTTTCGGGGACGGATTTATCTTCCCACGGCGCACGGTTGAGATATAATCCGCGTCCCCATACATATATGA
>MHBG01000077.1:0-989 GCA_001804785.1 Lentisphaerae bacterium GWF2_45_14
TTGCCGATATTTTCGAACGGCGCAGAAAATTCAGGTCTGAAATGCTTTCGGCCTTGACGTATCCGGCGATGCTTTACTTTGTCGCCTCGCTCCTGCTTCCTTTCATCTCGTACATGCTGGGCAAGAAAAGCGATTCCCGAATGATTGCGGAGATTGTCGTGATGTTTTCGATGCCTTTCGTGATGCTTTTCATTTTCCATATCCTGAAAAATTCGGGACGGAACGTCAAAAAAATACTATACGCGGCGTTCGGGGCGCTTCCTTTTATAGGGCGGGTTTCTCTATTCGCCGGACTGTCTGACTTTTTCGAGATTTACGGGACTTGCGTCCAGGCCGGCTCCGGTGCCGTAAAATCCGTCGGGACTGCGTGCTCGGCGTGTCGGAATCCCGCGCTCGCGTCGAAGCTGGCTCCGCTGGCGCGGATAATGGACGAGCGGGGCTGCACACTTTCCGATGCTTTAATGGAAGACGCCAGCCTATCCGGACTCTTTGAAGAGACGGAGCTTTCCATCATCACGACAGGTGAAGAAACGGGACGTGTCCCGGAAACCTCATTTATTGTTTCTGAGAAATATGAAGAACGGGCAAGAAAAACTGTCAGCAATCTTGCCCGTGTAATACCGTTCTTTATCTATATAACGATTGTCATCTACATCGCTTTCCAGATAATAGCGATCTTCTCCTCTATTATCCAGAAAACGACTGACTTCTGAACTCAGGCTCTCTTGGAGAGAACGTTTTTCTCATAGGTTTTGAGATCATTGAGCCATGACATTCCTGCGGGAGCGCCCGACTCGAGACAGAAGTAATCCCATACCGCGCCGTGAGGAAGGGATTTCGCTTCTTCCATGAGCGCGAGCTTTTCGCCGTTGCATCCTTCGGCCTCAAGCTTTTTAAGCTCCGCGAAAGGTTCAAGCATTGCGAAGAGCAGCGATTTCTGGAAGCTTCTGGCTCCAATCGTCCATGCCGCTATGCGGTTGATGCTGGCG
>MHBG01000077.1:1072-1214 GCA_001804785.1 Lentisphaerae bacterium GWF2_45_14
GGCGACTTACGTGTACCAGCACTTCCGGAATGAAGGAAAGTACTGCCGAAAGTTTGTCGTGAATGGTTTCGGTCGGGTGGTAGTGGCCCATGTCCATGCAGGGCATGATTTTTCTCGACACTGCGTAGGCAAGGTAAAATTC
>MHBG01000077.1:1386-6143 GCA_001804785.1 Lentisphaerae bacterium GWF2_45_14
AAATTTATTACGGTTGTGTCTTCGAGTTCTTTTGCGAAGTGCGCTGCGATGTGGCGACAGCGTTTAGCGTGTTCTATCCAGAAATCCCTTATGCCTTTGTCCGCGTTGGCTAGAGTGTAGCCGGAGGCGGCTTTCGGGTGGGAGAAGAAAGTGGGGTTGAAATCCAGCTTGAGTCCTCTCGCCTTTGCCCAGTCGAGCCAGCCGGCGAAATGTTCGGTGCCGACCTGATCGCGGTCTACGAATTTTCCGTTGTTCTCAAGATAGATGGCGTGAAGATTGACCCTGTGCTTGCCGGGGATGAATGACAGCGCCTTGTCGAGATCCTGGCGCAGTTCGCCGGGTGTGCGGGCTTTGCCGGGGAAGTTGCCGGTCGCCATTATCCCGCCTGACAGTGAGGCGTCGGGGTTTTCGAAGCCGCCCACGTCATCGCCCTGCCAGCAGTGCAGAGATATTTTTGTTTTTGTGAGTTTCGACAAGGCTTTTTTTACGTCCACGCCTATTGACGCGTAAACCTGGCTTGCCTCTTCAAAGTTTTTTCTGATTGCTGATTCATTCGGCACTGGATAGTCCATGTTTTTACTTCCTTTAAATTTAAGACTCAGCTTTTTTAAACGGACTGGGCATCAAATAAATAGCACCAAAAATCGATTTGTCCAGACTTGATATGCTGTTTTCAGCGAATGAACGGCTCCGTAAAAAAGCGTCCGGCTGGGCATTATTGTTGAGGCTTTGCCTGGTCGAGGTAGAGGATGACGGAGCGCATGCCGCCTTTTTTATAGAGGTCGCGGAAAAGACGGTAGCCGTCGCCGTAGACGGGATTCGGGTTGTAATCCATGCGGACGTTAAAGGACTCGTTACCCAGGGCAGAGTTGAATCGTCCGGCAATAAATTCGGCCCATCCCTCCTTTACCTTAAGGTCTGATATGTCCGGATAGTTCTCCTGCATCCAGTCGTGTGCGAGTTCGTGGGCCATGACTTCGGCGAGTTTTTTTCTGGATAGGCCGTATAGGGCTATTATCGAGTATGTCTTTTCTTTCACAACTGATTTGACAATCTCTCCTTTGTCTGTGACTGTTTGTTCGATGGAGGTCTTAAAAATGAAGACACCTTGTTCCTGTCCGGTGGATGGGTCGTTGTTGGAGCAGCTTTTTAGTGTATTTTCATCCGCGAGCGTGAAAGGCACATGGTGTCCGGTATATATTCCGAGTTCTTTTTTCATGATGGCGCGGACTTCCTTGAAGACTGGAGACGCTTCTTCATTGTCGAAGACCGCCGTTTCGTTGCATTTTGAGCAAAGATGCCTGCCGTCATCCAGTACCCTATAATCCGCGCATGGCAGGAGGCAGCTGCAACAACGAGGCTTGTTTGCGCAGCCGGGGCAGACAAAATTGCGTTTATCGCCGTTGAAGAATGATCCGCCCGACGCCTTTTTCCCGCAGATGATACACATCGGGAAAGTTGTCGAGAGGCATTTTTTTGAGCAATATATTTTGTCGCCGCTTTTGAAGCATTCGCCTTTTGCGGGCTTCCTGCATACGCTGCATTTGGGTAATTTTGTCTCTATATATTTATTCACGCATTGCTTGGAGCAGAATGTTTTGCCGTCCATTTTTATGAATCTGGCCCCCTGCTTTATACTATCCCGACAAACAAAGCAGTAGAGTTTCTGAGTCGCGGCATGGGCATTGAAAGAGGCGGCGGTGGCTGTAACGAAAAGCAGAGCGCACAGTATCCGCGAGAACCGGTGGAAGGAGTTGTTTTTCAGATAACGCATGATTGAAACATTACACCATTGGATTTATGTCAGCAACATATATATTTCATCCTTGAATATATTTCAAGTCTTCCTATATTAAAACAGGGGGACGGAGGAAGCTTTAAATAAGACCCTCTTATTATTATAGAAAGTCAGGATAGGGCGGAATGGGATTGGGAAGCGAGCAGGTTATAGTAATAGATATTGTCATTAAAAACAGTCTGGGACTGCATGCCCGCCCTGCATCCATGTTTGTACAGTTGGCGTCTACTTTTGACTCGGAAATATTCGTGGAAAAAGAGGGCGAAAAGGTGAACGGGAAAAGCTTGATGGGGCTTCTGATGTTGGCCGCAGGCTGCGGTACCATCCTGAAGCTTCAGGCAGAAGGCCCTGACTCAGAGCTTGCGTTAAAAGCCTTGGTTGAGCTTATCGACGGTAAATTTAACGAGGAATAAGCAGAGTGGGCGTTGAGAAAAAAGAAATCGTTTTTCACGGGATTCCTGCGTCTCCAGGCATAGCCATAGGCACAGTGTTGCTTGTCGGCATGCAGGACGTTATCTACAAGGAGCCTGAAAACAAGAAAATCCCCCCTTCCGAGATAGAAGTTGAAATATCACGTTTCAGGAAGGCGGTAGAGAAAACCCGTTTTGAAATTCAGGAGCTTCAGCGCAAACTCCATGGTCAGCTTGCGGAACGCGAAGCAAGTATATTCGACGCACATCTGCTTATCCTTGAAGACAGGATGATCAACGATGAAATAGAGGATGTTGTCAGAGAAAAATGTATTGCCGCGGACTATGTCTTCTTTTCCATAATAAAAAGGTATACATCGGCACTGACAGCGATGGACGATAAGTACATCAGCGAGAGGGTGGCCGATATACAAGATGTGGCGTCCCGGGTGATTGCCAACCTTCAGGGGTTCAGGCGTCCCGTTCTGGATCAGCTTCCTGGACAAAGAATAATCATAGCAAGAGACCTCGCTCCCTCGGATACCGCAATGCTCGACAGGGACAATGTCCAGGCGTTTGCCACAGAGTCGGGGAGCCGGACTTCCCATACGGCCATACTCGCTCGTTCGATGCAGATACCCGCGGTGGTCGGACTCAGAAATTTTGTCGAAAGACTGGGAAACGGCGATCTTGTCATTATCGACGGATTTATCGGCGCGGTAATAATAAACCCGAAGCAGGAAACCCAGAATCTCTATCTTCTCAAAGAATCCAGAGAGGAAAAATACTATGCCGACCTCCTGAAGGAGTCAAGACTGCGCCCTGAGACTACCGATGGTTACTGCATTCAGCTGGCGGCCAATATCGAAAATTCAAGCGATATCGCACAGGCGAAAAAGTACGGAGCCGCCGGTATAGGCCTTTTCCGGACAGAGTACCTTTATATGAACTCAAGTGTTCCGCCGGACGAGGAATCTCAGTTTGCGGTCTATAAGAAAGCGGCTGTGGAGATGGGGGAAGCCAATACTGTGATAAGGACTATGGACCTTGGCGGAGACAAGCTCTCTGATCTGCTTTCGGCCCACTTCGAGCCGAACCCGTTTCTGGGGCTGAGAGCCATCAGGCTCTGCCTTCAGGAAAGACGTGACCTCTTTCGCACTCAGCTCCGGGCGATACTCAGGGCCAGCGCATTCGGCAATATAAGCATAATGTTCCCGATGATAACATGTGTTGATGAAGTTGACAGTCTTATCGATTTTGTAAACAATATCAAAGACGAGCTCAAAAAAGAGAAAATTTCCTTTAAGGAAGACATAGAAACAGGGATAATGATAGAAACCCCTTCGGCCGCGCTTCAGGCCGAGGTGCTGGCCGAAAAAGTTGACTTTTTCAGTATCGGAACAAACGATCTTGTGCAGTATACCCTGGCCGTTGACAGGAGTAATGACCATGTGGCGTATCTCTATCAGCCCTGTCATCCAGCAGTCCTCAGGTTAATGGCAAATGTTGTGAAGGCGGCCCGCGAAAACCATATATGGGTGAGCGTCTGTGGCGAAATGGCTGGAGATCCCCGCTATATCCCGTTACTCGTCGGCATGGGCGTTAATGAGCTAAGCATGAGTCCCGTTTCCCTGGGGTCGATAAGAAGGATTATAAGAAGGATAAGGATGTATGATGCGGAAGAGGTACTACGCTCCGCTCTTAAATGTATAAATGCCCAGGACGCGCAGGGAATATCCGAAGACTTCCTTTATGCGATTGCTCCGGACATCGTGAACATCACGATGAAAGGTATCTGACAATCGGGCGCTCTTTTCTCTTTTTTTTGTGACAATATGTCGCAGTGAGACAGCTTTTTTTTATGTTCCTCTATTGTTTGCTCATATTAGTCGAAATTGATATTTTCTTGTAACTGGTTGATGGTAATTGTCTTCTGTACTGTGATTGCTGCTTTGGCATCGTTGTTGCTATATAGATGGACACTGAAACTTGTAAAATAAATTATTTTTGGAGGAAAACTACCATGTCGAAAATACTAGGAATAGATCTTGGTACAACAAACAGCTGCATGTCCGTTATGGAACATGGCGAGGCGAAGGTAATACCCAACTCGGAAGGGCACAGGACGACTCCTTCAGTCGTGGCGTTTACAAAGAACGGCGAACGGCTGGTCGGTCATACAGCAAAGCGTCAGTCGGTAACCAATCCCAAGAACACTGTTTACTCTATAAAGAGGTTCATGGGGCGCAAATTTGATGAAGTCAAGCACGAAATCGAGCTCGTTCCCTACGAAGTAGTGAAGGCGAAGAACGGCGACGTTAACGTCAAAGTAGGCGACAATGTTTACTCGCCGCCGGAAATATCCGCGATGATCCTTCAGAAACTCAAAACCGACGCCGAAGCTTACCTTGGCGAAAAAATAACGAAAGCCGTGATAACTGTTCCGGCTTACTTCAACGACAGTCAGCGTCAGGCGACTAAAGACGCCGGACGTATCGCGGGTCTCGAAGTCGAACGGATTATAAACGAGCCCACCGCCGCATCGCTTT
>MHBG01000077.1:6156-13571 GCA_001804785.1 Lentisphaerae bacterium GWF2_45_14
CAAGAAGACTGATGAGACCGTGGCCGTATATGACCTCGGAGGCGGTACATTTGATATATCAATTCTGGAAATAGGCGACGGCGTGTTTGAAGTCAAGGCCACAAACGGCGATACCCATCTTGGTGGGGACGACTTTGACCAGGCCATCATCAACCATCTCGCGGACGAATTCAAGAAAGAAAACGGTGTAAACCTTCGGAGTGACCCACAGGCCCTTCAGCGCCTTAAGGAAGCCTCTGAAAAAGCCAAATGCGAGCTCTCGTCGAGCATGTCGACCGAAGTCAATCTGCCGTTTATAACGATGAATGAAAGCGGCCCCTTGCACCTTAACATAACCCTTAGCCGTGCGGCGTTGGAAAAGCTTTGCGACGACCTTATGGCGCGCACTGAAAATCCCTGCAAGTCATGCTTGCGTGACGCCGGGTTCAATGCCTCTCAGGTTGATGAAATAATACTCGTTGGTGGTCAGACTAGGATGCCGAAAGTCCAGGAAATCGCCGAAAAGATATTCGGCAAGAAGCCCAATAGAAGTGTCAATCCCGATGAAGTAGTCGCTTGTGGCGCGGCCATCCAGGGCGGTGTGCTTTCCGGTCAGGTCGAAGATGTTGTTCTTCTCGACGTTACCCCGCTTTCTCTCGGGATCGAGACGCTTGGCGGCATAGCGACAAAACTCATCGAACGCAATACCACTATCCCCACAAGAAAGAGCGAAATATTCAGCACAGCAAGTGATGGTCAGCCTTCTGTTGATATACATGTGCTCCAAGGGGAACGCGAAATGTCCAGGGACAATAAGAGCATCGGGCGTTTCAGGCTTGACGGGATTCCTTCGGCGCCGCGCGGCGTTCCGCAGATTGAAGTTATATTCGATATCGACGCAAATGGCATACTTCACGTGACGGCTAAGGATCTCGGCACCGGCAAGGAACAGAAAATAACCATTACAGCAAGCTCAGGTCTCAATGAAGAGGAAATAAAGAAGATGGTCGATGACGCCAAGTCTCACGAAAGTGATGACAAGGCCGCAAAGGAAAAGATAGAAGTCCACAACAAGGCCGACTCAATGGTCTACCAGACCGAAAAACAGCTCAAGGAATTCGGCGAAAAGGTCCCGGCCGAGATCAAGCAGCCTGTCGAAGAAGGTATCGAACAGCTCAAAAAAGACATAGCGTCTGACGATACAGAGGCGATGAAGAATACCATGCAGAAAATAGAAGAGCACCTGATGAAGTTCGGTCAGGAAATCTACCAGCACGCTCAGAAGGAACAGGCATCCTCTGGCGCCGCACCAGGCGCTGAATCAGGCGAACAAGCTTCTTCCGAAACAAAAGCCGATTCCGAAGCGGGAGCTAAAAAAGACGGCTTTGTAGATGCCGAAATAGTGGATGACGAAAAATAACAGTTGAGATATTCAGGGAAGACCCGACAATTTTATGAAACTGCCGGGCCTTTTTCTGTGTATATTGAATTATAACTGAAATCTAAAAACAAAACTCAAAAAGGAGGAGAAGTAAATGGCAAAGATGAAAGTCCAGCCACTCGGCGACCGCGTTCTCGTACAGTCGGTTGAATCGGCGGAACAGGTAAAAGGCGGAATCGTCATCCCTGACACAGCAAAAGAAAAACCCCAGGAAGCTAAAGTCGTAGCGCTCGGGACAGGCAAAGTCGACGAAAAAGGCAAGAAGCTGCCCTTTGATGTGAAGGTTGGCGATGTCGTCCTCACAAGCAAATACGGCGGTACTGAAGTCAAAATCGATGATCAGGAATACAAAATCCTGAATTCCGAAGATATTCTCGCAGTTATCAGCAAATAATCATCTAAAATACATCCAAGGAGGATTTAGAAAAATGGCAAAACAGTTGCTTTTCAATGAAGAAGCACGCCGCAAGCTTCTTTCCGGCGTGGAACAGCTCTCCAGAGCTGTAAAGGCCACCCTCGGTCCCAAGGGCCGTAACGTGGTACTCGATAAGAAATTCGGTTCACCAACCGTAACAAAAGACGGCGTAACAGTCGCGAAGGAAATTGATCTTCAGGATTCCTTCGAAAATATGGGCGCCCAGATGGTCCGCGAAGTCGCAAGCAAAACTTCCGATATCGCTGGCGACGGCACCACAACGGCGACAGTCCTTGCGGAAGCTATCTTCCGTCAGGGCCTCAAGAACGTTACATCGGGCGCAAACCCCATGGAACTTAAACGCGGTATCGACAAGACAGTCGAAGCCATAGTCGGTAAACTCGCCGATTTCAGCAAGAAGGTCAAAGACCGCGAACAGGTTGCACAGGTTGCCACAATCTCCGCCAATGGCGACATCACCATCGGCGAAATCATTGCCGAAGCGATGGATAAGGTCGGCAAAGACGGCACTATCACTGTCGAAGAAGCCAAGACAATCGAAACAACCCTCGACGTCGTCGAAGGCATGCAGTTCGACAAAGGTTACCTCTCTCCCTATTTCGTGACCAATGCCGAAGCAATGGAAACAGTTCTCGAAGATTGCTACATCCTCATCAACGAAAAGAAGATCAGCAACCTTAACGACATGCTTCCGCTCCTCCAGTCCGTAGCAAAACAGGCGAAACCTCTCCTGATTATTGCCGAAGACGTCGAAGGCGAAGCTCTCGCAACCCTCGTCATCAATAAGATGCGCGGTATCCTGAACGTCTGCGCCGTTAAGTCTCCAGGTTTCGGCGACCGCCGCAAGGCCATGCTCGAAGACATAGCCGTCCTCACAGGCGGAACATGTATCTCCGAAGACCTCGGCCTCAAGCTTGAAAACATCAAGATTGAGCAGCTCGGCAAAGCCAAGAGAATCACCATCGACAAGGAAAACACCACCATCGTCGAAGGCGCAGGCAAGCAGTCTGCTATCATCGGACGCGTCAATCAGATCCGCAGACAGATCGAAGAGACCACATCCGATTACGACCGTGAAAAACTTCAGGAACGTCTCGCGAAACTCGCAGGCGGCGTAGCTGTAATCAACGTTGGTGCTGCTACCGAAACCGAAATGAAGGAAAAGAAAGCCCGCGTAGAAGATGCTCTCCACGCAACACGTGCTGCTGTCGAAGAGGGTATCGTTCCCGGAGGCGGCGTCGCCCTTCTCCGCGCTGCTAAATCAATAAAAGACCTCAAGCTCTCTGGCGATGAAGCTATCGGCTCGGAGATTGTTTTCCGCGCTATCGAAGAACCTCTCCGCCAGCTTGCGGCGAACGGCGGCTACGAAGGCAGCATAGTCGTACAGAGGGTCAACGAAATGAAAGCCACTGAAGGCTTCAACGTTGCCACTGGCGAATATGTCGATATGCTCAAAGCCGGTATCATCGACCCGACCAAGGTAACACGTTCAGCTCTGCAGAACGCGGCTTCCATATCGGGACTTCTGCTCACGACCGAATGCATCGTTACTGAAATTCCTGAAAAGGAATCATCCGCGCCTGCAGGTGGCGGTATGGGCGGCATGGGCGGCATGGGCGGCATGGGCGGCATGATGTAATCCATCATCCAGCTCTCAGCTGAATATACTCAACACGGCGGACTTCAAAATCCGCCGTGTTTTTTTTGTGCAATACGGCCCCGAAAGTTGGAGAGATTGAATAAGTGTAAAAGACTCCTAAGCTAAAAACAAGAAAAAGGTGGTTTGCAATCCGCGCAGAAACGTTATATGATTATGTGGAGTCTTTACATCAATCTTTGATTTAAAAGTACTCCAGTTTCGGGGCCAAGCGCATATGCCCCGAATCACTGGGAGGAATAAGAGAATGAGCGTAATAAGTAAAACGATGTTAGTTTTCTTGTGCATGTTAACTCTGGGAATATTTCTATCTTTATTCTATTCCCTAGAAAAAATTCCACATACATCACAAATACAAGCACAAATGATCAAAATACAATTAGCTATACATGGTTATTTTAGCACTAACAAAAAACTTCCTAAATCGTTGAAAGATATAAAATTGCCCATCAATGATATTTTCCTCAAAGATTGGGAAAGTAAAATTGAATACTCAGCTAATGCAGATACGATAACACTAATAGTTGCAGATAAAGAGATTAAGATTAAAATGACTTTTGAAATACAACATCCCCAAGAAGATAAAATCTATATATGGGAAAATAATAAATGGGTTCGTAAAAACTAAGAATCTATTAGTACGCTTAACCCCTAGCTCATTCAGGTCCGACCCTGTTTTAAAATTGTAAGTCATTTATTGTCAAGATATTTATAGCCGTTTTTTACTAAAAACAGCCCTTAGAGCTATTTTTAAACCATTAAAAAATGCGTATAAGAGTTTTCTTTTTGCCATCGTGTATAATTTCATTAAAACTAATAAATATACCATAAAAAATAGCTTTAAGACCTTAAAAATGCAAATTTTAAAAATTAAATCTTGGATATGAACAAGTTATAAACCTAAAATATGGTCTGACCAGAACGAGGTTCATCCGTAGTTCTGATGGAAGTCATCGTCCGTCGTCAGAAGATAGAGTATTGCTTCTATTACCCCGAGTACCCCTGGAATAGCAGTCCAGCAGAACAGAAGATATAGTAACCCTTGAAAGGGTCGGCCCAGATAAAACTTGTGTATTCCGAACGTTCCTAGAAAAAATGCCAGAATTGCTGCGATGCCACGATTCTTCATTGCTGCTTCTCCTCTATTTTGTCTGGGGCTGTGGATGCCAGAAGTTCCTGCGACGCCCTGACCCTGTTCAACCTATGGCTCATGTAGGCCATTATCAATGTCTCAATTCCAAAATCGTCAAGAAACCCCACTGGAAAGAATATATCGGGAATGATGTCCAGCGGCAGGATGAGGTACAGTATCCCAAGCCCGATGATGAACAGCTTTTCCAGCAGCGATATTTCTTTGGAGAATACATAACAGACAACCCCGGCGAAAAAGGCTTTCAGACTCCATTGATTTTTCTTTTGCATAACAACTCCTCTTTGCAAATATAAACCATCATCAGAGTTTTTTCTTATCGATTTTCAGATTGGTGATCAGCTTGAAGAACTTCCGATAGTGTTTGGCAATGGCGTCCTTCGCTTCCGAGTACATGAATTGCTTCTGGTCGGCGGCAAACCTTCCATTCACAGTACTGATTAGCAAATATTGGCAATTTCTCGTGCGGGGGTCTTGTTGGGCTCCATTTTACGACTCGGCGAACGTATCATTAAAAGAAAATTGCAAAGAAGAAAGCCGTCAGGAAAGCTGTTGCCTCGGCGCTGGCACCGGGGGGGGCTCCGCCCAGAATACAACAGCGATAATAGGGAAGTAAAATAGTTGCTGGCAGAGCGTTGGCAATAACAGGGATTGATGCTACTGTATGATGTGCCATCGCATTAAAAATGTAATGATTCCAACCCCCTCTTTCCTGTCGTTGCCGTTGTCGCGATGATTTGAGAACGTTCGAGATATTCAAGAAAGTAAATATAAATGAAGCCGAGCATCAAGGCCGTTCGCGGAACCTTTTCCCATATATTGTCGCGCCTTTTTGGACATCTCCAGGCAACGAAGTATACCGAAGATGAAGCACCTCTCCGTGCTGAATTGTTCAGTATTGACCAGATGAAGCAGCATGGCAAGACGCTTGCAGGCCTGCATCAGTCGAAGACCGGAGGACGCCCCCGGAACATTCTTTTGACACGCCTGGCCGAAAATGAAACGCTCCTGCTTGACGTTCACAGCCGACTGACAAAGGATGTCAAGGCGGACCGCCGGATCACGCCGGCCGGGGAATGGCTGCTCGACAACTTTTATGTGATTGAAGAAGAGATTCGCACCGCTGCCCGGCACTTGCCAAAGGGCTACAGCCGGGAACTGCCGCGATTGTCAAACGGTCCGTCGGCAGGGCTTCCGCGAGTATATGACATCGCCCTTGAGACGATCTCGCACGCCGATGGACGGATGGACCCGGAAAATCTCAGTAGTTTCGTAACCGCATACCAGTCGGTGCTGACTCTGAAGTTGGGCGAGCTCTGGGCGATTCCCATCATGCTGCGCCTGGCTCTGATCGAGAATCTGCGTCGCGTCGCCGCACGGATAGCAGTCCACAGAGCCGATAGAAACCGCGCCGTCTATTGGGCCGACAAAATAACAGAGATCGCCGAAAAAGAACCTAAGAACCTTATTCTGGCAATTGCCGATATGGCACGGTCAAATCCTCCGATGACGAGTTCGTTTGTCGCAGAACTGACGCGCCGTCTGCATGGACAGGGGCCTGTGCTGGCTCTGCCGCTCACCTGGATTGAACAGCAATTGTCAGAGATCGGAGTTACCCGAGAGCAGCTTGTGCGGGCGGAAAACCAGCAGCAGGCGGCGGACCAGGTATCTATGAGCAACAGCATAGGAAGTCTCCGTTTCCTTAGTTCAATGGACTGGCGTGAGTTCGTCGAGAAGATGAGCATTGTCGAAGAGATTTTATGCAAGGATCCTAGTGGCGTTTATGTCAATATGGACTTTGCCACTAGGGATCACTATCGCCATGTCGTGGAAAAAACAGCGAAAAACAGTTCGTACACAGAGAGCGAAGTGGCAAACAAAGCAATCCAGCTGGCATATGAAGGGATGGTTGAAAAAGGAGAAGGAGACCGCACTGCGCATGTCGGATTCTACCTTATTAACGAGGGATTGGCGCAACTTAATCGGATGGCAGGGCGTCATTTATCGTCTGCCGAACTTCTGCGAAAAGTCAGCGGGCGCTTCCCTTTTATTTTATATGGCGGCGGCATTCTGCTGCTGACTGTGGTTTTTGCCGCTTCTTTTACGGCGAAGGCATATTGCGGAGGTTTGCAAGGCTGGGCACTTGGACTGGTCGGACTGCTCTTGCTGCTGTGTACAAGTCATCTGGCAGTAGCTCTGGTGAACTGGATTGCAACGCTGCTCGTGTCGCCGCGACCACTACCGCGAATGGACTTTTCCAAAGGGATTCCATTGGAACTGCGGACTCTGATTGTGATACCTACGATGCTTACGGGAACTCAAAGCATTGAAGCCCTGATTAAGGCACTGGAAGTACGCTTCCTTGCAAATCGCGATGACAATCTTCATTTCGGTCTGCTCACTGATTTTCGTGATGCCGATGAAGCAAGTCTGCCCGGGGATAAACCGCTGTTGCAACTGGCACGTCAGAGAATCGAAGAGCTGAACGAAAAGTACCTGAATCCGGAAGGCGATACTTTTTTCCTGTTTCATCGGCCGCGCTTATGGAATTCGCAGGACCGTATCTGGATGGGGTATGAGAGAAAGCGCGGCAAGCTTGCGGATTTGAATCTACTGCTGCGCAGCGGAGCGAGTGAACATTTTTCACTCGTGGTCGGGGACGTCTCGATTTTATCTAATGTGAAGTATGTGATTACCCTGGATACCGATACGCTGTTGGCACGCGATTCGGCAAGGCAACTTATAGGAGCCA
>MHBG01000078.1 GCA_001804785.1 Lentisphaerae bacterium GWF2_45_14
AGGGAATGAAAACAAGAGAAGTTCTGATGACCGTCATGCATACGGCAAAATGCAAAAGGCGTGATCCTGCTGAATTCATGGAAGAAGTCCTTGATATTTTTGCTCAGGATAAATCCGCCGACATTTCCCATCTGCTAATCCCGAAAACGACAGAAGAAGGCAAGTCTGCCGCTTAAACGTTGCCCAAAACACTTATTTTGAATTCAAAAATCCCACTGACGCATTACACCACGCCTCTATTTTTTCGATAAGGTCTTTTTCTGTTATCGGCTTGGATAGATAATCATCCATTCCGCCTTCCATACACTTACGCCTCTCGTCTTCTCCGGTGCTGGCGGTTAGGGCTATTATGATGCACTGTTTGCCTGTGGCTCGGTTCATTTCCCTGATTTTTTGACATGCTTCAAAGCCGTTCATGCCGGGCATATGTATGTCCATAAGGACTATGTCAAATTTTTCCCGCGAAAAGGCCTCGATAGCTTCTATTCCGTTGTTCACGACTTTAAAGTTATTGACGGCATTTAGTGAGAATATCATTTTTATCAATTCCTGATTTCCGAAATTGTCCTCGGCCAGCATTATTCTAATATCGGAAATGTCGGTTTTTTCTTTTTGTCCGGAGTCTTCAATCTCGGTTGCGCTTGGGAAAGTGTGGGCGTCTTCAATATTTTCGGTGCATATTTTGAAGGGTACGGTGAAAAAGAAATTGCTGCCTTTTTCCATTTCGCTTTCCACCCATATCCTGCCGCCCATCATTTTAATGATTCTGGCGCAGATTGCCAGTCCCAGCCCGGTTCCGCCGTACTGACGCGTGGTGGAGCTGTCGGCCTGCATAAATGCCTCGAAAATGATTTCCTTTTTGTCGGGGGGGATACCTATTCCGGTATCTTTAACCTCGAATCGGATATCTATATTTTCGCCATCGTTGTTTTCCGCACTGACGTTTACGTAGATTCCGCCTCTCGCGGTAAATTTGGCGGCATTTCCTACAAGATTTACGAGTACTTGCCTCAATCTTATTGAGTCGCCCAAAAGTAAATCAGGTATGTCCGGGGGAATCTTGCTTATGAATTCGAGTCCGTTATTTCGGCATGAGAGCTCGAAGCTTTTCAGGGACATTCCCATTGACTGCCTGAGTGAGAACGGGTAAGGCACTATTTCCATTTTCCCGGCCTCTATTTTAGATATATCGAGAATGTCGTTTATTATGCGTAGAAGCGCATCTCCCGAATCTTTTACGACCCCGAGCGCTGTTTTGTTTTCCTCGGATATTCCCGCGGACGCCAGAACGATTTCAGTGAAGCCCAGTATCGCGTTCATGGGGGTTCTTATTTCGTGGCTCATGTTGGCGATGAACTCGCTCTTTGCCTTATTTGCGTTTTCGGCCACGCTTTTTTGGCGGTCGAGCTCCTCAGTTTTTTTCCTGTCCGTAATGTCAATGGTTATGCCTTCAAGGAGGGTTATTTTCCCAGCCCTGTTGCGCCGTACGAGTATTCTGTCGTCAACCCAGATAAAGTCTCCAGATTTTTTTCTTATCCTGTATTGGCGGGAGAGAAATTTGGGATATTTCCCGGAATTGGGGATTGGCGTACTGACGGTGGGTAGGTCTTCTTCGCAGATAATATCGAAAAACTTCAGCTGCCCCGAGTAGAACAGTTCGGAGGAGTAACCCAAGATGTTTTTAACATTTTCGGAGACATATTTTATTGGCCAGCCCTGTTCGTTTTCCCATACGAAAACTATGGCGTTGCTGAGGTTTATGACCCTTTCCAGTTCAATACGGCGCTGTTCCGCGTTTTTCCATGCGGATATTTCTATAGCCGTGGCTGCCATAAGATCCGTGCCGCCACGGGTTTCTTTTATTTTATACCAGCTCATCAGCATGGGGAAGTTTTTGCCGTCCTTATGCTTGTGCCATATTTCCTCTGAGGTGACGGATTCCCCGGCTTCGAGTTTTTTGATGAGTCGGTTTACGCTTTTCATTTGGTCGTGTGAGTGGAAGTTTTTCATGTTGGTGCCGGTAGCCTCGTTCTTCGAATAGCCGTGGATATTGGCATAGTAGTCATTAATGTAGGCGAAAGCACCATCTGCCGTGAGTATCGCTATTCCACAGTTGGCACCGTCGGAGGCGGCCTTGAATTTTTCCAGTTCCTCCTCTGTTTTTATTCTCTCTTCTATCTGCTTATTGAGGGTATCTTTTGAGGCGGTGAGAGTTTTAAGGTTTGCTGCGGCGTTATTCAGGACTATTGCAAGGTCGCTTATTTCATCCCTTGAATGGTAGGGGATGCGGTAATCGAAATCAGCCTTGCCGAGTCGTTGAGCCGCTTTGAATATTTCGGTTACGGGCGCGATGACATAGTGCCATATTACTAAGATGACAGCCAGTAAGAAGAGGATGGCGAAGCCCAGCACTGAGTTGAAGTATTGCGCCTTGAACTTTTGCACGTTTTCAAGCACTGCGCTTTCCGGGAGCATTATTCCATAGTTCCAGTCCATGAAATCCAGTCTGCATGCATGGAAAAAATATTTTTCTCCATTTACTTTAATTTTTGTGAAAAAGACGCCTCTATTTCTCAGATTTCCCCGCTTCAGTGCGTCAGCGGCGGATTTTATGTTTTTTCCCATCGTTTTGTCGTCGATTTTAAAAAGGGTAAAACGTTGTCCCATTGTTTTTCCGCTGGACTGGAGTGTTGTCATATATTTCTGGTGTATTATGATATTTTCGTTGGAGTCAAAGATGAATCCATATCCTGAGCTGTAATACTTTTTGCCGAGAATTGTTTTGTAGATAGAGTTTAATATGAGGTCATTACCTATTATTCCTATGAATTCGTCGCGAACATAGATCGGGACAAGGAGGCTTGTCATCCACTGTTTCCAGATGGAGTCGTAATACACGGGTGTCCAGACCTGCCTGCGAGATGGATTGTTTTCCGGATCGGCGGTGGAAAAGAATATGTCTTTCGTGAAGTCGTGGTCGCTTTCCACTTCCATTGCCCACTTGGGCGGATATATTCTGATGAACTGATTTTTAGATATGAAGTAGTTGTCTAACAGCGATTTACTCATTCCTTTCGAATAACTCGAGAAATAGAGCTCCATTGCGGATATTATTTTTCTGTCTGAGCTGGAAAGATTCGCCAGTGAGGATACGAAGACCCCTGAAATGTCTTTTTTGTCGGATGCCGCTGGATTTGTTCTGATTGCTCCGTCTTTCATTTTGTATTTTTTATTGAAGAGCGGGTCTTCTTCACGGGTTAGCGCGTCTTTCACCAGAGTCTCAAAATATTCCGCGGAGGTTTCCCCTATTTTCTCGATATCTCTGAAATGCGAGTCTATGAGTCTTTTTTCTTCGAGGACAGTTGTGCGTATCAGTGTATTTGCATTGCTTATCATATATTCTTCCAGCATATTCCTGAGTCTTGAGCCCAGAAGAAAGAAGAAGACGACAAGGATCACGGTGAAGATAATAATCATCTTTTGTGTCAGATTTATCCTGAAAGCCATAATTCCCCTGAAAATCCTTTCCCCCGATGAATGTCCGGAATAAAATATCATGTTAATACCGATAAAACAAATTACCTGGCGTACTTGATGTTTAAGTGATTGGAAAAAGTCTTTTCCCGAACGTATATTACTCCTTGTTCTTTTTAAGATAAACCAAGTACCGGAGGCTGGCTATAATGAAATCCGCGCTTCTGATTGTTTTTTTCCCGTTGATAATTCCACTATGGGAAAAAATACCTCTTGATTCAAAAAATACAGCTGTTCCGTCGTCTCTTTACTTTATGGAGGACAATGACATTCTACAGGCGAAGGGTTATTTCTCAAAAGTACAGGACTCGCGCATCAGGAGCAATTTGGTAAATGATCTCGCGGACGCCAACAACAAGCGGGCCGTCGCTGTTCTTGAGGAGCTGCTCTACAATGAGAAAAGCTTGTCCGTAAGGGACAATATATTGAAAAATCTGTCTCTTTACGGGAAAAATGCGAGGCTCCTTAAACCCGCCAGGCTCAAAGAGTTTTTCACAAGCCCGTCTCCTACTGTGAGGCGTTTCGCGGCCCTGCTTTATCTTGCCAATACTCATGATTCCGCTCCACTCCTCGGAATGCTTGCCGGAGAAAAATCAATCTTTGTCAAGAACAGTCTGTGGGACGCTCTTTTCAATGACCCTGGCAAACTAGATATCCTGAGATGCTCCAGTTTTTTGGAAAGTGCCTTCCCGTCTGACAGGGCAGGGGCTGCCAAGCTTATCGCAGCCAGGTCTTCTTCGCCTGATTCCGTTCCGGCCCTTTTAAAAGCAGTCTCTGATAAAGCCGTATCCGTAAGATATTCGATTGCCGAAGGGCTTAAGGCGGGGCCTGTCTCAAGCGTGAAAATCCCGGAACTCCTCGCCGTTGATAAAAATCCATCTGTCCGTGCGGCAGTTGCTGCTCTTTCAGTTTCTCCAGAGAGGGAGAAAATTTTCATTCGTCTTGCCGGAGATACCGACAGCGAGGTCAGACGTATCGCGTGTATAACTCTCGGCGGCTATTCTGACGATGCTGGCATCGAATCGCTCCTGAAGAGGTTTTCAGATTCATCCGGTCCGGTTCGCGCCGCCGCCGAAGATGCCATAATCAATATCGTGCCTGGGGAAAAGCATATTTCAGAAATAGAGAGCATGCTCAACGATCGCGCCGCCAGAAATTCCGCAATTCGCGTACTCGGTTCTCTCGTGGCGAAGGGCGCCGCCCCGGCAATCAGTGAAATCCTTGCGGAAAAGGGAATATCTTTCGAAACCCAGGCTCGCGCAATCACTGCGCTCGGCCAGCTTTCATATACGCCCGCTGCTTTGGATATCGCCAAAAAGGCATCCTCCTCCGACTCCGGGGTGAGGCGCGCCGTCGCCGCCTCGCTTGGACGTCTCCGCGTAAAGGAAACTGATGACACTTTGATAAAACTCAGTTCGGACAAGGATAATGCCACTTCTCTCCGTGCAGTTATCTCGATGGGGCGTATCGGCGATATATATTTTGAAGATACTCTTTTTAAAATAATATCTGACGTGGGCACAAGCAATACTCCCGAAATGAGGGCGGCAGGATGCTGGGCCCTTGCCTCAATAAATTCCACCGACGATAGGGTACTCGCCCAGCTCAGGACTCTTCACCAGAAAAAGGTGATCGCAATGGAAATGGAAAAGGTTTATGACAGCGATTATGTCAGGGCTTCCGCAATCCTCGCACTTATAAAAATGGGCAGGGCCGACAATCCCGCCGCTAAGGACCTTGCCGTCAAAACTATTGATTACTATTACACTAATCCATTCCTTAGGGAGGGCGATAACACGCCTGCGATGGATGACTACATGCGTCAGATATGCCTATATTATAAGGACATGGAAATAAACCCCGAAATTATCGAGAGTGTCAGGCCACAGATGTCCGTCTCGAAATATCCCCCCGAAAAGGAAGTGAGGAAAAAGAAGACAGTTGAGCCTCCCGTGGATGTAAAAGAGAAATGAAAAAGACAATGTCAATCACTCACAAAATTCCGGAAATAGATCGAGCCCGAGTCTCCGCTCTTATCGATATGGCGCTCGAAGAGGACCTTGACGGCTCCTGCGACGCTACCACCGTATCAGTAATTGCCCCCGAACTTCAGGCTAACGCCGTCCTTATATGTAAAGAGGATTGCGTCTGTGCCGGACTCGAAGTAGCCGGGATGGTTTTTAAAAAACTTTTCTCCGCCATCCAGTGGCGCCCCCTCGTAAATGACGGTGATTTCTGCCCCTGCAAAACCATTCTTGCAGAAATTAAAGGCCCGGCGCATGCACTTCTGACCGGCGAAAGAACAGCCCTTAATTTTATCCAGCGGCTCTGCGGCGTGGCAACCGTTTCAAAACGCTATGCCGATGCCGTCAGTGGCTCTGAAACAGTTATCCTTGATACCCGCAAGACCACCCCTGGCTGGCGCAACCTCGAAAAATATGCCGTCGCCGTTGGCGGCTCATCGAATCATCGCATAGGGCTTTTTGACAGGATTATGATTAAGGACAATCACCGCGAGCTCGCCGGAATGGAAGGTCCCGGTGGTATAACCCGCTCCGTCAAAAAGGCCCACGAAAGATTTCCCGAGCTCGAAGTAGAAGTTGAAGCCGACACTCTGGACGAGCTAAGAGAAGCCATCGAGGCAGGGGCCGATTACGTCCTCCTTGACAATATGACCAACGAACAAATGGCTGAAGCCGTCAAAATAAATTCCGGTAGGGCCAGACTCGAAGCCAGCGGCGGGATTACCCTCGAACGTATCCCCTCTATCGCCGTTCTCGGCGTAGATTTTATCTCTTCCGGCGCATTGACCCATTCAGTAAAATCAACAGACATTTCAATGGAAATATCAACACTGTGAAGATATACAATATCTCAACTTCTTACACGAATAGCCTGCTTCTTGAAAAGATAGACGGCGGGCGGGTGCTTGATGTCGGCGGGTCAGAGTATCCAATGCGCGCCAACCTTATAGCCGAAAATGTGAAGGGCTCCGAAGTTACCATGCTGGACATGACGGAGCCGCGTCAGATCCTCAGTGAGAAGCTTTCTTTCATTAAAATGCCGCTGGAAGATGCGTCGCCTTCTGTGCTGGGAACTTTTCGGCACATCCTTTTGAGCAACGTACTGGAGCATCTTGTTTCGCCGGCAAATGGGTTGAAAGTATGTGCAGGTATCCTTGAAGATGGCGGCTGTGTTCATATTCTTTCACCCAACTGTGAATCATTGAACAGACGGATAGGTCTTATAATGGGTGAAATGTCGTCAATCAGGGATATTAGTCCTAACGAGGTTGCCATGGGGCACCTTCATGCCTTGAACGTTCAGGATGTCCTGGACGCCATATCAGATGCTGGACTTGTTATCGAAGAATATTTCGGTGTCTTGCTCAAGCCGTTGCCGACTCCTGAAATGATAACCTGGCCGGAGAAAAGAATAGACGCCTTTTTCAAGATAGCCCCCTCTGTAAGCAGCGAACTCTGTCACGAAGTTTATTTTCGTGCGCGTAAGCCCGCCAAACGCCCATAATTCACAGATAGGGCTGGCTTTTACACTCTGGAGCGGTCAAGGTAATGTGGTTATCTCCGCATTAAAATCGACACTTTCATCAATGCTGAGAAGAGTTCCGGCGGTAATCGGATTTTCAGATGGAAGTTCCTTTTCTATCTTTCTCCTCTGCTTTGAGCTTATTTTGACAGGTCCGCCTTTTTCCTTTTCGACAGGGAGCAGTATTTCGGTGAGAGCGCTGGAATCAAGACCGTTCTTTTTATCGCTGACCGATATGGAATATTCAATCTTCCAGCAGTCGATGGATGAAAAAGACTCTCTGCCTTTCAGAAAAGCCATTCCGCTGACCGAAAGAGTGTTTTTCTTTTCGGGCGTTCCAATCTCCCACGAATCGCCCGTCATGAGCGGCCTTTCCGTACTTATTATGTCTTTCAGGCAAAGCCCGTTGTCAGGCTGAAAAAGCATCTGGAGTAAAGTTTTCTCAATGGGGGCCATGTCGTTTCCCTGAAGGGAAAAGGAAACTGAGTCCGGCTTCTTTTTGACCGTGACTGTCTTTCCCAGAAGTGGCTTTTCATCAAGTACATTCCCGTTCGCATAGCCGGAAATGGACTCTATTGTGAACTCAAACAATACGGGATTACCCTTGTTGGAACATTCAAGCACTTTCATTGTGCCGGAAACGGAAGCCGTCGACTTTTCTTTCCTGGCCGGGGCCTTTGCTGTGGAAACGGGACGAACAGAATATGTGCAGGATGAGGAAACGGAGGCCTTGATGTGACATACACGCCCCGGAACAGACGGTCTGAAAAACTCTATTTTTTCCCCCTGCGGAGCCGCTTCCAGGCTCCTGAATAAAGCGAAAACGCAGAACAGTATTGAAAGGGCCTTACTCATCAAAACCGTCCACGGTAGAAAGTTCATCCTCTATAAACTCAAGCGCGGCCTTTACGGCACGAGCCCTGTGGCTGATCTTGTTCTTGACCTCGGCGTCCAGCTCTGCGAAGGTCTTGGTGTACCCGTCCGGAACGAATATGGGGTCATAGCCAAAGCCGTTAGACCCGCGGGGTTCTTCGCTTATCGTTCCCTTTACCTCGCCTGTAAAAGTTTCCATGACTTCGCCGTTGTTCGCGAGCGCGATGACACAGACAAAGCGGGCCTTTCTTGAGGAAGCACCCTTCATATTGTCAAGAAGCTTTTTTATCCGTTCCTCGTTTGAAGCGTTCGGTCCGGCGTATCTGGCGGACTGTATGCCGGGAGCACCGCCCAACGCCTCGACCTCAAGGCCGGAGTCATCCGCAAATGTTGCAAGACCCGTAAACGCGGATGATTCAGTTGCCTTTTTTCGGGCGTTCTCCTCGAAAGTCGCGCCGTCTTCAATGACTTCAGGCGCATCCGGAAAATCCAGAAGGCTTAATATCGTCACGTCTTTGGCGCCGAGCAGTTCCTTGAACTCCTCAATTTTATGAGCGTTTTTTGTGGCAGCGAGTATGTCGAACATTGACTTCTCCCTTTTTAAGTGCTCTTATTATTGTACGGATATCGGGAAAAAGCAAAGCCACGGAAGACAATTATTTGCCCTCATTACATTTTTTTTCGTCTTCCGTGTAACCTTTTAACTTTGTTCCACGACTCATACACCGAACCCTATACTTGATTTACCCGGAAGTATTTTTATGCTGGAAGATGCGGAAGCTGTCAGAAAAGTGCTTGGCGGTGACCTTGACTCGCTTGAAGTACTTGTGGAAAGATATAAAAAACTGGTTTTCTCGGTTGTCGGGCGAAGGGTGTCCGGTGCTGACGTGCCGGATATCGCCCATGAGGTGTTCCTTAAAGCCTACAGGTCGCTAGGTTCGCTCACGGATCCGGCGTTGTTCAAGAGCTGGCTGATGACACTGGCCGCAAGGACGTGTTGCGACTACTGGCGGAAAAGCAAGGCGCATATGCTGCTCTCAATCGACGCGTCTGAGTATGATGGGCTGATAGATGAGCGGAGCAGTAGCGGCGCGGACGACAAAGAGCTTTTGGACTATGTGATGGAAAGGTTGACGCCGGAGGAGAGGACTTTGATAGAAATGGTGTATTTCGAAGAGAGAAGCCTGAAAGAGTCCGCCGCTGTCTTCGCTTGGGGCCTCGCTAAAACAAAGGTCAAGGCAATGAGGGCAAGGCATAAAATGAGAAAAATTATCCAGACAATTGAAGAAGATGAACTCAGGGGAGTGAACCCATGAAAAACAGAACAGGACAAACAGAACTCAGGATTTCAGCGGAATTCAAGGCCCGCACAGCGCCTGAAATTCCGGAAAATTGGCAGAAAAACCTCATGAGTGCCATCAAGTCTGAGGAACTGCGTCAACCGCTGTCAATACGCATTGCCGAGGATGAGATATATATTTCCCGCTTTACACTGGGGTCGGCGCTCTCCGCCGCCGCCGCTCTGCTTATATTCTTCTCTGTTCATTTTTACACGGCGCGGACAGAAGAACAGCACCAAGACACCTCGATACTTTACGGCGGAATAGAAAACATAATAGATAATATTTGAGAGGATATTTATGGAACACAAGAGAAAATTCATGGCAGCTCTGGCAATCGTTTTTGTGTCGGGGGCCGTAATCGGGGTTGCAGTCGGCTTTGCCACTGCCTCATGGATGAATCCCAGGCATAGCTTCCGCTCGGGCGCACCGTCATCCCCCGAGAAAATGAACGAAAGACTTTGTGAAAAACTCGCTGAAGGCCTCGAACTTAATGACGTTCAGAGAGCAGACCTTAATAAAAAACTGCCGCCAGCTCTCACTGGCCTTTTTTCAAAACACATAAAAATGCGGAGCGAAATGAGAAATGCAATAGAAAACGTACTCAAAGAGCTTACGCCACCCTTGAACAAAGGACAATTGAAACTGCTTGACGAACGCAGGAAAAAACATGAAAGATAATTTAGTAAACACGACGGCCTGCTGCCGCGCGAACGGAAATGTTTTTTTTCAAACGAGGACAATATTTTTCGGCACCCGTTCGTTGTTGTGAGGCATAATTTCCGTAGAAAGTAAGGAAATAGACAGTGAAAAACATCGCGAAATTCACACTCATTGAACTGCTTACCGTAATCGGCGTGATAGCAATAATCGCCGGACTCCTTATGCCGGCCGCTAGTAAGGCAAGGGCCGCCGCAGCAAGGACCTATTGCCTCAATAACCTCAAAGGAATAGGTACCGGCTTCGAAATGTACCTTCAGGACTCAAAAGGCATAATGCCCACCGCCGCCCAAACTCCGTCACTCGGGCTCAACGGCGACCCGCGAATATGCGACGTGCTCTCTGCCTATATAACCACTGAAAGCAAATGTTGGAAATGTCCATCCGACAATGAAGACAGCTACATAACGGAAGGCTCCAGCTACGAATACAACGCCATGAACGTGGAAAGAAATATCGACAAGAGCCGCCGAAGCAAGGCCGATATAATAGTAATGTATGACTATTATTCGTTCCATGGCAGAGATACTATGCCCGGCTCACGTAATTACCTTTTCGGCGACTGGCATGTGGGAGACCTTAAATAAAAAAGGGGATTAAAATATGAAAAAGACTTCTTCAAAGACTAAGACGACAATCATCTCAATCGCGGCTGCGGCCTCTCTCGTAGCCATAAGCGCCGGACTTGTCTATTTACTCACACCTGCGCCTCCTCCTCCTCCGGATCCAGTTAAAACAGCACCGGAAGAAATCGCAGGCTACGTGGCATCAACCGATTTTGCCAAGATGCCGCTCGATAAAAAAGTTAAGTATATGGAAAACCTCAGAAACTCCGGGACAAACACAAACCCCAGGGAAATATTCTCCAAACTTTCGGCGGAAGAGCGTAAACAAGTAATGGAGAACATGCAGCCGGTGATGAGAGAAATCATGAGAAAGCGCGTCAAGGAGTACTTTGCCCTTAAAACCCAGGAAGAAAAAGATAAATTTCTCGACGGAGAAATCGAAAGAATGAGAAAAATGCGCGCAGAAAGACCACGGCCGGCAACTGATAATACCCAGGGACAGAGCGGCACTACTCCTCCAGCCGAGCAGCCGGGCGGACACCGTCCAAGGTCAAAAGATGAAATTAAAAAGCGCATCGAAACCTCGAGCCCGGAAGACCGTGCGCAATTTACCCAGTATATGAAAGATATGCGAGCAAGAAGGCACCGCTAGGCGCGTATGTTGCCATGGGTTATTATTTTACGGGACTGAGAGCCATCCGAGTGGATGGCGGTCATCACTGGCAGCAGCCCCGAAGATCAATGTCCCATACGTCGATAACAATATCGTCTTTGGTTATATAGAACTTATCATGGAGATTGATTGTCGGATCGCAGTGTGATACCACGAGTTCTATGACTTCGCCGGGTTCCGGTATCTCGTCATTTTCAGGGACGGATATCTTTCCGTGTTCATCTCCGAACCATTCATAGTCCCAGTCTTTTTCATAAGGATAAATCACCATCGGCGGCGCATGCGGCGTATAATACACGGACTTGAGTCCGGCATCGATGGTGAAATGCCTTTTATGATTGGCGCTTACGACGGACGAGAGCAGAGTGAGCGCGGGCTTGAATGTCTCGAATCTGTCCGGGTTTTCGGCAGATCCTATCTGCATATACTCGGCGTCCATTACGGTATAGGATCCGACTTGGAGGTCTGTGAGTTCGGGAATCTGCGAGTCTATGTCGTAGGTTCCCGTTCCTGTCCCTGTTAGAACATTTAGGCCCGGGAACTCTTTTTTCAGCTGATTGAAGAGAGTGGCGGCCCGCCGCATACAGTCGAGGCTTCTTTTAGTTCTTTCCTGATAGGCATTGAGGTGCTGGAGGTGTCCGGCATAACATTGTATGCCTTTCAGCGAAAGTGCCGGAAGTTCGCTGATGAATCTGGCAAACTCCGGAGCATCATCATAGGACACTCCGGTGCGTCCGAGGCCGGGGTCTATATCGATAAGGACATTGAGTTTGATGTTCCTTCTCTGGGCGGCCTTGCTCAAGGCGTCCGCGTTATCCGCGTTATCTAGTACTATCATAAAATTTTCCGCCTTTGCGGCGCATGAGAAGAGGCGTTCTATCTTTGCAGGAGAAACGACAGGCGATGTCACCAGAATATTTTTTATTCCTTTGTCTATGAGTATTTCGGCCTCTGATATTTTAGCGGCACAAAGACCTTCGGCGCCTATTTTTATCTGGATTTCGGCGATTTTAGAGCATTTATGTGTTTTGCAGTGGGGTCTGAGTTTTTTTTCGGCTGAAGAGGCGAACTCCTTCATCATGTGGATATTGCCTTCAAGCATATCGATATCTATCAGCAGGCATGGAGTGTCGAGGTCCCATTTTGACTGCCCTATCGAGCTTGCCTTTTTCATCGGGATATTCCTCTTCTGTACAGGTGGAAATACTCTTATTTGTAAGATATTCCCTGTGTCAGTTTTCTGCAATAGCGATACGTAAAAATCCTCTCAGATTTATTGCTCTATGCTTTCGGATTTTTCGGAGTTGGTCTTGAGAATCTCTGCGTCGTGCGTATCCAGCTTGAGTTTTTCCAGTGCTTTGCTATCGTCTGCGTCAACCTGTTTTTTAGATTCCGCGCTTGTGTCCACTTGTTTATACTTTGGGATATCCAGCTTGAGTTTTTCCAGTGCTTTGCTATCGTCTGCGTCAAC
>MHBG01000079.1 GCA_001804785.1 Lentisphaerae bacterium GWF2_45_14
GCTCTAGGGTAACGTAGAGGTCGGAGCCTGATGCCTCATTTCCTGCTTGTGAAAGTGCGTGAATCTCGGCGTGCGGGGTACCGGCTTTCACAAGCAGGAAATGAGGCATCAGGCTCCGACCTCTACGTTACCCTAGAGCCCTGCTCGACCACCGGACGCACCCCGCCATGTACCGATGCAATCATAAAAGCAGGTATTAGAAGAGTCTTTGTCGGATGTCTTGACCCCAATCCCGCCCATGCGGGAAGGGGCGTGGAAATCCTCCGTTCCGCGGGAATTGAAACCTCCAGCGGAATAGAGGAAGAACAATGCCGCCGCCTGAACGAGGCCTTCTTCAAATGGATAACAACGCGTATTCCGTTTGTGCTTCTCAAAATGGCCATGACACTTGACGGTAAAACAGCAACTGAAGGCGGGGTTTCCAAATGGATAACAGGTCCCGCCGCGAGAATGCGCGTTCAAAAACTCAGGCGATGGGCCGATGCTATAATGGTCGGCGGAGAGACCGCACGTGTTGACCGTCCTTCTCTTAACGTCAGGTTCCCTGCGAACTGGCCTTTCCAGCCGCGCAGAATCGTCGCAACTTCATCAATGACGGAGGAATCGCTTCAGGAACTTCTTCCATCTGGGAGAACTCCTGAGATATTTAATTACAAAAAGGAATCATGGAGTGATTTTCTGCTTCGTCTTGGGTCTGAAAATATGACCTCGCTCCTTATAGAAGGCGGCTCCGAACTTGCCGCTTCAGCGCTCAATGCCGGAATTGTTGACAGAATAGAATTCCATGTCGCACCTCTTCTTCTTGGCGGGAAAGACAGCCGCCCTGTTTTGGGGGGACAGAGTCCCGTTTCCCTATCGGAGGCTCTTAAGCTGAAAGACCTTTCTATTAGGAAGCTCGGCTGTGACTTTATCTTCTCTGGACGCCCTGAAAGATAAGCTCTGTTTATCTGTTGAAAATCCGCGAACTTCATGCTAAACTTTTCCTTCACCTATAATAGCGAGGACATCATGGAAAATACTGACAAAAAGACCTGCAAGATGTGTTATATGGAAATTCCAGAGAAGGCGAAAAAGTGTCCTTATTGCCATCAGTGGCAGAATAAGTTTTCGATGATCTGTTTTCATCCGCTTTTCGCTATGTTGTTTTTCATAATCCCTTACTGTATCCTTGCTCCATTATTTTTTGAAAGCATTTTCTACGAAGGAGAACCCTTTTCAGAGCATAAGGAAGCTCTGAAAATTATCGATGCCGTGATGAATTTCGGCGAACTTGCAGGATGTCAGCAGAAAGGAAAGTATCCGACAGTCGCCATAATCGGGAAAATTAAGAATACTGGCGATATATATTGGAAGGATGTTGTTATTGAGGCACAGATTTTTAATAAAGACGGTAAGCTTATAGATACGAAACAGCAAGAGCAGTATAAATTTGTCGTCCTAGCCAACGGGGAATCCGCTTTTAAACTTTCATTCGCGACCGAATTTCCGAAAGAGGAATACAATCACTTTAAAATTTTTATACGTTCGGCAAAAGATTTAAGGGCAAGGTTTTAGTTATGAAAATAGTTATAGATGACAAGATTCCTTTTATAAAAGGAGTTCTGGGAAAGTTCGCTGATGTCGTTTATCTGCCGGGCGGTAAAACGACTCGGGCGGATGTCATGGATGCCGATGCTGTTATCACACGGACGCGGACGGATTGTTCAGAGAGGCTTCTTTCCGGAAGCCGGGTGAAATTTATCGCAACGGCGACTATCGGTTATGACCACATTGACACCGCGTACTGCGATTCGCACGGAATAAAATGGACAAATGCGCCGGGCTGCAATTCATCAAGTGTGGCGCAGTATATAACGTCGGCCATTCTCAACATAGCCGTGAGAAACAATCTGAAGCTTGACACGATGACGCTCGGCGTGATTGGTGTCGGGAATGTCGGAAGCAAGGTTGCGAAAGTCGGCGAGGCTCTGGGGATGAAGGTATTGTTGAATGACCCGCCGAGGGCGCGCGGCGAAGGAAACGCGGGCTTTTCAACGCTAGGCGAAATATTGTCGGAATCCGACGTTGTGACTTGTCATGTTCCGCTTTCGAGTGAAGGCGCGGACTCCACGTTTCATCTTGCGAACTTCACGTTTTTCAGGACGCTGCGCAAAAAGCCCTTTTTTATAAACTCTTCAAGGGGAGAGGTTAATGATACGGCGGCCCTGGTAGATGCGATAAAGTCGGGAAAGGTCGCGGGCGCTGTTGTCGATGTATGGGAGGATGAGCCTGATATAAATGGAGAGCTCCTCTCACTTGCCGATATTGCCACTCCGCACATCGCCGGATATTCGACCGACGGCAAGGCCAACGGGACGTCCATGAGTGTTCGGGCTCTTGCAAAATTCTTTGGAATTAAGGAGTTGATTGACTGGTATCCCGCGGGCGTGCCGCTTCCTGAAAATACTATGATTGAAGTCGATCATTCCGGAAAATCTTTCGAACAGGCAACGCTTGAGACAGTGTCTTTTTCCTACAATGTTCTTGACGACTCACGGTGTTTGAAAAAATCACCCGAAACATTCGAGAAACAGCGCGGTGACTATCCGCTCAGGCGCGAGTTTTCCGCTTATACGATTAAAAACGGTTCGAAACTTTCGCCTGAACTTTTCAATGCCTTCAAAAAACTTTCATTTAAAATGGATTGAACAATGCTCAAAGTTGAACTTAGAAATATAAGCAAATCCTATACCCCGGGCAAGGCAGTACTTTATCCGCTTGATCTGACCGTGAATCCCGGAGAGCTTTTCTTCCTGCTCGGTCCCAGCGGCTGCGGCAAATCAACTCTGCTCCGGCTCCTTGCGGGGTTTATCAGTCCCGACACAGGCTCTATTCTCTTTGACGGCAAGGATATAACGTCAACTGCACCCGAAAAGCGTGATGCCGGACTCGTCTTCCAGAACTATGCGTTATGGCCGCACATGACGGTCTTTGACAACGTTGCTTTTGGTCTGGACACCCGCAAGATAAAAGGTGAAGAAAAAAAACAAAAGGTCCGTGCCGCCCTCGAAATGGTTGATATGCAGAATCTTGGGGACCGCAGGCCTTCTTCACTTTCCGGCGGACAGCAGCAAAGGGTCGCCCTTGCGCGCGCTATCGCTTTCAGACCCAAGCTTTTGCTTCTTGACGAGCCATTGTCGAACCTCGACGCTAAGCTTCGCGATTCGATGAGAAACGAGATCCGCCGAATCTGCAAAGAAGCCGGGCTTACTGCGATATACGTTACCCACGACCGAAAAGAGGCCCTGAGCATGGGAGACAGAATTGCCGTCATTTATGATGGCCGCATCGAAGAAACCGGGGCTCCGTGGGAAATTTACCGCCGTCCGTCCACGCGTTTTTCTGCGGAATTCATGGGCAACGCAAACTTTATTCCGGTAAAAATAATTGATGTCGAACCGGATGGCTGTCTTGTCGAAACATCTTTCGCCAGAATGCGTTGTGCTCTTCCGGCCTTTCCCGTTGCGAAAGGAAATACCTGCACGGCAATGGTGCGGCCGGAATCCTTTAATATCTCTACTGCAGCAAATATTCCCAACTCGTTTAAGGCCGTGATAAAGACTATGACTTTTCAGGGAGAGACGGGCGGATGGCTCCTTGCCGCTGACGGATGTGATTTGTCGGTGCTTGAGCTTTGCCCGCCGAAGCGAGAAACGGGAGGCGAACTTTTTCTTTCCGTTACCCCTGAACACATTGTCCTGCTGGAGGATAAATAAGGATGCGCTGGAATCTACTGACGGCACTTCTGCCCCTTGCGCTTTTGATTGCCATACCTTTTCTTCTGCGGCCCGTTGCTCAGAATTATGAGGCACTGAACGACCCTTGCGATAAGCTTGTTATAATAACGCCGCATACCGAATCGCTGCGCCGCGAGTTTTCACGCGCATTCGAGGACTACTATAATGAAAAATATAAACGGAATGTAAAAATAGAATGGCGGAGTGTCGGCGGTACATCTGATATTGTGCGTTTTATCGCCGACCGTTTCGAGGTGTTGAGAAAAAATGGTTTTTTCGGGTCGGACGCCAGCATCGGTATCGATCTTTTTTTCGGCGGCGGACAGTTCGATCATAACCGCCAGGCAGAAAAAGGCTATGCTGTCGATGCCGGGATACAAAAACTTCATCCTGAATGGTTTAAATCCGACATTATTCCACAGCGTTTCAGCGGCGAAACATTTTACGACAAGGCCGGACGCTATTACGGGACGTGTCTTTCCACTTTCGGAATATGCTGGAACTTTCAGCGCATCTCGGAAATGTCTGACAAAAGCCCGCCCCGTAAATGGGCTTCGCTCGGCGAACCTCGTTTTTTCGGGAAGATCGCGATAGCCGATCCCACAAAATCAGGTTCCGTAAATAAATGCTTCGAAATGATAGTGCAGCAGGAAATGGCCGAAGCTTATTCCCGCAATCCGAAAGACGGCCTTGTTCAAGGCTGGGCCAACGGGTTGAACCTTATTAAAAGAATCGCGGCGAACAGCCGTTATGTGACCGACTCCGCCAGCAAAGTTCCGCATGATACAGCAACAGGCAATGCCGCCGCCGGGATATGCATTGATTTCTACGGGAGAAGTGAGGCCGAATGGAGCGCTTTTCAGAATGCCGGAAAGCCGCGTATGGCGTTTGTGAGTCCGGAAGGCGGTACCTCCCTTTCGGCAGACCCAGTTCAGCTTCTGCGCGGCGCGCCAAATAAGGACGTCGCGGTCGCATTTATCGAGTTTGTGCTTTCTCTGGATGGTCAGAAACTCTGGGATTTTAAACTCGGAACTCCGGGAGGCCCGAAGAAGTATGTCCTTCGCAGGATGCCCATCCGCAAAGACTTATATATCGATAAATTCCGATCTTACATGACTGACCCTGACGAAAATCCTTATATCTCATGCGCCTCTTTTGAATATCATCCCGAGTGGACGCTCCGCTATTTCAATCTTTTGCGTGTGTTGATAAAATGTATTGCGCTTGACTCTCTGCCCGAACTTCAGGATGCATGGCAGGCGATAATTGACGCGGGCGGCCCGGAGGCTGTCCCTGAGGCTGTGAAAAAATTCAATGAACTTCCTTTTTCCTACGCTGAGGCTGAGGCCGCGCGCCAGTCACTGATTCTCAACAAGAAGACAAATCCGATGCGAGACGTCATTCGTAAACAGATGATCTGGAGTGAGTTCTGTCGCGGCCGTTATCGTGAGGCGGCGAAGCTTGCGAGGGAGGGAAGATGAAAATATACCGTCTTTTCTTTATCATCATTCTGTGTTGTTTTTTCGCGGTGTTTATGGCGCTGCCGCTCTATACGGTTTTGTCGGAGGGTCTTAATCCTGCGATAATCGGTGAAGCCCTTTCGTCACCGCTTTATCTCGGCGGTTTCTTCAACGCGCTCAAAATATCACTTGTCACGACATTTATCGTATTTCTTATTGCCCTGCCGCCCGCGCTTCTTTTCGACCGCTATGACTTTCCTGGTAAATCATTTGCGAATATGATGATGATGGTGCCGATGGTGCTGCCTCCCTTTGTGGGAGCTCTTGGGTTCCAGCAGATTTTCGGACACTACGGTGTCTTGAATACGATACTTCAAAGCTTTTCGCTGAGTCCCGTTGACTGGCTTGGAGGCGGAGGGCGTTTCTGGGCCGTGTGCATAATCGAGGCCCTGCATCTTTACCCTATTCTTTACTTGAATTTAGTGGCGTCGCTTGCGAATGTTGATCCGGCTCTTGAGGAGGCGGCTCGTAACCTAGGAGCAGGGCGGCTGAAGAGGCTTTTTCGGATTACCTTGCCATTGATAAGCCCGGGGATCTTTGCTGGCGGCAGCATTGTTCTTATATGGAGTTTTACCGAGCTTGGTACGCCATTAATGCTAGGCTACAACAATGTTACGACTGTTCAGATATTCAACGGGATTACTGAGCTGGAAAGCAATCCCATGCCTTATTCTCTGGTTGTTCTGATGCTGGTATTTTCGGCCGGGCTTTACTGCGCGAGCCGTTTTCTTTTCGGAAATATTTCCGACGCGCAAATGGTCAAAGGCGGTACCGGAAGAATTGCGTGTCGTCCTCGCGGGCTCAGACCCTGGCTTGTCAGCGGAGTTTTTCTTTTCATCACATTTCTTGCGGCGCTGCCGCATATTGCCCTCGTATTTTCGGCCTTCGCTCTCGACTGGAATGCTACGATTTTACCATCATCCTGGACGCTTTTGCATTTTAAGAATGCCCTTTCTCATGAAATCGTGCTGCCGAGCATAGTCAACAGTTTGAAATATTCGTCGATTGCCATGGTCGTGTGCGTGGCCTTAGGGGTTCCGGCGGCGCTTCTCCTTGTCCGATGGAAGCCGCGGGGAAGGCGTTTTTTTGATATAATGGTGATGCTTCCTCTGGCGGTGCCGGGGATTATTCTTGCCTTCGGTTATTTGAGCATGTGTGCCAAGTATCAGTGGCTCAATAAGTGGTTTGATCCTGTGAATAATCCTGTCCTGCTTCTCGCGGCGGCCTATGCCATGCGGCGGCTTCCATATGTCGTACGTTCAGTTTCCGCCGGACTTGAGCAGACGCCTGTTGCTTTGGACGAGGCAGCGCGCAATCTCGGTGCGGGTGCCTTTACTGTTTTGCGGCGTGTGACGCTTCCTTTGATAAGCGCGAATCTGATAATCGGGGCGTTGTTCGCGTTCAGCTTTTCGATGCTGGAGGTTTCCGATTCTCTGATGCTTGCTCAGAAGGCCGCGTACTATCCTGTTACGAAGGCCATTTTTGAATTGTCGCAAATTCTAGGGGAGGGGCCGTTCATCGCCTGCGCGTTTGGTCTGTGGGCGATGCTTTTTCTGACCTTTACGATACTTGCAGCAACCTTGCTTATGGGAAAGAGAATCGGTTCATTGTTCCGCCTTTAGGCGACGAAGCGCGGTTTAGTTTTTTCTTCCCATCATCCGGTCTAATTCCGCAAGCTCATTTTTGCCGAGGGGCTGTGATTTAGCTCCGCTGATACTCATATGGATGAAGGTCATTCGTGCCGCGGCCTCAAGGACTTCGAGTCTGTCGAAAGCTTCCAGCAGCGAACGTCCGACTGCGAGCGCGCCGTGGTTTAACATGATTACGCAGTCCGCTTCGCGCGCGGCTTTTCCGACGGCGATTGCCAGTTCAAGCGAGCCCATCAGGTAGTAGGGAGCATAGCATACACTGCCGATGATTGCGTGGGACTCAGCCAAAAGATTGGTGTTTATCTTCGTGTCCAGTGCGGCAAATGCGCTTGCGTGAACAGGATGTGCATGCACAACCGCTTTCGCGTCGGGTCTGTTCTTATATATTTCCAGGTGCATGCGGCTTTCTATGCTTGGCTTGAAATTTCTGCCGACAATATTGCATTCAAAATCCATTTCACCTATTTCGGAAGAACTCATGCGTCCTTTATCGGTTGCGGACGGTGTTATAAGCATGGTCTCGTTCTGGGTCAGAACGGAGATATTTCCGCCCGATGTAGTCGTGAGTCCCTGCTTGTAGAGCCTTCTCATGAAGTATGCGGTTTCTTTACGTAAATCTTCATTTGTCATGGCGGGTGTTCTTCTTTTTGTAAATATTTGTATTTAAGTCTAACGATTTCTAGTTCGCTTTGCCCCCTGTGCCGAGCGGCAAAGGGTAGCTTTCCTCGCGCTAGAACAACTCTAATGTCCAGCCGGACACCTCCTTTTTCAAGCGGGCTAGGTTAAATCGCCTCCGGATTTTTAGAATTGGGAGAATGTGTTTTGCTTCGCTCAATTGGCGGCCCTTCTGTGCGGTAGTTTGTGAAATCATTCCACAACTATTGCTGTGTACGTGACGTTTTTTTTTAGCAATATTAAGGGCTTTTTTTATTTGTTTGGTTGAGAAAAATTGATTTATGAATATAATATGGAATATGCATGAAATGATTCCATAGGATTTATGTGATGAGTACAATAGCCGAGATAGCCAGGGCCGCGAAGGTCTCTCCAGCCACCGTTTCGAGGGTCTTCAACAAGCACCCTCATGTAGGCGATGGTGTCCGCAAGCGGGTACTTGAGGCATCCAGATCTCTCGGTTACTCCCCAAAATTCAGCGGGACCGGAAACTCCATCGCGATAATGGCTGGCGGCAATGACGGGATTAATCTCGGCGCCTATGAGAATCTTTTGACTGTGGCTATTTCAAGGGAGCTCTTCAAGAAGCAGCACAATCTCGAAATAATTACGGACCGGCATATTCCCTTCATACATGGACGTGCTTACAGGGCACTTATTGTAACAACCAGTTCCGTAAATGACAAGATCCCGTTTCCAGGCATAAATACCATAACGATTAACAATCCTGTGGCCGGGGTTCATTCCGTATCTACCGATCACGCCCAGGGTATTGAGGCGGCTGTCGATTATCTTGTCAGGCACGGGCACTCTACAATAGGATTTATTTGCGGTAGATCCCAAAGCTGGGGCGACTCAGAGAGGTATAAAGGATATTTGCGCGGACTTGAAAAAAATAGCATTCCCTTTGATTCGAGGCTTTTTTGCGCGGTTGGTATGACCGAGATTTTTGAAAACTGCGCCCGAATGCTTACCCGTAACCCGACCGCGCTAATATTGAGCGGCGAAGGCAGGGCACTTATCCTTAATCATTCACTTTATCTTATGAAAAAAAGGATACCCGACGACATATCTGTGATAAGCTTTGAGGAATCGAATGTATCAAGCTTTCTGTGTCCCGCCCATACTACGGTAAGTCAGGATTTGGATAAAATCGCGGAGATTGCCGTAGATATGATTTTCAAAATAGAGAGAGAAGCTCCGAAAGAACCGCTGAATATCGTACTTGAAAATAAAATAATAGAGCGCGATTCCATAAAGGATTTAACAATTTAAAAAGGACTTTGAAAATGGGAAAAGATTTTTCACTTACAGAAAGCGGACGCTTTACGACGGGATGTAATTACTGGGCCTCGCATGCAGGCATAAAAATGTGGTCGGACTGGAATAAGGATGTCGTCGACGCCGATCTCAAACAAATTTCAGAAACCGGGTTGAAGGTGCTGCGGGTCTTTCCGCTATGGTCCGATTTTCAGCCCCTCGTCTCGCTTAAGGGGTGTGCCGGAGACCATGTGGAATACGCGTTTGGCGATGAGCCTCTTCCCGATACCGAATCAGGCAAGGCCGGCGTTTCCGATGAGATGATGGAGCGTTTTCAAATCTTTGCGGATACCGCTAAAAAATATGGTTTAAAATTAATCGTCGGTCTCATTACGGGCTGGATGAGCGGTCGGCTTTTTGTCCCGTCCGCGTTTGAAAATAAGGATGTCCTCGCGGATTCGGAAGTCGTCAGATGGCAGATAAAATTTGTGAAGTACTTTGTCAAGTATTTCAGGAATCACGAGGCCGTGGCTGCATGGGACCTCGGTAACGAGTGCAACTGCATGGGACGGCTTCCCGACCGCTCACATGCTTATTTGTGGAGTTCCGCAATCGCGAATGCTGTAAAGGCAGTTGATAATTCCCGTCCTGTCGTTTCGGGCATGCACAGCCTAAAAGCAAATCCTTCGGCCGTCTGGACTATTGAGGATCAGGGTGAGATCATGGATGTCCTTACAACTCATCCCTATCCGCGTTTTACCCCGGATTGCGATCAGGATCCCGTTAATGAGATAAGAAACGGCCTTCATGCCACGGCGGAATCCTGCCTTTACTCCGATCTGGGCGCAAAACCATGTATAGTAGAGGAAATCGGAACGTTGGCGAGCGTTTTTGCAAGTGAAAAAATAGCAGCCGACTACATCAGAACTGTACTCTTTTCCTCTTGGGCCCATGACCATCGTGCACTGCTCTGGTGGTGCGCGTATGATCAGGACCATCTTGCTTATGCGCCTTACGACTGGAATGCCGTTGAGCGTTATCTCGGAATTTTCAGGAAGGACAGAACGCCCAAGCCGCTCGCATCCGCGTTTTCATCATTCAGCGCTTTCATCGGTTCTGCTCCTGAGCTTCCGCAAAGGAAAAAGGATGCCGTCTGTCTTCTTACCGCGGACCAGTTCCAGTGGAGCGTCGCGTACAGCTCATTTGTCCTTTCCAAACAGGCAGGGTTTGACATCGAATTCCAGGCAGCCGATGATAAGCTTAAGGATAGTTCCTTATATCTTATGCCGTCCATTGCCGGCGGACGTTCCATTTCGCGAAGAAGATGGCTTGCCCTTATCGAAAAGGTGCGCGCCGGAGCGACGCTCTATATATCGATGAAAGACGGCATACTTGCCCCATTTGACGAGATTGTCGGGCTTGAATGCCAAACTATGGTCAAGCGCAGTTCTCCGGCGCTTTTCTCGTTCGCAGATACTTCGTTCGCTGTGGATTCGCCTTACAGGATAAACTTCAAGACAAAAGGTGCGAAAGTCATTTCTGATGAATCCGACGGCAATCCGCTCTTTACGTCATTCACGCTCGGAAAGGGGACAGTCTTTTTCCTTTCCGTTCCGATTGAGACTTACACGAGCACCCTTCCCGGGGCGTTTCATCTTCCCGATTCAACTCCATTCCGGCATATTTACTCCATGATCGCTTCCGGTGTTATTGATAAACGCCTTATCGGAAAGAGCAACCCGTTTATCGGAATTACAGAGCACGAGATTTCCTCCTCCGAAAAAATAATAGTAGCCATAAACTACTCATCGCAAGATGCTTCTGATGAATTTTCGATTGCTCATGGATGGCGTTTTGTCGACGCGCTTTATGGAAATGCTCCTCAGCGGAAATCGGAGACTGCTGTTTCCGTGAGTCTGCCGCCTAATAGTGCGGTAGTTTTGCGTTTTTCTAGTTAAGGCCGGGCGCTATGGAAGATTATAAAGGTTCCTGATTATTTTATTCAGGAATCACTTCATATATTTTCTGGTATTTGCCTGCATCAATAACACGAAAATCCTTACAGGGGAATCTTTTCAGAACGCGCTTAAAATCATTCTCATCTTTTACGACTATGAATGTTTTCGGCGAAAACGGACGTTTTATTGACAATGTCTTTAGTTTCGGACCGTCAAATAAAAAAAGACTGTCCGGCATTTTTAATACAGACCAGTAAAACCCGAATGCGTAAGGGTCGGCGTCAAACGATACGAAGACAGGCACCGATTTTCCCTCCGACATTTGCTTTATTGTCTTTCCGGCTTCAAAGGGCTGAAAGTCCTTTTGCGTATAATAGGGTGAAAAGTAGTCGTCCAGCCCATGGTCCCTCGCAGTCCATACGGAGAGATTATTTTTTGCGCCAAGGCATGACAATGCCCAGAGCGCCGATACCGCCACCGCGATTAGCAGTCGTGAATCGTCCTTGAATTTTCTTAAAAGTTTTCTTATGAGCGGAGACGCTGTCCAGGCGGCAACGGGTATCCACAAAGCCAGTAAAGGGAAAAACACTCTCGGAAACGGCGCCGGCGAGCTTATGAGAATCACTGCCGCTGGCGCAAAGAATATCGCGAGCCTTGCCAATCTATCTATTCTGATTGTTTCCCTTTTGATGATTGCCGGTATTGCCAGGATTATAAGAGGCAGAAAAGACACGATGAATGCCGCGTATATGCAGCTTATTGCAGCTGAATGATTTGACCAGCCTTCCTTAAGATTCATGTTTGCCATAAATTTTTCATGTATGGGCAGATAGAAAATAAGGATTGAGAAAAGAGGGATCAGCAACGCCGCGATAAAGCCTGGCGTCAGCAGTTCTCTGATTTTACAGTAACGCGCCGCAATAAACGGTATCAGTACCAGCGGAATGATGTTGGAAGGAATTGTTCCTACCGCCGCAAGTGATGATATGAAGTAGAGGATAAATGCTGTTTTCTTTTTTCTCCTCAGAGCCTTGTCGCAAAATATGAACGCAAGGAGAACAAAAAGGAAGCTCATGATGTACCCCCTTATCGCCACCGAGTATATTGCGAACGGCATTGAGAGTGCAAACAGGAGGGATGCCGCTAGTGCCGTTTCTCTGCTAGCCCTCGTGCGCGTGAAGCGGTAAAGAGTCCAGAGCGATATGATGGAAAGGGCCAGTGATGGAAGCCTGAAAGTCCACTCGAAGACACTCAGAAATTCCGACCAGGCGTTTATGAAGAATTTCAGGAGATATGTGAAAAGGATGTGATTGTTTGGGATATTATATTTGAAGTAGATCTGAGAGAAATCAAGGTTCAGCGTAAAACCCGTTACGGTGATGACTTCATCGAACCACAACGGTCTTGATATATTTTTACTTGCACTCCAGACTGCGGCACAGAGAATAATTCCGAAGGTCAGGAGCGATTCTCTGAACTGCGTTTTTTTCATGCCTTACTTCAAATCCAGTATAAGTTTTATGAGTTGATCGCCCTGCATCTGGCCGAGCGAGCCTGCGGGTGCGTTTTTTTCAGAATAACTCATGATGGAATCTGGTTTTATGTGAGGGCCGCAAACCGCGACGGGTACGGGCACTCTGGTGTGTTTTCTGAGCTTGATGGGGACAGGGTGGTCGGGAAGTATCGCGAAAACGGTGTTTTTTTGATCCAGTTTGGACATCACGGGTCCGACAATTCGGGAATCAAAATCTTCTATTGCCTTTACTTTTAGCTTCAGGTCACCGATGTGGCTGCATTCATCCGGAGCCTCGACATGAAGGTAGACAAAATCATGGTCTTCGAGACTCTTGAGCGCTGCCGCGGCTTTGCCTTCATAGTTGGTGTCAACGAATCCGGTCGCACCTTCGACTTTTATTGTATCCATAGCCGCGCACTTAGCAATCCCGAAAATAACATCGACGGCACTGATTACGGCACCCTTTTTCCCGTTGTATTTTTCGGAGAACTTTTGAAAGTTCGGCTTCTTCCCTGGACTCCACGGCCAGATATAGTTGGCGGGCGCGCCCTTTCCCCTGTTTAGCGGGTGCTTTTCCAGCAGCTCGGCTGCTTTTGAGATAATTTCATTGAGGAATTTTACTGTATATTCAGCTTCGGGGGCTAGTGCTTTTAATCCGATATTGTTTACGTTTTCGCCATGACTGGAGTCGGGCTTTGCATAATCGACTTTATCGGAAAATTCTTTTCCGTGGAGCAAGATGAGATTTCTGTAACTTACGCCTGGAAAGAAGCTTATTTTTTCGGTGCCAAGTTTTTCCTGCAGGTAATTCATGAGCTGAGAGGATACTGCATTGTCAATGTGGCCTGCGGAGTAATCCTCGATGAGTGATTCTTTGACGTTTATGAGGTTGCAGCGCCATGCTATGTCGTTATCGTTCAATGTAATACCTTGGCTTACGGCCTCAAGCGGACCGCGGCCCGGATAAAATTTTGCTAGGTCATATCCAAGTACGGACATATTGGCGACATCGGAGGAAGTCGGAAATCCTTTGGGGAGACTGAGAAATGTCCCGCTCGCCCCTTGTGACGCGATTTTGTCCATGTTGGGAGTGTTTGCATATTCAAGAGGGGTTTTCCCGCCGAGTTCGTCCAGTGACTCATCGGCCATACCATCGGCGAGAAACAACACAGCTTTAGACATATAGCGACTACCCTTTGATTGTTAGTTAATGCGAGGCGCCGAAAAGCAGTGCTAGGCGGACGTGAACGTGAGCGTAAATGTCAGTTCGTCATCGCCCGGAAAATCTGCCTTCACTTTTCCGCCGTTCAATTCAACAAGATGCTTTGCGACGGAGAACGCGAGCCCGGACCCTACGTTTGCTATAGGCAGTGCGAACGGTTCAAAAATAGCCTCGGCATTTTTCTTGACATTCGGGATCCCCTTGATTGCGATAATGCAGTCGGTTTCGCCCCTGTTTGGAAAAGTTGCTGCTGAAATATGGAACTGCGCCTTGCCCCCGGTGCTTTCGACAATTTCATTGAGTATCAGGTTGAAGAGTTCACGCACGTGGCTTGGGTCGGAGAATATTTCGAGTGTTTTATCTATTTGCATTGAACAGCATTTATCAATGTCATGAATATTCTGCTTTTGTATTTTTATATTGTTGAACACGTCTTCGATGGCTTCCCGCAGATTAAGTTTTTCCGATGCCGGAGGGCCGCCTTTGAGTTCACTGCTGCGGTTTGCGAGGACCAGGAACTGTTTAACCATTTGCTGCATTCTTTCGAGGCTTTTCTTGACATCGTGCAGCGCGTCTTCGGCTATCTGTTCGAATTTCCCTTTTTCCATTGACTCAATGAGCATGATATTGCCAAATGATACGCCGAGCATGTTGTTGAAATTATGAGATATTCCTGCGGCGATCCTGGCGATAGCGGAATTTCTTTTTTCCTCAAGCATGATTTTAAGCATTTCCTGCTTCTGGGTTCCAAGCCTGGCGAGTTCGACGTGGGTTCTGACCCTGGCGATAAGTTCCTTGTGGTTGAAAGGCTTTGTCACAAAATCGACTGCACCTGCCTCGAATGCCTTAAGCTTGTCTTTCAGAGCGTCCAGCGCGGTTATGAATATTATGGGTATATCCTTTGTCACGGGATCCTTCTTGAGTTCCTGCGCGACAGAGAAACCGTCCATTCCCGGCATCATGATATCGAGAAGGACTATCTCCGGCCTGGCCTTTTTTACGAGGTCCACGCCTTCTTTGCCGTCGGCCGCTGAGATAACCTCATAGTTGGGGGCGGTGAATGCGCTGACTATAAAATTTCTGTTGAGGTGCGAATCATCGACTACAATCAACTTCGCGGGCGGGTTGAAGTATATTTCGTTATTGTTGAAGAATTCAGTCATTGTTCAAATATTTCTACTTAAGTTATAAGGCAACAGTATTCCCTGAGCGGATCTTTTTCAAGTTAGAGACGCGTTGAATGCCGTCTTTCTTTCATCCCTTTGTTGCTTTATCGTATGAGTTTTTATCCGGATTTATTGGGTCGTGCCTTGTTTTTGTGAGTCTTTACTTGTGCCTATATTTCTTTTGTCGATTTTATACATGTATTCTTTTGCTATGGCTTCTCTTTCTTCCAGAGTTTCTTTCGCAAAGGGGCCGTCATATTGCAGTAACAGCTCCGCAGCCTTGCTGAATTCCTGTTTTTTGATGAGGGGTTCGGCCTGTTTCTGTATTCTGAAAATGATTCTTTTAGCTTCTATGTCCTTTAGTTCCTGCTCCAGATTTTCGAAACTCCTGAAGATCATGCTAATAAAGAAGACAGAAAGGGGGATAAAAATTATAATTGAAAAAATTATAATCGGCCAGAAGTGGCGTTTTACATAGTTACTGAAGTTTTCAATGAAGGAACTGCCCTGTTTTGCATTTTCTTCAGAACCTGCGTTTTTTTTAGGAGGCGGGATACTTGGCTGCCTCATTATTTGAGTTCCGGTTTCACTTCGCTCATGACGGGGGTTTATCTTCTGTACCGTGGGTGGCGGGGTTTCGGTAACGAGTCTGGGTTTAAAGTTTTTAAAACGGTGGAGCCTGCCGGTGTAATTCCCGTCGTCAGAGGGGATTTCTCTCGTTTCAGTGAAAGAGGCAGCTGTGTCGGGCGTGGGTGTATTAGGCATCATGCCGGAAAAAACTCTGTCGATATCCCTGATGCAGTCATGCCATGAATTTTGCCTGTCACTTTTATTTTTTGCCATCATTATTTCTATGAGAGCACAACAGCTTTCCGAGAGGTTAGGGTTTACAGACTTGGGTGATGGGAGGGATTCTGTTATGTGCTTGGTCAATATGCCGACCGCCGTTTCAGCGTCGTATGGTACGCTTCCCACCACCATATGATAGAGTGTCGCTCCGAGGGAATAGAGATCTGCCCTGAAGTCCTGATTCGGTTTGGACAGTGCCTGTTCCGGGCTCATATAGTAAGGAGTTCCGACGATCATGCCGGAGAGTGTAAGCTGAGCGTCTTCCGAGAGGGATTTTGAGATTCCCAGGTCGAGAAGTTTCGCATTGCCTTTCCTGTCTATCATTATATTGGAGGGCTTGATGTCCCTGTGCAGTATTTTATATTCGTCCCATGCATATTGAAGAGCATATGCGATGTCTTTGATTATTTTAAGAGCCTTTTTTTCTTCAATTATTTTTTCAATCTTGAGGAGATTTCCCAGTTCTACTCCATCTATGTACGATATGGCCAGGTAGTATACTCCCTTGTCCACCCCTGCGTCGAATGCCGTTACGATATTAGGGTGTGCCATCTTTGCGGCATTTCGGACTTCTTTCATGAAGCGTTCCACGAATTCGCTGTTGCTTGTAAGGCCCGGAGACAGGATTTTCAACGCAACCTTGCGGTCCATTGTCGTGTGATGAGCCAACCAGACTTCGCCCATTCCTCCGGTTCCCAGCTTGGATTCTAGCTTGAATCCTGCGACTATCATGCCTTTATCTATGCCAGGCATAGGGATCAGTATTGTGCTGTTACAGCCTGGGCATTCGGCAGTGCCGCCGGCCAGTGAGGGGTCGGCTTCTATCCCAATCCTGCAGTTTGGGCAATTAAAGAAAATGGTGCTCATTTACTTGTTCCTGAACAAATGATTTCAACAGCTGGCGTATACAAGACATCAGTCCAGACGTTTTTTCAATTTTTTAAGTTCTATTTTGCCGACCGCCTCAAGGATTGGCTGGGAAAATATACCTGTTTTTGCAAAATATTCCTTTGCCTCTTCGATTTTGTTATGTCTATATGCGTTCAAGCCGGCATAGAGGTATTTTTCGACGCTGTTCATTTTTGACAGTCTTTTTAGATGTTCAGACGCATTTAGTATTGACAGCGGCATCGATTCTTTTAATTTTGTGTTTCCGACTTTGCTTATATAAAATATTTTCCCGTTTTTAATCCCTTTTACTTCGATTTTGAGTTTGCCGCCCCATGTTTCCAGCAGCACGGTCTTATTAATGTCCAGCCGCAGGGATTCCTCAAGTATTTTTTCGCCTTTTTCAATATTTTTTAAGTTGAGGATTGCGTTTTCTATTTTGCCTTTGACAGGTGCAAGTTCTTTGTCTTTAAGAAATCCCTCCAGTTTGGCGACCGCCCCGTCTACTTTCCCTTCAATTATATAGTCGCCTATTTCGTCAAGCTGCTTTTTGAGTTTCTTTTTTGCGATATCAAGTTCCTGTTCAGATTCGAGCCCTGTTTTGTAGAGCCGGTCTATTACCTGCTGCCTGGCATCGGAAGTTTTATCTTTCAAGGGTCCTTTGTAGTCCCTGTATATGGCGATGGCTTCCATGTATGCATTTTCATCTATATAAGGCTTAGCCCGCGTTTCCAGGCTTTTCATGAGCCTTTCAGATTCGGGGTCAAGCTTCTTGACGGCTGCGGTCCCAGTTGCCGCAGCTTTTGCCGACTCTTTTATTTCGGCTATTTTTTCGTCTATAAGTGCTTCAAATTCAGAGCCTTTGACAAATTCTTTCATGCTGAGGTAATACTTTTCGACAAGCGCTGGCTTATCCATGTTTTCACGGGCATACTGGACTGCCTTGTTGAAGGCTTCCTCTTTCCTTTTTGCTACGGCGAGCTTGTGTTCTATATCTGCCTGGAGTTGTTTCGCGGCGTTTTCTTCCTCTTCTTTCTTGATGGCTATTTCCTGCTTTTTGGCGTCTTCGATCTTTCTCTTTTCATTTTCCTGATATTTATTATACACCATATAGACGCCGACCCCGAAGACAGCTATGACCCCGATATACACAACAATGTACGGAAGCTTTGACATAAAAGATGACTTTGCACTCACTTTAATTCCCTTTCTTGTTCAACAAACATCGTCAAAAATAATCGTGCAGTGAACCTTTTTCAACATTTATACGGCAATTAGATGACTTTCTCAGCTTTAAATAGCCAGTTTTGGTAAAGGCAGAGAAGAAACTGCCCAGCAAAAAATTAAGTCAAAAATTATTTAAACTCATTTGATTGCTTCGAGTTGTAAATTAACTTACAGAGCAATAAAAAAGGAGTCAGGAAATGGCAGAAGAAATCTCATACGTTATCATAACGCCCTATTCGCTGATGAAATCACGCACCGGCGGCATTATGGCCAGGCTTCTCTCCCGGACAGACCTTGAGCTCGTGGCCGCAAAGATACTCGCACCATCCGCCGAGTTTGCCTATCAATATGCCCAATTGCTTGAAAACACGATCGGCAAGCACAACGAAAGGGCAGGGCGGATACTCGCGGACTATGTCAGAGAAAACTTTTCACCGCTCTCCGACGGAAGGCGTGAGAGGATACTCATGCTCCTCTTCAAGGGTGAGGACGCATGCAGAAAACTATACACCATAGTCGGCGGACTGCCGAGTCACAGGGAAAAGGACACCTTTACCGGTGAGACAATCAGGGATACGTACGCCGACCTGATAATAAATCCGGATGGGGCTGTAAAGCACTTCGAGCCTGCGGTACTTACTCCGCCGGACGAGCAGTCCTCTCGCGACAAGCTTAAGCTTTTTATGGATTTCGCCGAAAAAGAACCCAATGTCGTGGAAAATATCGCGGGCAGCGAGGACACTCATCAGAGGACCCTGACTATAATAAAGCCCGAAAACTGGAGGCACCCGAGTACGAAGCCCGGCAACATTATTGATATATTCAGCCGCACGGGACTCCGGATTGTCGGCTGCAAACTGTACCAGATGTCAATAGCCGAAGCTCTTGAATTTTACGGGCCGGTGCAGGGCGTGCTTAGAAAAAAATTCGCTACGGCGATTGCTGAAAAGGTCAGAGGAATTATCGAAAGCGAGCTTGGTTTAAAACTGGACGAAGGCGTTTTACCGAAACTTACTGATGCGGTGGGTCTCCCGTATGCGGATGACCAGTTCTATCAGATAATAGAGTTCATGTCAGGCTCAAAACCCTGCGATTGTCCAGAATCGGACAAGGGCAAACCCGGAAAAGTCAAGTGCCTGGTTCTCATATATGAGGGTAAGGATGCGGTTACCAAAATCCGTGAGGTACTTGGGCCGACAGACCCGTCGAAGGCGCCTTCAGGCACAGTAAGAAGTGACTTCGGCCGCAGTGTGATGGTCAATACCGCACATGCGTCCGACTCTCCCGAAAACGCACAGAGAGAAATGAAAATCGTAAAGATCGATTCTAACGATTTTTGTAGAATAATTAAAAACTACTTAGAGCAAAAAGGAAACTGACGTTATGCTCAATATCGAGACCACAACAAAAGGCTTTATGAACGCTCTGACTCCATCGGCGACTCTCGCGATTACCGCGAAAGCAAAGGCGCTCAAGGCCGCTGGCCACGACGTATGCGGCATGTCTGCCGGTGAACCCGATTTTGATACCCCTGAAAATATCAAAGATGCTGCGGTAAAGGCTCTTGCGAATGGTAAGACAAAGTATACCCCCGAGTCCGGTATCCCTGAACTCAAGGAGGCTATTGCCGAAAAGTTCATGAAGGAAAACGGAATAAAAACAAGCGCGAAGCAGATCATCACCGGACCCGGCGCCAAGTTCAGTGTCTTCAGTGCGGTAGCCGCCCTCTGCGGTCCCGGCGATGAGGTCATCCTGCCCGCGCCTTACTGGGTAAGCTATACCGAAATGATAAAGGCATGTGGTGCGAAAATCGTAACGATTCCCTGTTCTGCCGAAAATAATTACGAGCTTCTTCCCGCACAGCTTGAAGCCGCCGTTACCCCGAATACAAAGCTTCTTATACTGAACTCACCATCCAATCCGACGGGAGCGGTCTACAGAAAGCAGACGATTCAGGCGATTGCCGACATCGCGGTAAAGCATAACTTCATGGTGCTTGCCGACGAGATATATGAAAAACTTGTTTACGACACCGATTTCCCTCATGTAAGCATCGCTTCATTAAATGACAGCATAAATGCCCTCACAATCACAGTCAACGGGTTCAGTAAGGCATACGCCATGACCGGATGGAGGCTCGGCTATCTCAGCGCGCCTGAATGGCTTGCAAAGCGGATATCCGCCCTCCAGAGCCATACGACCTCCCACCCGACATCCTTCGTTCAGGAAGCCGGTGTCGAGGCGCTGAAGGGTGACCAGAGCGCCGTGGAGAAGATGAGGCAGGCATTCAAAAACAGACGAGATCTTATATATGGTCTTATGAGCGCCATTCCGGGGATGAAATGCATTCGTCCCGCCGGTGCGTTTTACATATTCTGCGATATCAGCTCTTTCGGATTGAGTTCATGGCAGTTCAGCGAAAAACTTCTCGAAGAGGGAAAGGTCGCGGTAATCCCCGGCGAACCTTTCGGAGCCGAAGGTAATATCCGCCTCTCATACGCGTGCTCGGAAGAGACCATAAAGAAGGCAGTGGAAAGAATCGGCAATTTTTGCAAGGGCCTCTGAATAGACCAGTTGAATTGTTGAAACACCGAACACGTGGGGCTGTGCTTGAATATAGCACATAATTCCGCCGACTGTCGGGTTAATTTCCCAATTCAGAATATTCGTTATAGAGCAGGGAACGTTCCCTGCTTGTCTTTTCTGACTTTTTTGAAAAAAGACTGGAATAGTTCCTTGCAGTCGTCTTCGAGTATACCGGATTTTGCCTCGACATTGTGAAGCATTCCCTTGAATCCGGTAACGTCCAGCGCGGATCCTGCGGCGCCTGACCGCGGGTCGGGCATGCCGTATATAACAGTTCTAATCCTGGAATTGACCATGGCTCCGGAACACATGGCGCAGGGTTCTTTTGTTACGTAGATATCAACATTGTCGAGCCGCCAGTCGCCGAGTGCGGCTGATGCCTGGGTGATGACAAGTATTTCGGCGTGGGCGGTAGCGTCCTTGAGCTTTTCCACTTGGTTATAAGCGCGGGCGATTATTCTGCCGTTCATTACGGCGACTGCGCCGACGGGTACTTCGCCCTCTTCTGCCGCCATTTCCGCCTGGCGCAGTGCCGCTTTCATGAAATGGGCGTCGTCAAAGATTATTTGGGGAGTATCATCTGTCATGATTCTTTATTCGCCGAGCTGCTGTTTACGGAGTTCGGCGATAGCCTCCTCCCCGTAAATGGCTTTAAGAATTTTTACATTTGCTTCGAGGAATATCTGAGAGTCGGGCCTGCTGATGACTTCCTCACGGGATAGGTCCAGCATTCGTTTGCGGAGCGCCGGATCCTTTTCATATTTCTCAAGGTAGTGTACCAGCGTGCGGGGGCTTAGTTCGTCGAATGCCTTCTGCCCGAAGCATTCAACGTAGTCTGCCGAGATTACGGAGACAAGGTCGGGGGGGGGATTCCTCATGCCTAGACTTATCAGAAAATCGTGTACCATCTCCATGCACCGGATCTCGTCGAAAATCGGGAATTCAAAACTTCTGCCGCGGCTTGTTATGTTGGCCGGAAAACGTTGATTCGCCGCAATTACGATGCTTACATTGGTCGGGAGCGCGAAACTGCCGCCGACGTTTGTCCTGAAATAATACCAGTCGACCTCAGAGACATTTATATCGTCGAAGAATATGACGAACTTTCTGTTTTTACGGGCGGCGAGCCTGCTTATGAGGTTTTCGAGCGGCTGCTCAAGAGATTCGGGCTCCGGCAGTATGAGTGAAAGGTTTTCGCATGAAAGCGCGTGTGCAATCGTGAAATGCGTTTTGCCGAGTCCGGGCAGAGACGATATCAGGAGCGGCAGATTGCTCTTTTCCCGCAAAAATGAATCAAAATACTCATGGAATTTGTGACGGGCTTCGGTATAACCGTAGAATTTGGACGCGGCGCGTATGGAGGCAAGGGCAACGGGAATGAAGACACCGTCAATAAAACGAAATGCGCGTCCGATTCTGAACGGGTCGAGCTCGAACGCTCTGGTTCTCAGCTTCTCAAGCATCAGAGGCGGAAGCTGCCCGTCTTCTATCCTGAACGGAGGAGGTACTGATTTTAGTCTTGAAGCGGAGGGACTTATCTGTGAGAGGCCGTTTGCGCTTTTTGACTGTTTTATTGAAGCAGAGCAGAAATCGGTGAAAAGGTGAGAGCAGATGTCAAGGAGCCGGACGGCGTGGCTTACATAAAAAACGAGTTGATCTGTCTGTCGTTCTTCCAAGAAAAGTTCTTTGGCTACAAGGATTTCCAGTATGCATGACTCCAATGTTTCGTTAAATTCTTCAGGGCTTTTTGTTTTTTCTGCAAGGGCGTTGATAAAATCGGAGGGGCGGACGGTATTTTCTTCATTTCCCTGCAAGGTGCTTTTTATTGAAGAGAGCGCATCGCGCAGAAGTTCCAGAAAGTTTGCGTTATTAATCTGGCGAATGCGGGAAACGCCGTTCACGGGTTCCTGAAACAGAACTCTGAACGAGTCTTCCGCCATTTCGGCGGCTTTTTCAAGTTTTTCAGTAGAGTTATTTTTTTTCATAATTCATGAGGGTTAAAACTGTTTAATGAATTCATCGAATCTCTGGCGAAACGCGTCAAGCTCAGATTTGAGCGAGGCAATTTCCGATTCCATTGCGGATATTCTCTGATCGTATGAGACGACAACCATGCCTTCTTTAGGGGTTTCAAAGGAACCGAAGTCCTCCGGGGTGACTGGTCCGTAAAAGAGGTGCATATAGCGGTTTTCGCGTCTACCCGGTTGGCGCGGTAGTTTTACTACAAACGGGCCTGATTCTTTTTCCATAAGACCCTGCATCGTCTGTTCGACCTCTTCGGGGCTGTTGAATTCGCAGCTTCTTCCGGAGCGGGTACGCAGTTCGCCGGGTGTCTGAGGGCCCCGCAGGAGGAGGAGGCACATTACGGCCATTTCCTGGTCGGAGAACTGAAATTTTTCATCCATGAGGTGTTCGAATTTGGAGGCTCTGTATCCGATAGTGTCGATTTGGTTTGCGAGCTTCTTCTGTCTGAGTTCGTAAAGAGCTTGGGATACAGCCGACTCATTGAGTTCCATGACCGGTTCGCGGCAGGATTTCTGGTTGCACGCATTTACGAGTGAATTCAAGCTAAGCGGATAATAGTCAGGTGTCTGCATTTCCTTTTCTATGAGGCATCCGAGTACTCTTGCTTCGACTGGCGAAAGTATGAAATCCATAGTTAAGGGCCTCCGTTTTCAGGCGTTCAGTTTTTACCGGACTCAGGTTTTTGATTTTTGGGTATTATAAGGACGGCATTGTCCTCTATTTTGCATCTCATTCCCAGGGAGGACGCTATATACTTAATTGCATCGCCTGCGGGTATTTCGTTTAGAGACAACGTTATATCGGGGATTTTACTCATGCCCTTCGTGCAGAGAAATATGTTGATTCCTCTGCCGGATGGGTCTTTTTCTCTTGTTTTTAAGGATATATATTGGAGGACGGTCCGGGCGGATTCCTTTTTGAAATCGACGGAAATCTTGAGTTTTTTGAGTCTGTCCTTGATGTCGGTAAATGTGAACTCGCCATTCTTTTCTGTGGCTGGATGCCTCCTCACGTCAATCCAGTCGGAGCCGGTAAAGATATTTGATATTATATCGTGGTTGACTCCTGTATTTTTGACTGTCAGTGTATTTGTTTTTTTATTATAGCTGATGGTGGAGCCGTCCGGGAAAGTGACGCCGTACGCCTTGAGGCACTCTTTTATATTCGCAAGATTCGCGGTAGCGGGGACGACAGTGGCGTTATACTGGGAGATATAAAGCTCATCGATGTTTTTCCCGATGATGAACGCGTTGTCGGATTTTGCGTATTTCATACCTGACTCCATGCAGATATATCGGATAAGTTCATCGAGAGGTATATTTCTGAAACTCATGGTGAGCAAGGGCATTTCCTCCTGTGCAATTCCCGACGAGTTGAAAAGGATGTTTGCTTTCCCTACACATTTTGAGGAGAGGAAAGAAAACGCCTCTTTTAGATTGGCATCTTCAAAATCCACTTTGTCGACAATGATATCTTCAGAAAGAAGAAGGAAAGCTGCAAAAAATGCCGCCGCAAAAGCCGCATTCCTCACAAGACTGTATATGTTCACCGTTCTCCTCCGTTTCTAGTTTCCCTTATAAATCTATCCCCGCCGTGTGTTTTATTCAAACGTCTATTGAATGGCGCTTTTTTAATACTATTTTAAAACAGAATATGGAGGGGGTCGAATGGGACTTGACGGTTCTTCAACGCAGTGTGCATCCGGGAATAATTCTATGGCCTTTCATCTCAAAACATCTACATATCTGGAGAAGTTCCCTCTACCGTTAGTGGAGTGGGGGTGTGATATGGCAATAACAGAATGGAATTATGCCGCGGAAAAGCTTTTCGGATATAAGAAGGAGGATGTTTTTGAGGCCCAGTCACCGGAATCTGACGCGCCATGGGCATTGAGGTACTGCATAGCCAAATTGAGAAAGCTTGTCTCATCCGGTGCGAAAACGGGTGAACTGCGAAGGCGGCGCGGCCTTTCCCTTTTTCTTGATATATATATTGCCAAATCTGACGGCGAGGCGGCGGGGGCAGTTTCAATATTCAACGATGTCACAGCGGGCAGGAGGATGGAGAGGGCCATCAGGGAGTCCGGACTGCTCTACCGGAATACCATTGAAAACATGCGTGATGCGGTTTTTGTGGTAGACCGCGATCTTAAGATCACGCTTTTCAATCATTCTTTTATAGATTTCTGCTCAAGGCTGAATGTCGGAAATTTTTCCGCGGGCAGCCGGCTTGATGAACTGTTTCCGTTTTTTTCGAGTAAGATAGCCGACGAGTACAATTTTGTCTTTCGCAATGGGAAGGTGCTTGATTCCGAAGATAATATCTTTACCGATGACGGGATACTGATAATAAGTGAAACAAAGATTCCCATCCTTGACGCTTCAGGGCATACAGAACGCATAATCACTGTTGCCTCTGATATTACGAAAAGACGCAAGTCTGAAGAAATGGTAAAATCCTCCGAGGCTAGTTTGAACGCGATATTCGAGAATTCGGAAAGCATGATATTTTCAGTAGATGCGGCGATGCACTATAAGAAATTTAATCACGCCTTTTCGGAAACTGTCCGCAAATATTTCGGCTACGCTCCGACAGTTGGTTCCCGCATGCTTGGGAATATGGCCGACAATCATAAAAAAATATTTCTTCCGATTCTGGAGCGAGCCCTTAAAGGAGAACGATTTTCTAAGGAAATTTCCGTGGATATCAACGGTTCGGCTATATGGCTTGAGAGCTGGTTCAGTCCGATTGTTCAGGATGGCGAACTTGGGGGCTTCGCGGCCATAGTCAACAATACGACTCAGAAAAAGAAACTGGAAAAGGAAGCGGAAATACATCGCCAGCAGATTATTCAGGCAGACAAGATGATTTCGCTCGGAATACTCGTCTCCGGGATTGCGCATGAGATAAATAATCCTAACAATTCCATAGCGATGAATGTGCCCCTCATTCAGAGGGCATGGAAAAGTCTTGAGCCGATTATTGATGCGTACGGCAGGGAGCATGGTGATTTTTCCGTCGGCGGCTTGCCGTATTCTGAAATGAAAACTCTTATTCCTTCGCTGTTTGAGGGCATAAAGGGCGGATCTGAAAGGATAAAAAATATAGTAAGCGGACTCAAAGACTATTCCAAGCAGGACTCAGGGATGCCCAAGACCCAGGTTGATATAAACGGCGTTGTCGATCAAGCCGTCATTATTCTTTGCAGTCTTATCAGAAAGGCCACGGATCAATTTCTCGTGAAGAAAAGGAACGATCTTCCGCCAATTTATGCGTCCGCCCAGAAGATAGAGCAGGTGCTTATTAATCTTGTCCAGAATTCATGCGCGGCCCTCGGGGACAGTCGCGGTCGTCTGGAAATAAGAACCGACTACGATCCCCAAAGCGACCGCGTGGTCCTGATTGTGGAGGACGAAGGCTCCGGAATAGGTTCCGAAAACCTTAAATATGTCAAGGATCCCTTTTTTACGACGAGGCGTGATTCGGGTGGGACGGGACTCGGACTTTCAATTTCTACGGGAATAGTAGAGGATTATCATGGGGAGCTCCTGATAGAGTCAAAGCTCGGCAAGGGGACAATCGTCTCAGTTAAAATACCATCATACAAAAAAACGTTTGAGGATTGAAATATGCACAGTTACCCAGAGTTTCCGATACTTATCGTAGATGATGATTCCAATATATGTTTCAGCATGTCCAGTGTACTCAGGGCCGAGGGCATATCCAATGTGTTGGAATGTCAGAAAAGCGTTCAGACTCTCGATGTAATAAAAGAATCGGGTGCGCAGATTGTCCTGCTTGACCTTGTTATGCCGGGAAAAAGCGGGGAAGAACTCCTGCCCGCCATAAAAGACGAATTTCCCGATGTTGTTGTAATCATTGTTACCGGTAAGGATGGTCTGCAAACCGCACTCAATTGCATGAGAAACGGGGCTTACGATTATATATCAAAGCCCGTCGATGAAAACCTGCTTATTCCCAGCCTCAGGCGCGCTATAAAAATGCAGGAGCTAAAAGCGGAAAACGAAAAACTAACAAAGCATATTCTCGAAAAGTCCATCTCCAACCCGGCGGCCTTCGCTTCCATAATTACCCGCAGCGACAGAATGAAGAATCTCTTTTCATATTGTGAGGCCATTTCCCATAGCAGTCAGCCAATCCTGATAACAGGAGAAACGGGAACAGGCAAGGAGCTTTTTGCGAAGGCAATCCATACTCTCAGCGGAAGAAATGGGAAATTTATAGCCGTAAACGTTTCGGGGCTTGAATCGACGATTTTTTCGGATACCCTCTTCGGTCACGTCAAAGGTGCTTTTACTGGGGCCGCAGGCATCCGAAAAGGACTCGTTGAGGAGGCAAAGGGCGGGGTGCTCTTCCTTGACGAAATCGGAGACTTGGACGAGCACAGCCAAGTAAAAATACTCAGGCTGCTTCAGGAACGGGAATACTCTCCGCTCGGCTCGGACGCTTCAAAGCTTACCGATGCCAAAATAATCGTGGCAACTCTCAAGGATCTCCGGGAAAACGTGACGAAAGGTCTTTTCAGGAAAGACCTTTACTACCGGCTCCAGACTCATCACATAAAAATACCCCCGCTCAGGGAGCGGAAGGAAGATATTCAGCTTCTTCTCAATCACTTTCTTGAGGAAGCATGCCTCGAAATGGACAAGAAAATTCCAGCATATCCTCATGAATTGATCCAACATCTCAGTAATTACGACTTTCCCGGCAATGTCAGGGAACTTCGCTCCATGGTTTTCGACGCCATTACAGGCTATGTTTCTAAGATGCTTTCGTTGGAATCATTCAGGCTAAATATCGAAAATGCTCAGGCTTACACTGAGTTTATCGAAACACCGGGCGACAATATATATGGCAGTCTAACGAAGCTTCCTACGTTGAAAAGCTCAAGCCAGATGCTTGTTGCCGAAGCAATGAGAAGGTCCGGCGGAAACCAGAGCGCCGCGTGTGTAATCCTCGGTATTACCCAGCAGGCTCTCAGCCTTAGGCTCAAAACAGGGAAATAGGCGGTTAAAAAGACCCTTTACAATAAAACTTGTATGGTCGCTGCGGCGGGTCTGTTTTTTAACGTGTTGGAATTTAATAGGTTAGGCTCTTTAGTCTGAGCGAGGGACAATCTTTCTTGTATCTGCTCCATGCCGTTTTTTGTAAAAAACACTAAGTCAATCGGCCCCTAGATATTTCTTTTGTATCCGGACTCGATATCCAAGCTACTTTTCTGCCTTCATGGCATCGACTCTGCTATAAATACTATCAGGAAGAGAGGTTGACCCATGAATCGGCCTAAAATACTTGTTGCTGAAGATGATAGTGATATGAGGCTTTCCCTTGATGTGTGCTTGAGGGTCAGGGGTTTCGATGTCTTAGCCGTCGATGACGGGGATGATGCCTTGGAGTCTCTTAATCTCGGGACGCCTAGAGAATACAGCCTCCTGATTACCGATATAGTGATGGGGAGAATGACCGGAATAGAACTTATCGACAAGGTAATGAAAAAGTTCCCGGAGCTGCCGGTGTTGGTGATTACCGGCTACAATACTAGGGAAACCGCCGAGGCCCTTAAAAAGCGAAAGCGTAACACCGTGCTTTACAAGCCGTTTTCAGAGGATACCCTCCTCTGTGAGATAAAGAGGATACTTCCAAGCTTTATGTTGCGGGGGGAGGTGTGAGTGGATATCCGGAAAAGGTGGTGGGGGCGCCTTTCCCGGAAGTGAAAGGGCAGTATTCATAGAATGCTGCACTGTTTAATATGATGCTGTCCTTTCATCTTCCATACCTTGAAATATCTGTATTCGGCCTTATTATTACTTTCAAACTAGAAAGTTTCCGGTGTTGAGTCATATGAAGATAGAGTACATAAATCCCTTTATTCAGGCTGCGGAGGACACATTCAAGGCCATGTGCAGTGTTGATGTGGAACGGGATGGCGAGCTTACAGTCAGGAAGGCTGGGCTTTCTCCCGCGTATGGTCTCATTGGTGTCATCGGGCTTTCAGGCTCCGTCAAAGGCGCCGTTCTTATGACAATGGATGTCGGCACGGGCAGAAAAGTCATAATGAAATTCCTTGGAGAGACGATGATTACCGAAGCCGACCTTTTCGACGGGTTCGGTGAACTGCTTAATATAATATCCGGGGCGGCCGCAGCAAAGCTCGGCAAAGTCCATCTCGCTATACCTGCCGTCATGACCGGGGAAAACCAGAAAATACATTCAGTACAATGCAGCCCCTGGGTCATAATCCCGATGAGATTTCCAGAATGGGGCAAATTCAACCTAGAAGTGGCTATGGAGGAAGTATGAAGGTTTTACTTACGGATGATTCATCGACTATGAGGAAAATTCAAAAACGTGTACTTGCGAGTATGGGCATTGAGGATGTTCTGGAGGCAAGTAACGGGAAAGAGGCTCTGGACCTTATCGGTCAGCATAAATTCGATTTTGTCTTACTTGACGTCAATATGCCGGAAATGAACGGAATGGAAACGCTCAAGGCTATAAGATCAAATCCCGACACGGTTAAACTTCCAGTTATCATGTGCACTTCTGTGGCGGACAAGGGGCAGGTTATGGAGGCTATCAAAGCAGGCGCTACAAATTATCTTGTTAAGCCATTCCAGCCCGCCGATCTCCAGAAAAAAATTGAGGCAACCTTTGGCAAGTAAGGTTCATGAGTACAGAAGAACTTTACACGCGAATATTTCGGATAAAACCTGACGAATCACATAATTATTATGACATTCTCGGGGTGAAGCTTTTCGAGAAGGATATCGAGCTTATTCATCAGGCCGCACTTTTGAGGTTTTCCGATCTCAATAATTTAAAAAGCGGCAATTCCGGGGCTGACAATTCCATCGAAGGAATGTATTTTGATCTGAGTCGTGCGGCCACGACATTGGAAGTTCCCGAGAAAAAGGCCGAATATGATATAAAACTCGCCGATAAAATGGGGATAAAGGCTGCCAGGATTGAGAAAGCCTCTTCTGTTAAATCAGGCGCTTTCCCCATAATGAAACTGGACAAAGACGCCAGGGAAAAACTTGAGAATGCCGGGAAATTATACCAGGAGCAGATGATTTCAGAGGAGCAAACGCGCCTCCCTGTGACACCCATTCCCCGTCCGAACATAACAGAGAAACTTCCCGAGCCTGAAATAAAACGGGAAAGGCCTCCTGCCGTTCCGAAAAAGGAAATAAATCTCAGAAAGTGTCCCGCCTGTGGTGCGCGTATGTCTGAATGTTCGGTACTCTGTATCGAATGCGGATACGACATAGTCAGGAAGGATTTTATCATTACTAAAAAGTTTTCAAGTGCAATACTTCCGCCGTCCCCCTCTTTTCGTCAAGTTCCAGCTTCACGCCGTTTTCTGAATGAAAGTTTGAGAGAAATTAAAAAAAGGCTTCTGTCCTTTCTGTCATGTATTGTCCTTATTCTGCTTGTCTCGATTTTTTTTGTGCTGCTGTATCGAATGAGTACTTGGCGAAGTGATTTTATCGTCGACTCCGGCAATCTTATCATAAGCGGCGCATGGAAGGATTCCTTTTCCGGGTCTGCCGCATGGCAGAAATATTTTGAGACTATGAAAAAATCCGGAAGAAAACCGCCCTTTGTAAAAGCCGAAGTCAAAATAGGTCATCTTCTCGATCAGTACGGTTTTCGGCACAAATACTATGATTACTCTATTATCGAACTTTACTCGGGCAGAATTACTGGCTCCGGGCACCTCAATGTTTCAGGAGGAGAGAATTTTAACGCAAGAATTCAGATGGAGTCAGCAATAATACAGGAAGCGGTGGAAAAAGCCATCCCCGTACATTGAGGGTAGATCTCTGCTCATACGAATATAAAAAAAACTTATAGGAGACGCTATGGAAAAAAATAAAGTGCTGAAGCTTTTCCATGTCGACCTTAATTTCGTGTCGTTGAAAGAGGACTATCTGAAAAAATGGCTCAGGAAACTCGCCGATATGGGTTACAACGCGATACTTTGGGAATTGGAAAACAAGGTCGCTTGGGAAACCTGCCCTGAGTGCGTCTGGCCCGAGGCAATGTCAAAAGAAACTTTCAAGAAATTGCTCGCGTACTCAAGGGAACTCGGACTTGAACCGATTCCGCTTTTTCAGACCGTGGGACACGGGGAATACGTCCTGCTTCATGAAAAGTACCGCAGCTTCAGGGAAAATCCCGAACGTCACGACTGCTACTGCACGTCAAAACCAGAAGTTCGCTATTTTATGAAAAAATGGATCGATGAGTATCTGGAACTTTTTGAAGATATAAGGTTTTTTCATCTCGGCGGCGACGAAGCGTATGAATTCGGCAAGTGTCCCGTTTGCAAAGAATACAGTGACCGGCATGGGAAAAATACGCTCTACGCCGAGCACATTATCGATATATCCCGAAACATCGTGAAGCATGGCGCCAGGCCCGGCGTATGGGGCGACATGATACTGAACCACCCGAAAGAGATGAACTCAATTCCGAAAGAGTTTGTGATATGGGATTGGAACTACTGGGGGTCAGATACCCAGAACGAAACGGTCAATCTGTGGGGCAAAGGATATGTGAAGCTCAATGAAATAACTGAAGACAACCTCAAGGTTTTTCCGCATCTTAAAAATGTGGACGGCTCGCTGAATGCCTTCTATACCTCCGACTTTCTCAAATCTCTCGGATACGATGTTATCCTCTGCAGTTCGTCAAGAAGCCACGGCGACTCCAATTACTGCGGGCGTCACAACGTCCATTCCCAAAATATAGTCGGCTGTGCAAGAAAGACCGCAACGTCAGGACTTCTCGGCAACTGCGTCACAAGCTGGGCCATAAGACTTTCCTCCTACGAGACTCAGGAACAGTGGCTTGTGTTGGCCCCGCTTGCGATGGACAATCCTCTGGAATCCTATTACCAGCTTCTTGCTGAAGCCGGCAGGTACTTCTTTAAAACTGATGCTGAGAATTTTTTCAAGGCGATAGAACTTATCGGAAGCCCCTTTCTTTTTACACCGTCACTACACGTCGGTATTCAGTGGAATCATCTGAAAGACTCACTGCTTCCGCCCAAAGGCTATATCGCAGGGTTCATAGAAAGTCTGAAGGAAGAGAAACATCCGTACTGGGAAAATCGAAACGAGGATTTAGCGAAGGCCGGGAAAAATATTTTGGAAGGGATAGCTTTGCTTAATTCATTTATTACGCGAAATGCGGAACGCAAAGACATTCTATATAACTGGAGTATCGCCGGAAACTTTCAACTGTGGCAGCTCCAGCTTGGCAAGGAAGTTCTTGGGAAGTTCGAGGGTGAAAAGCCGGATGGTTCGCAGGGAAGAGACATACTCTTACTCATGAAAGAAAACTATATGACCTATTCCAGCTTATCGCAGACGCCGCAGTCGGCAAAGCTCAATACGGCCCTTATGTACGACGCGCTGATAGAGTATATGAGTTCCTGAAAAAAGGAAACTTATCTCTTGCCCTTGTTGAGTATCCCGCTCTGGCTGCTGTCAAGCATTATGCCTTTTAGCCGCATCTTCAGGGCTTCCGGATTGGACGCCGCAGTCATTGCGTCCTCTTCGGTCACATCGCCGTTGTTGACAAGGTTGTAAAGACATTTGTTGAATGACTGAACGCCTTCATCCTGGGAGACCTCGATGGCTTCTGAGAGGCATTCCAGCCTGTTGTCGTCAAGAAGTTTTCTTACTATCGCGGTATTGACCATCACCTCTACTGCCGGAATCACTCCGCCTCCAAATGCCCGAGGAATGAGCCTTTGGGCGACGACGGCTCTCAGGTTAAGCGCCAATGAATCTCTTATTGGTCCCTGTTCGGCGAACTCATAAAAGTCAAGTATTCGGTTGATGGCCTGTGACGCGGTGGATGAGTGAAGGGTCGTCAGCACCAGATGCCCCGTATCCGCCGCCTGGAGCGCGGCTTCGAAACTTTCCTTGTCGCGCATTTCCCCTACCATTATTACATCAGGGTCCTGGCGCAGTGCATGGATGAGTGCGCTATAAAACGACGATGTATCAAGGCCGACTTCACGCTGCTCGAAAAACGACTGCTTGTCAAAAAATTCATATTCGATAGGGTCTTCAACTGTGATGATGTGCTTGCGCATAGTCTGATTTATATAATCAAGCATTGCCGCGAGTGTGGTCGACTTTCCGGAGCCGGTCGTGCCGCTTACAATTATTATTCCGCGTTCGGACTCGGCGAGTTTTCTTAGAAACGGCGGAACCGAAAGCTCCTCGAATGTGCGGATACGTGTCTTGACGTGGCGCATGGTGATGCCGTAGCTTCCGCGCTGGCGATGGATATTTACGCGGAAACGGCCCACGTCTTCTTCAACATATGAAAGGTCAATGTCGCCGGTCTCATCAAACTTCAGCTTTTTCTTTTCGTCCCCGTCCATCATGTCGTCTATTATCTTCAGCATCAGGTCGTTATCCGGGATAAGGTCTGTGGCTAGCATTTTTCCTTCGATTCTCAGGTTAACGGGGCCGTTTTCCTTTATGTGCCAGTCGGACGCGTTCGAATTTACGCCGAGCGCGAGTATTTCATGAAGAATTCCGTATGCCATGGTACGCCCCCTTATTTGATTATATTAACCCCTGTATTTTGCCATTAACCCTAGCATTTCGCTGACGGCCTTGCGCATCCCGTCCATTACCGCCCTTGCTATGATGCTGTGCCCTATGTTGAGCTCTTCCAGGTGCGGGATTTTAAGGATTCCTTTGATGTTTTCATAGTCTATTCCGTGTCCGGCATTGACTTTGAGTCCGAGGCTGTGCGCGAGCTCGGCTCCTTTTATGAGGCGCTTGAGCTCTTTTTTCTGTTTTGCGCCTGACGCATTTGCGTAAGAGCCGGTATGCATTTCTATAAATTCGGAACCGCTCGCGGCGGCGGCCTTAATCTGCTCAGTCTCGGGGTCGATGAAGAGGCTGACTACTATGCCTTTTTTCTGGAGTTTTGCGACGGCATCTTTTATGTGCTCGAGATTCCCGGCTACATCGAGTCCGCCTTCCGTGGTGAGCTCCTGTCTTTTTTCCGGGACGAGGCACGAGCTGTGCGGTTTGAGTTTGCGGGCTATTTTAATCATTTCCGGTGTAACGGCCATCTCCATATTGACTACTTTTATTTTCGAGCAGAGCTTCTCCAGGTCCGCGTCATTGATGTGGCGGCGGTCTTCTCTGAGATGGGCGGTTATCTGCAGGGCGCCGGCCTTGATACAGATTTTTGCCGCCTTATACGGATCAGGAAGGAGGGCTTTCCTGGCCTGGCGGACAGTCGCCACGTGATCTACATTGACTCCTAGTTTCAGCATATCTCAAGCTCCTTATCTATGTTATATCCGGTTTTAGCTTTGCCTATAATGTAAATACCTATTTAAAGTTCTCAAGAATTTCTTAACAGTTATATGAAAATCTTTTTCGGGCACGACCTTTATTTGTGGATAAACTCTGGATTCATGCCCGGTTGTTTCGACCGGAATGGAAAGTCGGGAGCCAAAGAACTTTTCAAAACTTTTGGCTTTGACTGAAATTGGGCTCTTGTCAGATGATTTTCTGCATTTTGTCGCAGTAATATCTTACGTTGTCCCATTTTGCGTCGGGCGCTATGCGGTGGTCGGGGCAAGGGATATAGCCGCCCAGTTCGATTACGGGCTTAAGTCTTTCTATTTCGGCATCGATGGCTTTAAAGTCGAGCGCGAAGACGGTCTTATTCATTCCGCCCACTCCGCGGAGTTCTTTGCCGTATTTTTCACGCCAGGGAGCAAGGGAGGCATTCCAGGTTCCAACCTCGATCGGAAACATTGTATTGACCCCGTTCTCAAGCCAGATCGGAAGAAGTGAGTCAATCATTCCATCGCAGTCAAGCGAGACTATATTTATGCCATACTGATTCAACAGGGTCGTGATTTTTTTATAATGCGGCCCGACTTTTTCCCTGAATACCGAAGGCGTTACGAGCGGCCCGTTTTTGAAACAGATGTCCTCCCAGAAATGGGCGAAATCGAATTTTGCACCAGTTTCCAGCGTGGTCTTGACACACTGGAAGCAGAGCTGTGCTACGGTTTCGATTATCTCGTCGAACAGTGCTTCGTCGTCCATGTAGAGATAGCTGCAATTCTCGACCCCGATAAAGTTGCGTATCTGTCCGAAAAGGCTTCCGCAGTAAAGACCATAGTGATAATCGCGCGTATCGGTTTTTAAAAACTCTAAAAGAGGAATGTTTTTCTGATTTAGCACGCGGTCACTAATAAACTGAAAACGGTGTTTGTAGTGCTCTTCCCATTCAGCGCGTCCTTTGAAAAGATGTTCGATTTCGCAGGGGATGCTGCCAGCTTCCGGCATCTGAAGGACGACGACGCCATTTTGGTCAAGGCAGTGTTTTGAGCCATCTGGAAATGTTTTGATGACCTTTGGTTCGAATCCGGGATAAAGTCCCGTATTGGGACCAAAGACCGCCGCATAGTTGCAGTCGAATCCAAGTTTTTTGCTGATGATTGCGTCTGTCGTGTTTCCGTCGCTCCATGTCCTGGCCTCTTCTTCGCTAACGTGTCCTTCCTTGGCCCATGCCTGAAGTGTTTCCCGCCAGAAGCCGAAATGTACGATAGGCATTCTGTCGAACTTTTCGTAGTTCAGCACGGCGTTCATTCTCTGTCGGTTGTTCATAAGTATTTCCCCAATATGTATTATAGTAATTATTTATAATTTAATTTTACCTGATTTAATGGTCTTTATCAACTATTGATAGTATATTAATCATGGAGCATAATGATATTGTCATGTATAATAGTAAGATATTGACTCCGGAATCAGTCATCCCGGAGATACGGCACGCGAATTACATGGATGTGAAGCCTGGCACCTTCTGGGGGCCCCGGAGGATTGGCGATTTCGAACTTATCCTGATAGTTTCTGGCGCCTTCTATTACGATGTGCCTCAGAAAAACAGGCTGCTTCTGCCGCCGGGAAATGTCCTTTGTATTCCCCCCGATGAACTGCATACCTTCGGAATTGAAAAAACGGACGGCGGCAAGAAAAATGGGACCATGAGCTGCATACATCTTGAATTGATGAAAAATAAATCTTTTCTTAACGGCGATTATCGGCTTGACCCTGCTCCGCCATACGTTACCGATATCGGGCAAAATCACATGCTTCACGAGCTTTTTAGAAAATTAAGCGCCACTCATGATAGTTATAGCAGATATCGAAGCGGTCTTGAAGAAGTCTGCGCAAAAGAAATATGGCTCAGGCTTGCGGAATATTGGACATCGGATAAAAACGTAAGGCTTTCAATCAGGATTAAAGGAATAATAAGTTTTCTGGAGGAGAACTATGCGGAGAACATAAGCCGCAGAGACCTTTCCCGGAAATTCAATCTCGCGCCTGAATATATAAATCATATCTTCAGGAAGGAAACCGGCACTACACCTACCGATTTCATACACTCCCTGCGGATAAGGGAAGGCTGCCGACTTATCCAGGAAGACGGCATGAGCATAAAGGAGGCCGCGCATCTGACGGGGTTCTGCGACGAATTTTATTTTTCCAGAATATTCAAAAGGATAATGAAGTTTCCGCCGAGTCATATATGTATAAGGCCCAGAAGATAAAGCGGTGAGATTAGTATGTTCCCAGCCTTAGGCCGTAGTCAATAAAGAATTTATACGTTTCGTGGGTGCATGATTCGGGAACGGAATGGTCGGAATGGAGGATGTAGCCGAAACCCTCCTTGAGCGCGGGGATTTTCTCATCAAGTTCCCTTTTGATGGCGGGAATGTCGTTGTTTGCGAGATTTCTGGCGTCGAAGCCGCCGCAGAGCGCTATTCTGTCACCAAAATTTTTCTTTATCCGGAGCGGCTCCATTCCTGCCTTGATTTCGATTACCTGAAGGCAGTCTATTCCGGATTCGACCATGTCCGGCAGGAGCGGCTCCACAAATCCGCACGAGTGCATTATTACCTTAAGGCCTTTTGCATGGGCGAAATCTATGGTCTTTTTGTGCGCTGGCCCGATAAGTTCGCGATACATTTGCGCGGACATGAACGGGCGTTCCTTGAATCCCATGTCTTCGTAATACCATATGCCGTCGGGCAGGCCTTCTTTTTCAAAAAGAATCTCATGGAGATTTACTATGAGCTCGGCGTACGTTGAGGCCATTTCACTTACCCAGTCAGGATCAAGAGCCATTCCCATGAGCATGTTTTCGTGACCACAGACAGGGTGAATGGCTTCGAAGACGTTTATTCCGGAGAGCGTGAAGAAAAGGTTTTTATGCGCGGCATTTTCGCGCGCCTTGCGGTAGGCAGCGAAGTCTATTCTGTCCGGTGCGGCTTTGAGGAGCGGCTTTATTTTTTCCTCCCAGTCATTCCTGTCTTTCACTGAGAAGGCGACATGTTCCGGGGTCGTTGTATGCTTTTTATGCTTTCTAAGGGTAGCGCCGTTTCCGTTGAGGTATGTGACGGTGTCTTCATCTTCTTCGACGGTTTTTTCTCCGAACGCCGTATCGGCGACAAGGTTCAGCGACCAGTGTTCGCGGATGTCGAAATTAAAGTGGTCGCTGACGTCCTCATCTTTTTCCATAAGCCCCTCTTGTATCCACTGTGGATTGGTTGCGGCCCAGAAGTGTTCATAAGAGCCTATTCTGTCAACGGGTTTCCTGTTGAGAATATTATGGATTCTTTCCTTTGATGTCATGGGTTTCATTATTTTTATCCTTCTGATTGTTTTTTTGCGTATTTTTCAAGGCCGTTCATTATTGCGGGACAACTTTTTCTCCAGCGGTCTTCGGGAATATCTTCGGTGATTCCCATTATTATGCCGTTGGTGGAACGAAGTCCATCGAGAAGATCAATTGTCGTCTGCTCCACTTCGTCGTCAGACTTGAGGTGTACGGATGACGGGAAGTTCAGCCACAACACCTTGCCGGGCCAGGCTTTGCGAGCCTCTTCCAGGGTCATGTCGGTGTCAGGGGCCGGTGTGAACGCCTCAATATAATCCAGCGCCGTTGACGCAATCGATTTTGAAAGAAGTCTGCAATTCGCGTCAAAATGACATCCAATCAATTTGCCGTGTTTATGCATTATTTCGGCGGCCTCATTGTAATGCTGCGGATAATATTTTTCGAATGTCTCAAGTCCTATAATTTCAGGGGTCACATTGCCGCCGTAGTTTGCGTGAAGGGCAGGGGACTTTGCGACGATAGGATAGATTTTTCTCCTGTTTTCGGCAATCGCGTTATATATTTTCAATATTTCATCGCGGTTGTCCATCCATTCCATACAGAAATCCTGCATATCCATTATACTTCCGGAGATGAGGGACTGAAGCGGCTCCAGTCCGAATCCTGCCCTGAATATGGCATCTTCCCCGAAGTTTTCCTGGGCTTTTGCGAATACCTCATAACACGGTTCATAAACTTCATCTTTTACCATGAAGAGGATTGCTTTGTAATCATCCGGCGATTTAAACATCTTTTCATGCAACCAGCTTGTAAAACCGGCGGCCTCCGAGAGCGTTGAGACATTGCCGAAAGGTGTCTCGTAGATAGTTCTTGTCAATTGCTTTCCGTCCTCGATTTTTACATGCTGGGAAATTTTCACATTTGGCATTCTGGTGCTGAATACGGGTACATTTCTTTTGACGATGCACAGTCCTCTGTTTCTCATTTCACGTTCAGCCGTGCACTGCGGGATTTTTGATTCATATATCGTAAAGGGAATCTTGTCGGTCTGTTCCCATCTTAAAACTTTTTCGACGTGTTTTCTTGGTGTCATATTCACTGTAATATCCTCGCATTAAGATTTTTAAGGGTCATTGGGAACTCCTCCTTGTTGAAGTTCGGGAGCATGAGGGCGTCGATGAAATTCGTCTCGAAATCCGGTATGAGGTTGAGAGATACTGTTTCCGGTTTGCCGACTATTGAGTCGAAGGACTCTCTGGCATCTGAATCGGTAAGAGCCAGATAAGCCCCGCCGAGCGAGCTGTTGCCGAGCAGCACTATTTTTTCAATCAGGCATTCCGGAAGCATCCCGATTGATACGGCGTTTTCTATATTTATGTAGCGTGCGAAACCGCCCGCGAGGAAGAGTTGCGAAATTTCTTCCATGCGGCGACCTTTCGACGAAAGCAGCGTTTTTATGGCGGCATAAACGGCGGCCTTCGCCTTCAGTGCTGATTCGATATCGGCTTCGGTGATCATCAGCGGGTATTCGCAGGCAGCGTTTTTTTTATCCATGAGCAGACATGAATGTGTGATTCTGTTTGTTGATGTCGTAAATGAATAATAACGGTTTTTCTTTTTAAGGAGTTCGATATTGAAGCGGCCCATTTCGTTTATCAGTCCCGAGCGGAAACCGCAGGCAAGAAAATCTATTATGGCCGAGCCGCATATCCCTGAAGGCGGTGCGTTTTCTATTGTACTTATGTTGAAGTCCAGCGACGAATCAAAATGGATGCGTTCTATCGCTCCGGCAACAGCTCTTGAACCGCAGAGAATTCCTGACCCTTCAAAGGCCGGTCCCGCGGCCGCGGCGCACCCGAAAAGTTTCCCTGAGTCGCAGAGAACCGTTTCGGCGTTTGTTCCAAGGTCGATGAATAATGCGCTTTTTGCGGATTTCATAATCCGGCTTATGTAAATACCGACGACGGCGTCCCCTCCTAAATACCCAGATATCGAAGGAATTGTATCGACTGTTCCTGATTCGGACATTGAGAGCTTCAGCGATTTTGCGGATGTTTCGGGATAGAAGTTCATTAACGGCTTAAACGGAAGTACGCCTATAGTTTCCGGCGAAAGACCGAGAAAAATATGACACATTACCGTATTGCCGGAAACCGTCATCCGCTCTATTTCCGAGACTTTGCGACGGGCTTTACGGCATAATTCGTGAAGAAGCGGATTTATTGTTGATTCAATGATAAGACTCTGGAGTTCTTTCAACATCTCCAATCCTCCCGACGCGGCGGAGATTCTGGACGTTACATCATCGGCTACGCTTATCTGGTGATTCGGCGCTGACGCGCGCGAAATGACTTCGCCTGTTTTCATGTCTACAAGGACAATGGCAACTGTCGTCGTGCCTATGTCGACGGCGGCGCCCAGTGTCGTTGTACCGCTTGGTGGTGCGAAGCGGTGCTCAGGCAGCATGAATTCATCGCAAATCCTCACTCCCGTATCAAAGCATGAACTGCTTGGAACGGTCAAATCCAGTTCATCACCTCCCGCAAAAATCTTGCACGAAGGAGCCCTTAGCGGTTTTTCCTCAACCGCCTGAAACAGTTTGCCGTCTCTCAGGAATGAGCCTTTTGTAACGATAACTTCGCATTTTCCGCAGGTACCGTTACCGGAACACCTTGTGTCCAGGGGAATTCCTGCCTTCTGGAGAAATTTTGAGATGGGAATTTCTCCAGTAATTTCCAGGGACTTGGAAATATTTCCGCATTTTATATGGAGGACGCTCATCGCATGGCCTCTTAAATGAAAGAGAAAGCGCTTATGCCTTTACTCCGAGAAGCGAATCAACCATTTTAACGGCGTCATTGGCGTCGGAGCCATAACCGTCCGCACCTATCTGGTTCGCGTAATCCTGTGTCACCGGAGCGCCGCCTATGACGACTTTTGCGGCGGAACCTTTGATGGATGATACTACGTCTTTCATGTAAGGCATGGTAGTCGTCAGGAGTGCGCTGCAAAGGATGACCTTTGATCCTCTATCTACGGAAGCCCTGAATTTTTCAACATCGCAGTTCACTCCGAGGTCATCGACTTCGTAGCCTGCTCCCTTGAGCATGATTGCCACAAGGTTCTTGCCGATATCGTGAAGGTCACCCTTCACTGTTCCGATACAGACCTTGCCGAGCGATTTGTGCCCGCTCTTCGTCAGTGCCGGTTCGATGAGCGAAAGCCCTGCCTGCATGGCGCGTGCGGCTATGAGCATTTCGGGGACATATACTTCGTTCCTCGAGAATCTGTCGCCCATCTCGCGCATTGCGGGGATCATTGAGTCATTGAGGATTTCCTCCACATTCACTTCTTCTGTCACCGACTTCTGGACGATTTCGATAACCTTGTTCCGGTTGCCCTTCATAATCCCGTCGTAAAGTTCCTGGTTCTTTGACATTTTAAATACCCCTTTATTTCATTTGTTTTAATGTCATACCTATATCTTGCTGTATTTTATCGTATAGTCAATAGCTTGACATTGGCAGTTCTTACTATATTTTATCAAAAACTTGCTTTATTTTATCATTTGTACGATTGGAGGCATTTTGTTTGAAACCGCTCGAGCTCAGTAAAGAGGAACATTTGTCCGCAAAAGCCGGGGCCGGCGTCTCGTTTCACCTTATCCAGAAAGAGAGCAGGTCAAAGTCATATACCCTTAGAACAGGCGATATAAACTATCACTATATATCCGGCGGCACGGCCCTTCATTCGCATGACTTCGCCGAGATATTTATTGTCCTGAGCGGTTCGATATTCCACTATGTCAACGGCGAAAAGCAGTCGCTGGACGCAGGTTCGCTGGTTTTTATAAGACCCTCCGATTCGCACCGCTTCGAGGTTGGCGGAGACAAACCCTGCGAAATAGTGAACCTCGCCTACAGACTGGAGATGCTGCTTGATTTCAGCCGCTATCTCGAAAACGACTACTTCATGATGGCGTTCACCGCGCCTGTACTTTCCCCCGTATGCCGTATCTCTGTCCCTGACGGCGAAAAGCTGGGCCGCCTTCTTCTGGAGATAAATTCAGAACAGATACGTTTCCCCGAAAGGGCGAGAATGAAAATAAAGGCCCTTATCGCGGAACTATTTACCCGCTATTTTCTGATGAGAGATGAAGAACTCCCTTCCGCCATGCGCAAGGAAATTCCAGAGTGGTTCGAAAAACTTTGTTCTGAAATGAGGAAGCCGGAAAACCTCATGCGCGGGCTTGGCACTCTTTATCTGCTTGCCGGAAAGACCCCGGAACATCTCTGCAAGTGCTTTAGAAAATATATGAACAAGACCCCGACTGAGTTCGTGAACGAACTAAGGATAAATTATTCGGCAAAAATTCTTTCGGATTCCGAGGAGAAAGTATTTTCAATAGCGTCCGACCTTGGTTTCAAGAGCCTGAGCCGCTTCTACAAAATCTTTCGTCAATACTACGGGGTCTCCCCCGCAAAATACCGGAATATGAAAGTGAAGGCGAACATTCCCCTCTGAGCAGCAGCCCTCGGCGGTCACCTTGTTGAAAAGACAGGCGCCAAAATCAGAGAACTTTTCGAAAGAAAATAGGTCGCGAAGCGACTTTATAAGTCCTGTTTTCGCTCTGCTTACAGGACATGTGATTTCTATTTTACCTGCTTCTTGTACTTCTGCGGCGAAAGGCCTGTGAATTTTTTGAACTGGCGGCTGAAGTCTGAAACGTCAGGATACCCGAGAATAGAGGCTATTTCCTTAAGTCTCATGTCTGGTTCCGCGAGAAGATGCCTTGCCTTGCTTATCCTTGCTTTTATCCTGTAATCCATTGGTGAGTCGTTGAGTTCCTCCTTGAAGCGTTTCCGGAATGTCTCGTAGGTCATTCCGGTTTTTCGTGCGATTTTCTCAAGTGATATTTTGCTTTCAAGGTTTTCCTCAAGAAGTCTGCATGCTTTTTCAGTGAATGAAGACGTCTTTTCAGTTGAGTTGTTCTGTGCGGCTTTAGTGTAAAAATCAACAATCAGTTCCTGTGCTTTCAGCAGAGTTTCAGGAGCTCCGGAACGGACGCTGTGATTTTTCAGAAAGTCATAAAAGGAATCCACTTTTTCCTGCATGTCTCTAAGGGGAATTTCAGCGGTGGTAAGATCACTGTTTATCATTTCTGTTTTTACCATTGCCGAATAGAGGCTGGCGGGGAATCTCATCGCGAATTCAACCCATTCTTCAGGGTTGTCACGCCTTAATGTCGTTTTTTTACCGGGATGCCTTAATGCCAGTGAGCCGGGAATTAGTTGATGTTCAATGCCTTTATGGTCGACAAATGATCCGTTTCCTTTGATTAAATAGAGAATAACAAAGCAGTCAAAGCGTATGTCAATAGCGTTCTTATGAGTCACTTTACCATGGACATATCCAGCAGAAAAAGATTCCATCGGATCATAGATGGATGTGATTTTTTGTATACGCCTTCTTTTTAAATAATAATCTAAAATCATTTTTCTACCTATAGCCAGAAAGTGCTTTATCCTGCATTCTTCATACTATGTACCATATTTACCCCAATTTACACCATATATAACATTTACTTATTTGCGCTATGTAACTATCCTTTGTAATATAGACTATTACCAAAACAGCAAAATAGTAAACTTACAGGAGTATATAATGGCACTAGGGAGAATAAATTTCAAGAGAAGCATTTTTAGCTTCACAATGGGAGAGCTCATAATTGTTATAGCCATTATCGCAATTATGGTTGCACTGCTCTTGCCGGCATTAAAAAAGGCTAAAGAAAATACGAACAGGATCGCATGCGCTAATAAGCTTAAGCAACTTGGTAATTGTTTTGTGATGTATTTGTCTGATTCAAATGAAATATTTCCATATAACAATTATACCCCATATTATAATTCAACATACTGGTACGTCAGAATGTTGGATATCGCAGGCATAGAATGGAAAACTGCCACATATATGCCAGACTTGCTGACATGTCCTCAAACTAAGGACAAAGCACAGGTTTTTAGTGCCGCAAATGTTTCATACGGATATAATACTTGTTACCTTTCTGCCAGGTATAAGGATGAGGGATATGGTGGATTATATTCAGCAGGCAATAAAGCTACCAGGATCAAAAACCCTTCAAGTATAACTATGCTTTCAGACAACATGGACTTTGCGCCAGATTCAGACCCGCAACGGAATGCGCTAGTCAGTTATCATATTTCTGACAGCTATCCCGGTAACATGCATCGTAATGGAGCAAATGTACTTTTTTGTGATTCGCACGTTGAACTGAAACTTCAGAGTGAACTTCTTTATTCAACATCAACTCTAGCTCTGAATGGTAATAATAAATGGTTTGGGTACGGGTATCGGAATTATATTGATGAATAAAATTAAATATATGAGGAGGCCGGGGTAAATAATTTTCTTGCGTATTGTGGCGCATGTCACATAATTATTCATGACTTATTAATCGTAAAAGGAGAAATGATGAAACTGCTGTCAATAACGCCGTTCTCGATAACTGTAATCATATTTTTTTCGTTTGCCGCAATGATTTTTGCAGATGAAACAGGTGCGACATCCGACTTGAGGGTAGTGCCGGCCCCCAAATATATGGAAGTTAAAGATGAATTTTTTGAACTGCCGACTGATATTACTGTAACGAGTAGTGATATAGATTGCGCAAACTATTTGAAAGATCAATTGAGTGACATTCTGAATTCTCAACTGAACATTACAGTCAGGGCATCTGATAATAAAGATTTCAGCCTTGTCCTGGCTCCTGCCGGAAAAGATTTCAGCCGTATGCCTGCTTGTCCGGCGCGCCCACAGGCCTACAGCCTTGAAACCGGAGATGCCTCAGTAAGAATAAAGGCTTTTGATTTGGCCGGGCTCCGCTTTGGTATTCAAACCTTTCTTCAGATAGCAGAACAAACGCACGGGGGAAAATACCCTGTTTTAACGGTGAAAGACTTCCCTGGGCTTAAGGAGCGCTGGTTTTTAATTATTCTAAGACCAGGAAAATTTATGGAAATGGATTCCAAAGAAAAAACTCTGGATTTTTATTATTGGGTTTTTAAAAGACTTGCCAGATATAAATATAACTATGTCTGTCTTGATTTCTCGCCTTATACAGAATTGCGCTGTCATCCGGAATTCCGCCCGGAGCCCTTTTTTAATTATGAAGACATAAAGCGCCTGATTCAAAAAGGAAAATACCACGGACTGAAGCTGATTCCCGACTTCGAGAGCTTTGGGAAGTTTATGCTTGGTCAGTCGAAGGAAACTTTAGAAAAGAATGCTGATATTTTGGAAAGAAAAAATGATATAGGTCAGGGTTTATGGAAAGAAAAATTCAACTCCAACCAGAAGAAAAAACTTGCGGAACAAAAAAGGCCTGAACTTGGAGAAGGTGAACTCAGTGAAGGGTTGAATATACTTAACCCCAAGGTTCCAGCAATGATAATGGAGTGCATTGATGAGACATATATTCTGTTTGACAAACCGGAATACTTTTTTGTCGGTGGTGACGAACATTGGGATTTTTGTACTTCCCTCTCTAAGGATATTGATAAGGGGGAGCTATTCGCTGGCTATTTCAACAACCTGAACCGGCATCTGCAAGAAAAAAACTGCAGAACTATAATTTGGGGCGACATGCTTTTGAGTCATTTGCAGTTTCCATACTTCTACGAGAATCACGGCGGACCTCCGATGAATACCCATACAGCAATAAAATACCTTGATAAAAATATAATTATCGGAGATTGGCATTATGGGTGGCCTGTATCGGGTAGTCCTCCAAAGTTCTATCCTAGCATTTCCTGGTTTAGACAGAATGGATTTGATGTCATAGCCACTACCTGGTTCAGGAATGACAACATATACAATGTTTCGCGAGATGCTGCTGCTCTAGACTGTCTGGGAATAATGGGAACCGCTTTTTCATTGCATAATACTTTTAAAGTGAATACTGGGATATGGAAGAAAAATCATGAGAAGTTCGATATGATTACGAAACGTCGTGAACTGGGTGTTTTCGCGGCGACAGCAGAAGGCGGGTGGAACCCTGTTGAATCAGAAAAAATTCTGCAAGAATATGATACTGTAGAATGGGAAAAGCGCTGGCTGCCTCAAAAATTAATGAAAAAATAAACGATAGTGCCGGACCTATGTGGGTAAAACTCCTTCATGTCCGGCGAGCTTTTATGAGGACGTTTCCACGATGACATTTACTTTTGAAAGAATCGTTTCGCGGGCGCCGGGGACGGAAAGGACATCACATTCAGAGCCGAGAATAAATGGATGATTTGCCTCTTTCATTTTCTTACGCAATTCCTCGGACATGGAGCGGACCATTGATTCTGGCACGTCCTTGTCGGAGTAAAACTTCTTTGACGGCAGATTTCCGAAAAGGACGGTGTTTTTAGAGAGAAGTTCTGCGTCTTTCCACAATGTTCTCGAACTGCCCAGGCTCATTATCGCGGAATCGAGGACGTTGAAGTCCAAAAGCATACCGTCGGTAAGTTCCCCGCAGTCGTGGAAAATAAGATCGGTATCCGTCTCCGCAAGAAAGTTTCTTATTATTTTATTATATTTCATTACGTAGCGTTCGAAGATGTCCGAGCCGTCCTCGAGTTGTTTCGGCGAAAGATAGACCAGGTTCGCCGCAGGCTCACAGAGGCATATAGCCTTTGCGCCGGCTTCAATCTGGAGACGTATTGAATCTAAAATAGCGGTTGTAGAGATTTCCAGGGCGGTTTCGATGAGATTGACTTCCGGGTCGTCCTCCGGGCTTGTGCCCATGCCTGCGAGGTATACTCCGGTGATAGGGTCGGAGACGAGTTTCGTCATCAGTGAAAACGGGCCTATCGACATTCCGACCGGAAGGAGGCGGCCTTCTTTTGCCACATGTCTTATCGCGTCGCAGTTCGCCTTTATTCTCTGGGTTGGTGCGCCTTTAAGTCCGGACTTGATCTTTTCTGTCAGGGCTTCGCCGGGGCATGAATTAAAGTGATAGGTTTCTATTTCATTGGCGGGTACTCCGGCTATTGAGAGCATCCATTCTTTTTCGACGGCGAGGTCCATGAGGGGGAAGGCGAGAGGGGTTTTGAAGCGGTTTGCGGCTTCGACTATCACTTCTCCGAGCAGTTTTCCGTCGAGGAGCCGCGTTTCGTGGTCGTCTTTTTCTTTAAGGATCAGGTCTGTGCCTATGGGCATGCTGAGTCCCTGCGCCGCGAGTTCCAGATAAAATTTTCTATCCATTTCAAGCTTCCCTTGTGATGATTATTTCCTTCTTCTTTATATTTTACTCTTTTTTATCACAATTGGAATACTCGATTTAAGCTTAAGATTGCCTCTCTTTATCAAATTGTTGCTCTATATTGATATAATTGCTATTCCAGGGTTACGACGGAAGATATTATTGATATGTAGGCAGAGCGGTCGGCGGATGCGAGATTGTCAAGGATGTTCTTGACGCTCAGATTTTTGCCTGGGAAGAGCCAGCCCCCGGCGACATCGGCGAGCGGTACAAGGACAAAAAGTCTTTTGGCGGCCTCTTTGTGCGGAATCGTCAGGTTCTCGCTTCTGTGAATCTTGTTTCCGAAAAAAATTATGTCCAGATCGAGGGGTCTGGAGGAAGATTTCTCATGGATACTGGGACGTCCTGCGGCTTCTTCGATGTTTTTACATAGTTCCAAGAGTTTTTCTGGCGAGCCGCCCCAGGTGCCGATGAGTGCTCCGTTTATGAAGTCCTGAGAGTCGGGCGGGCAGTCTACCGGCGCCGTTCTGTAGAACTTTGAGGTTCTGATGTTGCCGACTCCTCCGGCTTCAAGTTCTTTGAGGGTTATGCGGAAATTGGCGGATATGTCCCCTGTGTTTGCGCCTATTGCAATCGCGATTCTTTGTTTTTCTGAAAGGTCTATAGTCATTTTTATTAAGGGCCCTCTTTTATATTATTGATTGGAAATATAGCGCAATGGCCTTAGATTAATATGGCGCTATAGAATAAAACAGGCAATTAAAAGATTGGTGTTACAGAAATCCGGAACATGACAGAAAAAGCAAAGGTATATTTTCTTGGGGCGGGAATGATATCCGTTCCCGTGCTGGAAGCGGCTTTGAAATCACCGTATCTGGAGATTGTCGGAACAGGGACTCAGCCGGACAAGCCGTCAGGTCGCAATCGTAAGCCGTCGCCGTCTCCGCTCGGCGCATGGTGTGCGGGAAATTCGGTTTCCGTCGAGAAAATAAGTTCCGTGAACTCTTCGGACTTTCTCGAAAACCTCAGGAAAAAGGCGGTTGATATAGTTCTGGTCGTTTCGTTCGGGCAGATACTGAAGCAGGAAATTCTCTCGCTGCCCGCCGCGGGATGCGTCAATGTACATGCTTCACTACTTCCGAAATACCGGGGCGCCTCACCGATTGCGTCGGCAATATTGAACGGTGACACGGAAACGGGCGTATCCTTCATGAAGATGGACAAGGGCCTCGATACCGGCCCTGTGTACTGTTCGTTCAAAATGCCGCTTTCAGGAAAGGAAAACGCCGAATCGCTTGAAAAAACGCTCGGAGTTCTAGCGGCGGAACATATGGGAACTGTCCTGTACAATATTTACAAAGGGCGGCTCAGCACCGCGCCTCAGGAAAATTCGCGAGCGTCATATTCAGGTAAAATTTTAAAAAAGGACGGGCTTATCGACTGGGCGCGTCCGGCTGATGAAATTGAAAGAAAGTCCAGAGCCTACCACCCATGGCCCGGGGTATCTTTCCTACTTAAAACATCATCCAGGGAGTCAATCGTCAGGATAAGTTCCTGCGAAGTGGCGGAGGGGCTTTCCGGGCTTCCGGGCGAGGTCATCGCCGCCGACAAGAAAGAATGGGTAATCGCCTGTGGTTCCGGCGCACTGAGGCTGCTGAAAGTCGTGCCTCAGGGAAAGAACGAGATGAGCGGAGCAGAATTCATAAGAGGCTGTCCGCTCGAAAAAGGATCCGCACTAAAACAAAAACTTTAAATGATGAGAGATTAATGGAAAAACCAAGCGTTAAACAAATAATACTTAATTGTGAAAAACTCGAAACAAGGGTGGCTTTCCTCCATAATGGGAAACTTGAGGAATATGAGATCGAAAGGCCTCATGATGGCGCGAGCGTAGGCTCGTTCTACCTTGGGAAAATAGCAAATCTTGAACAGTCGCTCCAGGCGGCCTTTATCGATATCGGCGCGGAAAAAAATGCCTTTCTGCACTATTGGGACATGCTTCCGGCGTCATACGAAATGGCCGACCAGATAATAAGAGAGAAAAAGGAGAAGGACGAAAAAAAGAGAAACACCTTTTCCGAGAAAATAAGAAGGTTCCTGGGGCAGAAGCCGTCCGTCGCCCGTGAACTTGAGAAGACCAGGAAGCTCAGGAAGAAACTCACAATCAACAATATCCCGTCACTTTTTCCGGCAGGTTCCGAAGTCCTCGTACAGGTAACCAAAGGCCCGATAGGGACAAAGGGCGCACGTGTAACGACAAATCTGACACTTCCGGGCCGCTATCTCGTTCTGCTGCCCTACTCTGACCATATTGGGCTTTCCTCGAAAATAGAGGACAGAAAAGAGCGCGAACGTCTCAAGAAAATACTACTCGAACTTGATTTGCCGGAGGGCATGGGCCTTATTTGCCGAACCGTCGGCGAGAGCAGGAAAAGCATTTACTTCAAAAGAGACCTCGAGATGTTGCTCGACTACTGGCACAGGGTCGAAGAAAAACTCGAAAATCCAAAGGCACCATCAATTGTCTACCAGGAGCCGTCTCTGATAGAAAGGACTGTCAGAGACTTCCTGACCGAGGATATAGACGAAATAGTTGTCGATAACGAAGCGGCCGCCACAGAACTCAGAAGGTTGCTCAGCCGCTTTCTCTCGAAAAGCATGTCAGGGCGCGTAAAACTCCACAACAAGGCCTTACCCATCTTCGATCACTATTCCATAACCCAGCAGATATCCAATATTTTTAAGCGCGAAGTTTCGCTCCCGAGCGGCGGTTATATATGTATCGACGAAACGGAAGCACTGATAGCCATAGACGTCAATACCGGCAAGGGCAGGATGCGCGGAAAGGAACAGCCCGAAGCAATTCTTCAGACCAACCTTGAAGCCGCTGAAGAAGTCGCGCGTCAGCTCAGGCTCAGAAATATCGGCGGACTTGTGGTTATAGACTTTATCGACATGCGCTCATCCTCCGACAGGGAAGCTGTCTACAAGCACATGGTAAGATACGTCAAGGACGACAAGGCGAAGTCAAAGATTCTTCCCGTCAGCAAGCTGGGACTTATGGAGATGACGCGTCAGCGTGAACACGAAAGCCTGAAGGATGCTCTGTTCATCCCGTGTCCGTATTGTACCGGTACCGGCAGAATAAAATCTGTCTTGACCATGAGTGTGGAAATCCAACGGCGCCTTAATGAAATTCTCAAGCGCTACAGCTCGAACAAAAATCTTTCCGTAAGGATGATTATCCATCCATCCGTACTCGCCCGTCTCAAGAACGAGGATGCTTTTATCCTCATGGAGCTTGAAGAAAAATATGGCAAAAATCTTTCATTCCGGGCCGACGAACACATCCACCAGGAAGAGTTCCGCCTCATAGACCCAGAAACCAACGTGGAATATTGACAGGGCGGAGCCTGTACAATCTCTGTGCCGTTTAGTTCGCTTGGCTTACGGGCGGCACGTTTTTTTTACTCTGTAAAATCCTTCTCTCTTCCAGATATTTTCATATTGGCTCTGGAAATGAAAAATCTTTCCGGTATTTTTAGAAAGCATTGAACTTTTTTGAGGAAGGCTTGTCAATAATCAATGGATTTAAAAGATAGTTCGGATACAGCGTTAATAGAGGAGTTCAAGAAGGGTGCGCATGAGGCGTTCGATGAATTGATCGAACGGCACAGCTCAAGGCTTTATCAGGCGGCGTATGGGCTCCTGTCAAGCAAAGAGGACGCTGAAGAAGTTGTTCAGGACGCTTTTATAAGAGCTTACAACGCGCTCGGAAGTTTTCGGGGTGATGCGAGTTTCGAGACGTGGATTTACCGGATAGTTGTGAACCTCGCGCGGAACAAGTACCACTGGAACAGGCGAAGGGGCCAGGAACTTAATATGAGCTTGACGAGAGACAATACATCCGGCGATTTTGGTCAGGGCGAGGAAATTGAACTGCCCGATAATTCCATGGAGCCGGACTGCATTCTGGAAGTCGCCGAGACAGAAGGCGATATTATGGAGTGTCTCGAAAAGCTGCCCGAAACTATCCGTGAAACCCTCGTGATGAGGCATGTAAACGAGTTTTCGTATGAGAAGATAGCCGAGACCCTCAGCTGCAATATAGGTACGGTAAAGTCGAGGATAGCAAGAGGCAGGGAAATGCTGAAAAATATGATTCAGAAGCTAAACAGAAAGGACATCCCTGCGCGGGAGGCTTGAAAATGAAAGAGCATAATGGCACAGTCGTAACGTCGAAGTGTCCGGGCCGCGAGGCCGTGAGCGCCTTTCTGGACGGCGAACTTCCTCCTGAAAGTACGGATGCGGTGCATATAAGATCGTGTCCCGAATGCCTGGCGCTTCTTGAATCATACAGACTTGCCGATACGGCCATGAAGGATGCTCTTGCCGCGTCAGTGCCTGAAAATATCAATGCACGTATAAAAAGACGCGTTCATGCCAAGATTTACGTGGAAGAACAGAAGGAAGCGCGGCGATCGGTTTCTTCAATATTTTTTCCGTCGTTTGTGTTCCGGATGGCGGCTGGTCTGCTTTTCTGCGCGGCGGTCGTTCTTTACACTGTTTACCCGTGGTCCGCGAGAAAGAGCCATGGAAAAAACAACCGCCCGCTGATAGCGGAAAATTCCAGCACAATGGAGTTGAAGAATGGAGTCCCGGGGGCGGTCTCTTTCAATGACTTCGCGCCTGTGAGTTTCAAAGAGCCCAAAAAGCCTTTTACTCAGTCGCCTGCCGGACCTGAACAAGGTGCGGTTATTCCGGAAAATCTTACCCAGGTATGGCTTGTCAGCGATACCGCGTCGGCTGAAGCCGTTCTCAAGGAAATCGTTAGCAAGGCCGGAATTGAGAAGGTGGATTATAGTCCCGGCCCGGACGGAGATGTGCTGAAGGCCCATTTTGAGCTTACAAAGCTTCAGCTCGTGAAGCTTGTTAAAAGTTGCGGAGCGTCCGGTTTCAAGCTGCTTTCTCCCTCCGCTCCCCAGCCCGAGCAGAATGTCTTTGTCGGCTTGCCTTCCGACAAAATAAACTACGAAGCCAGCTTTGTAGTTGGCGGGGATTGAGCTATATTTCCGGGACGCGTCCGTTCTCAAATAACCCGGAAGCGCGACTGGAGTAAAATGCCCCAGCAGAAAAAAATAGGCAGGGAGATGGCTGTGATTAATCAGATCAGCCATGTCATTGTAAGGGAGCGAAATGTATCCGCGCTTCTGCATGAAGTGCTGGATATCCTTTATACGGAAATGGGTCTTGAACACGGGACAATTACCCTGGTCAGGGGAGATGCCCTTGAGATTGAAGCCTCGCACGGACTCAGCGATGAGGAAATAAAGCGAGGCCACTACAAAATAGGCGAAGGTATTACCGGGAAGGTTGCCAAAAGCGGGAAACCCAAAGTCATTCCAGATGTTTCCCAGGAGCCGTCTTTCCTCAATAAAACCAAGACCAGAGGAAAAGCGAAGAACCTTGCGTTCATCTGCGTTCCCGTGATATGCAGGGACCAGGTGATAGGTACTCTCAGTATTGACCGGCATGTTACCTCCGAAACTAATCTTGTCCAAGATCAGGAACTCCTTGAGACGGTGTCAAACATCCTCGCCGATGCAGTGGCAGCAATTCGTGATGAGGTCGAAGAGCGCACAAAGCTACTTGAGGAGAATAAGCGGCTTAAGCTCGAACTTGAAGAGAAATTTCAGCCGGCCAGTATAATAGGCCGTTGCAGCGGGATGCAGGCCGTTTACGCAATGATTTCGCAAGTTGCCGAAAGTTCGGCGACTGTTCTCATAAGGGGCGAATCCGGCACAGGCAAAGAACTTGTGGCCCGTGCGATTCATCAGGCAAGTCCCCGGCGCGGCAAATCTTTTATCGCCGTCAATTGCGCGGCCTTGCCGGAAACCCTTATTGAAAGCGAGCTTTTTGGTCACGAAAAGGGTTCTTTTACCGGTGCGTCGTTTCAGAGGAAAGGCCGTTTCGAGGCGGCTCACGGCGGCACGCTTTTTCTCGACGAAATAGGTGATATAGCGCTTCCAGTCCAGGTCAAGCTGCTGAGATTTCTTCAGGAGAAAACCTTTGAAAGGGTAGGGGGACACGAATCCATAACGGTTGATGTCCGTGTTCTCGCCGCGACTAGCCGCGATCTTGAAGAGGAGATGGCGAAAAACCGTTTTCGCGAAGACCTCTACTACAGGCTGAATGTTTTTCCGATACATCTGCCGCGCCTCGCTGAAAGAAAGTCCGATATCATTCTGCTGGCCGATCATTTTCTCGACAAATTCAACAAGTTGTATAAAAAGGGCATTCGCAGGATATCTACGCCCGCGATAAATATGATGATGATGTATCATTGGCCTGGAAATGTGCGCGAACTTGAGAACTGCATTGAGCGTGCGGTCCTCACGTCAGGCGATGAAGTCATTCATGGGTACAGTCTTCCTCCTTCGCTCCAGACGGCGCAGGCGACCGGTACCGCACTTCTTCCGCGCGAAGGCGCGAGCCTTGACCTTATGGTGGCTTCTTATGAAAGGGAGTTGATTGTAGACGCCCTCAAGATAAACCGCGGAAATGTCGCGGCAGCGGCCCGGAGTCTCGGGAGTACCCCCAGGATTCTCCACTACAAGATTGAAAAACTCAAAATAGATTCGACCAACTATAAGCATTGATGATTCAGGTGTCCGCTGAATAAGCGGAAATAAACTAGCAATATAAAATTGGAGAACAGGTATGAATCCTTCAAAAGAGCGTAGAGTCTTATATCCCAAGCCGTCTTTTACGAGTTGGGGAGAAGGTACATTGCAATTGCCGCTACGGACAAAAGTTAAAATCGGAACCGGCAGCTCAAAGGCAACGCAGGAAGCGATGGAGGAGACCTGGCGCAATTTTTGTTACGGACAGGGTGTTTTAGAAATTATAGAGGATGGCGGACTGCCGGTTCACAGTTTCTCAATAATTGGAGGGAATATACCGGATTTAAAGCAGGATTATTCTTTAAATGTCGACAGTAACGGAGTGGCTGGAATTGCCGTAAATGAAAAGAATCTGCTATATGCGTGGTTTACATTTCTTCAACTGCTGCATCCCAACAATAATACTCTTGAACTGGAAAATGTGCGATTGCCCCATGTTGAAATTGCCGACAGTCCTTCCCTTAAATTCAGGGGTATCCATTTTTGTGTTTTCCCTGAAACCTCATTGCCCATGTTGGAAAAGCTATTAAAATTAAGCGCATTTCTAAAGTTTTCACATATTGTAGTGGAATTTTGGGGGATGCTGAAATTAGATTCACGTCCAGAATTGGCTTGGCCTCAAGCCTTCGATAAGAAATCGGTCGCACATCTTCTGCGCACTATCCACAATATGGGCGCGGAAATAATACCGATGTTTAACCACCTGGGGCACGCCGCAGGTGCCAGATCGTTATGCGGTCGGCATACGATCCTGAATCAAAATCCCAAACTGGCTCCGCTCTTCGAATTTGATGGATGGACCTGGTGTCTTTCCAACCCCCATACTCATAAACTACTTAAGAATATTCGTACAGAACTGATTGAGTTCTTCGGAAGCATAAATAAAATGGATTATTTTTTTCTGGGATGTGATGAGGCATATTCTTTTGCGTCATGTGACGACTGTTCTGGTCATGAGCCCGGTCAGTTGCTGGCAGGGTATCTTAACACTATCAATGACGAACTTAAAGAACAGGGAATAAGACCAATAATATGGGGGGATCAGCTGCTGGATCCTCAAAAATTCCCCAAGCCTTTCAGCGCCTTCGGAACAAAGACAAAAGGTGCCATAAAAATACTTTCCAGAGACTTTATAATTGCGGACTGGCAGTATAATATCTGCGACTCTCAAGAAGATTCTTTTAAGTTTTTTATGGATAACGGCTTTGAAGTAGTGCCCGCACCATGGGACAATTATCATAATATTAAATCGCTCTGCGCATCCGCTAAGAAGCTTGAACTAAAAGGAGTATTGGCGACAACATGGAATAGTTTGGTCCAGCATCCTTATATGCTGTGGAATAGCGCAAATGTGATGTGGGAATCCGAACCCAGCAAAGACTTTACATCTCATCTCAATAGTATTGCGATGAAATTGTGCGGATTAAAATTAGATTATACAGAGGCCGGCTGGGGAACTAAGGAAGTTCATCTCTAATCCAAAGTTTGAGATTATGTTCTTGCGGAAACTTTACAGTTAATTCTGGCGAAACGGCTTGATTTTTCACGGGGCTACGGTTAAAGTAGAACTGACTGGTCAGTTTTGTAAGGAGCCGTTTTATGCCGCGAAAAGACAAAAGGGCGCAGATACTCGACGCCGCTGAAAAGCTGTTTAAGAACAAGCGTTATCACGAGATGACTCTAGACCTTGTGGCAAAAGAAGCTAAGGTCGGCAAGGGGACTATATATCTGTATTTCAAAGACAAGGACGATCTTGTCTTCCAGCTGGCTCTGCGCGGACACGACGAGCTCTGCGAGCTTATCCGCAACTACACGAAACTGGAAGATATATCTTTTGACGAGCTGCTGGAAAAAGTCTGCAACGAAATAAGCCGTTTCTTTCTCGGGCGTCATGCGCTCTTCAGGGCGACAGGCGAACACGAAATGCGTCTCAGCGCATTCAGGGAAAAGCGCCGGGAAGAATTCAACGTCCACAGGCGTAAACTGCAGTCGGCAATTGAAGAAATACTCGCCAAAGGTCCCGTGCGCAAGGATATCGAACTGAGCGTCCAGGCCAATTTCTTTCTCGGCATGATGCGGACAAGAGACCACATGTTCGGGGGCAATGAAACAGATATGCCGCCGATAAAGATGCTGGCGGATATTTTTATGAATGGTTTCGGGAAGAACTCAAACATGGTTTTTCCCGATAAAAAATAGATTATCTGAAATGGAGGATTGAATGAGTGTGATAAAATTTATTTTAGTCTTGATGCTGAGCCTGGCACTCGCTTATGGAATATACTATTTCATGAACATGGCGGGAGCTAAAAAGCAGAGGAAAGAGCCGGGGGTTCCGCTGGTGGAACTTACCAAGGTCAGTAAGAAAAAATTTGAAGACCGCATCGAAGCAATCGGCACGGCCAACGCCAGAGAGTCTATAAATGTTACGGCTTCCGTGACGGAGTTTGTGGACAAGATCCAATTCAAAGAAGGCGAGCGCGTCGAGAAAGATAAACTCCTTGTTTCACTCGAGCAGACCGCTGAACTTGCCGAACTTGCTGAGATCCGTTTACTTATGGAGGACGAGGCCCGCGAGTACAAAATAGCTCGGAAGCTCTACGATAAGAAGGTCGTCTCTCAAACGGAATTCGACAAGCAGTCCTATGAGTTGAGGGCCGCCCAGGCGAGGCTTGACGCCGTTGAGGCAAGAATTAAAAAACGCCGGATAACGGCGCCGTTTTCAGGGTTTACAGGCATACGGCAGGTAAGCCCCGGCACGTTGATTACGGCAGGAACGATAATCACCACTCTCGACGATCTTTCCGTGATAAAACTATCCTTTACGGTACCGGAGACTTTTATCGCCGCGCTGAGGAGGGGAATGACTGTAGAGGCCGGATGCGCCGCATACCCTGATAAGAAGTTCAGCGGAAAGATCAGCATTGTCGATTCAAGGGTTGATCCGGAGACGAGGGCGGTGACGGTTCAGGCGGAATTCGAGAATCCAAGCTATCTTATCAAGCCGGGAATGCTTATGAATATAGAGATTATAAGTAATCCGAGGGAATCTATCTCCATCCCTGAAAAAGCACTGCTTTCCTACGGAGAAAAGCACTTCGTATATGTTGTCGGCAAAGACATGACAGCGAAAAAGAGGATGATTGTAATAGGCTTCCGCAACTTCGGAAATATCGAGGTGAAAAGCGGACTGAAGGAAGGGGAGATGATAGTAACCGAGGGACTTGACAAGGTGAATAACGAACAGCCTGTAAGAACTTCCTCTGAAGCGGGAGCGACGAAGTCATGATACTTTCTGATGTTTCAGTCAAGCGTCCGGTTTTCGCGACGGTCATAAGTCTCCTGTTAATCGTTTTCGGGATAATATGCTACCAGCGGCTGCCCTTGCGCGAATATCCTGATATAGATTCTCCAATCGTTTCTATCAAGACGGAATATACGGGGGCATCGGCGAACGTTGTTGAGACGAAGGTTACGCAGATAATAGAGGACAGCGTTTCGGGGATATCCGGGCTTAAGACAATAGACTCCAGTAGCGAAGACGGAATGTCCAACGTTACGCTTGAGTTTAATACCAATGTGAACATTGAAGAGGCCGCGAACGACGTGAGGGACAAGGTCGGCCGGGTAAACTCGAGACTTCCGGCTGAGGCGGACTCTCCCAGGATATACAAGAGGGATACCGGCGGCATGTCCGTAATGTACATGAGCCTCTACCATCCCGATATGAGCACGATGCAGCTTACGGATTACGCCGACCGCAATCTCGTGGATATTTTTTCCGTTGTTGATGGTGTTTCTGAAGTGAGGGTATTCGGAGAAAAGCGTTATTCGATGCGTATATGGCTCGACCGCAAGGCGCTCGCCGCGCATAACCTCAGCTCTGCCGATGTCGAGGCAGCTCTTAAGTCGGAAAATATTGAGCTTCCTGCAGGGCGCCTCGAATCAAAGGACAGGGAATTTGTGATGCGGCTAGAGAGGCTCTATAAGACACCGGAAGAGTTCCGGAAACTTGTGCTTTTCGAGGGCAAGGACGGGCATCTTGTCCGGCTTGGCGATGTCGCGAAAATCGAAGTAGGCCCCGCAAGCACGCGCGACATGTTCAGTGCCGATGGCAATAATGCCATAGCCATTGGAATTAACAAGCAGTCCAAAGCTAATACTCTGAACGTGATAAATAAGATAAAAGAGATGCTTCCCGGAGTACGCAAGACGCTTCCGAAGGGAATGATGCTGGAAATCTGCAAGGACGACTCTGTTTTTATCCAGTCTGCCGTGGATGAAGTTTATTTTTCACTGATTATTTCGGGAATCCTTGTGTTCGGAATAATTTATTTATTTTTGGGCAGTTTCCGTGCCGCAATTGTTCCGGCTGTGACTGTTCCCATTTCGCTGATATCCTCATTCATAGTCCTCTATTTTCTTGGATATTCTGTAAATCTTCTCACGCTCCTGGCGCTGGTCCTTGCGATAGGGCTTGTCGTTGACGACTCGATCGTGGTGCTGGAGAATATTCATCGCCGTGTCGAGTCGGGTGAACCGCCGCTGCTCGCGGCCTTCAACGGCGCGCGCGAAGTTGGTTTTGCCGTTGTGGCGACAACGCTCGTATTGGTGGCCGTTTTCATGCCAATTTGTCTTCTCGAAGGCGATACCGGAAAACTTTTCAGCGAATTCGCGGTCGCCATTGTCTCCGCGGTATGTTTTTCAAGCCTTGTCGCGCTTACCCTTTCCCCTGTCATGTGTTCACGGCTTCTCAAGTCCAAAGACAAGGACAACTGGTTTGCCAAGCTCGATGAGAAAGCCATGGGCGGCATAGAGGTTTATTACGAAAGGCTGCTCAGAAAAATTGCCAAGCACCCACTAATCTGCACGGCCATATTTATCCTTTTCTGCGGACTCGGCGCAGGTCTGCTTAACACGGTTCCTTCAGAGTTTGAGCCGGAGGAGGACAGGTCGGTTATAATCCTCAATATGAAAGCACCTGAAGGCACTGGCCTCAATAAAACAATTTCCTACATGGATGAGGTAAAGAAAACCCCGATGGCTCTTCTGGAAGACGGAACCGCCAGAAATGTCCTCATAAGAGTCCCCGCCAGTCATAATGAACTTGGCGCGGTAAATAACGGGCTCGTCATTATACCCTTGGCATACTGGGACAAACGCAAAACCCCGGCAAAGGATATCATCGGCCGCCTCTATGCCGACACCGCTAATATTCCCGGTGTCAGGGTTTTCGCATTTCAGCCGTCGGGAATAAGCTCCTTTAACGGACAGCCCGTTCAGTTTGTAATCGGAGGGCCGACCTATGAGAAGCTAATCAAATGGCGTGATAAAATTCTGGGAAAAGCTAAAAACTATCCGGGATTGCTCGGGGTAGACTCCGATTACAAGGAGACCATGCCGCAGAACCGCATTGTCATAGACCGCGAACGCGCAAACAAGCTCGGCGTTCCCGCTCAGGTCATTGGCTCAACTCTAGAAACAATGCTCGGCTCAAAACAGGTAACCACCTATACCGACAACGGAGAAGAGTATGATGTTATCCTCCAGGGGAAAGATGAGGATAGACGGACCCCCACGGATATGCGGAACATTTATGTGCGTTCTTTGCGAACAGGAAAACTCCATCCCCTTTCAAATTTGGTGAAAATCGTCGAAAAGGCTGACTCCGGAACCCTCAAACGCTATAATCGCGTGAGAAGCATAACTATTTCCGCAAGCGTAGCACCGGGTCATACGCTTGGCGAGTGTCTTAAGTTTATGGAGGATACCGTGCGGCAGGAACTTCCGCAGGACGCCAAGATTAACTACAAAGGAATGTCTAAGGATTTCAAGGAGTCCTCATCTTCTATGGTCTTTGTTTTTGTTTTGGCAATCGTGGTCGTTTTTCTTGTGCTTGCCGCGCAGTTCGAAAGCTATGCAAGCCCCTTTGTCATCATGCTGACCGTTCCGCTGGGACTTCTCGGCGCGCTGGCCGGGCTTAAACTATTCGGCGCGACTTTGAACATCTACAGCCAGATAGGGCTCATAATGCTTATCGGGCTTGCCGCCAAAAACGGTATATTGATTGTGGAATTCGCCAATCAGCTCCGTGACCGCGGCATGGAATTTGCCGAGGCCGTCTTTGAGGCGTCGCGTTTGCGCTTGCGGCCGATTGCCATGACGGGACTTTCAACCGCCATCGGCGCGCTGCCTCTGCTTTTCGCGAGCGGGGCCGGCAAAGAAAGTCGTATCTGCCTAGGCGCTGTAATCTTTTTTGGAACCACGGCGGCTTGTTTGCTCACGGCGATAGTTGTGCCCGTCGGCTATCTTTATCTTTCGAAGAGAAGCGGGACTCCCCGCAAAAATGAGCGAAAGCTTGAAGAACTGGCTGCCGGTAAATGAACAAAACTCAACTCGTCCACGTTTGTCGGTATTGACGAAGTGTCGGGCGAGGCCTGAAGACCAGTGGTCAGTAGCTTGAGATTACGGCAAGGACTTCAAGGTCTTCTTCACCAGGATTTCTTATTGAGTGGCCTGCTCCGTTACCGGTCAGGATTGTTTCGCCTGTTTTAAGTATGACGGTTTTTCCATTATCGTCCGCCTCGGCTGTTCCCTTAAGTATGACGAAGACTTCCTCTTCGTTCTCGTGATTGTGGAAACCTATTGACGAGCCCGGAGCAAGGGTAAGTTTCGCGAAAAGGCGGGTATTTGCCCTGAGTTCGGTGCCGGGACTCCAGAAATGTTCAATCTTGACAGAGCCCTCGCCGCCTCTCATTTTTTCTCTAATCTCGGATTTGTAGTCGGCAGTTTTTTTTATCATAACAAGTAATCCCTTTTATAATTTAAACTTGCGAAATTTAAACTCTTTAAAAGTCTGCGTCAGCAAACAGCTTTGTGCAGGCTCGGCCTGCCAGTTACTTCACGCTCCGCTTATCTTGCCGAAAATATTGCCGTACTTTTTCTCGTTGAGCGCTTCCACGTAGGCGCTTATTTTTGTGAAGGTACTACACGGATCTATGGTCTGGTCCATGCAGTCGCCGTCAAGAAGCAGAAGCGGCAGGTGAACCTTCTTAAGCTCTTCGCGGAGATGCTTTACGAATGCGCTGTCGGCTAGCGAACATCTGCCGAACCCGTGATTGTAGAGTATGCAGCCGTTGAATTTGCCGAGAATTGAATTTTCACGTATGTAGTTTACTCTCAGTGCGGGGTCGAGGAAGCCTACGGTGAGAAGTTTTCGCGCGAGCGACCTGTACGGATCGCTGACATCGAGCGGTTCCCAGTTGACGAAGTTGGTTTCTTCGAAGACGATAGGTGCCTTGCATTCGCATTCTATGTAGTCGAGAACTCTGGTGTCGTAGAATGGCGGCAGGTGCAGCCAGAGTATTCTGTGGGTATCGTCAATCTTCACCCTGTCCCCGATTATTTCCTGCTGCGCCAGCAGGTCTTTATAAAACTGGTCCTGCATTGCGATGAGTTCTTCTCTTCCCCAAAGCTGAGAGAAGAGTACCGAGTTATAGACTGCCCAGCCACCTCTTATGAGGGGCGGATTGTTGTAGCGAAGTTCGTTGCATTTCGAGGTTATTGCCTGTGCCTGATTTGAGAATTCGCAGGCCTCTATGAGTTTGCTCTTTTCAAGCTTGATGTCGAGCGCCTTTTCCATGCGGTCAACGGCTTCTTCGAGGCCGGCGGCGATTATTTCCACAGCGTTTTTGTCATGATAGGCCGGTGTTGGGAGCGAATAAAACTTATCGGTGAATCCGTAAGTCCTTGAAAGGTCGTGGAAAATCCTTTCGCCCTGCTGGCATGGTTGAGAAGTGGATACCGCGAAATCGGGCTTCGGCAGTTTTGCTCCTTCAAGCACTCGGAGAAAGGAACAGGTTTCTGCGGAGAAACCCTTGTATGCCGCGATGTCGAAGTATTTTTTAATCTTCCTTGAGTTTCTGGCGAAGAGAGCGGCATAGGTCTCCAGTGTGAGCATCTTGAGGCCCATCGCGTTGAGTATCTCTGTCGGGAAGAAGAGATTTCTCCAGACGAGCGGGCCTTTTGCCTTGCCGAAGAATTCCTTCCTCGTATGCTGGGCGCGTATTGAAATTGACTTGAATTTGTCTTTTTCAAATTTGATGTCGGTAGTCGTTAGATTGTTTTTTATTGATGAAAATTCGAGGGCCAGTACCGCCGCGCCAAGTGCGCCCATGACGGAATGAAATTCAGGGATGATTATATTGTTGCCCGTGATTTCCTTGAGGTAGTAAGCTACTGCCCTGTTGTAGGCCACGCCACCCTGGAATATAATATCACCTTCATAGTTAAAAAGTAGCTCGCCGACACCGGAGATGATTGTCCTTGCCTGTGCGCGGCACGCGCCGCCGATTACCTGTCCCAGCGGGTAGCGATTTTTGAACTTATTTATAGAAGTAGCGCTAAGTACCGCGCATACGGATGAGAATTCCAGTTCGGAATCATAATTGACTTTTTCCGCAAGCTCTTCGACGGGAATGCCGAGTTTTACCGCCACGCTGTCGAGAAACGCTCCCGTACCCGCCGCACAGATCCCGCTCATCTTTGAGGTCCACATCTGCATGTCTTCGTTATAGATCATTGCCTTGCTGTCCTGTCCGCCGACATCGAGAATTGCCTTGCAGTTGGGATAGTAGTGCTTTGCTCCCGCGACATGAGCGGAAACTTCGCTGACTTTGAAATCGTAGTTGATGAACTTGCTTGTGTCCTCGACAATCTGGCTTCCTGTGACAACTGTGCAGGTCATATCCTCAAGTTTGAAATTAGCCGAGTTCAGGAAATCATCGATGATTTTTTTGACTGCGCCCATGTTGCACATTCCGCATCCACCGCATCGGCCGAAACACGTTACCTTTGCTGACGCGACCGGTTTTGTCCTCTGGTAGATCGAGTGAAGGACTTTGCCGTCGTGCCCCATTATCACTGCCTTAATTGTCGTTGACCCGATATCGATTCCCAAAAATTGTTTTTTCATTTACACTCACAAATTGGATAACGTTAAAAAAAGATGAACAACCGAGTCTTTAATGTAGTCGCGTATGCGGGCTTTTTCTAATGGCTCTATGAAATATTATTTATTGTGTTTTCATGTAGGGATATCTGCTGCCGATGAACCTTATTTCAGGCGTGGGGGCCCCTGTATTTGCCGCCGAAGGTTCAGACTCTAAATTGATCTAGAAGTTTCTGGAGTTCCACGGCCATTTCCGAAAGTTGTACCGCCGACATATTCACGTCCTGTGCCGATTCACTGGTGTCCGTTGCCGCTTGACTGACCACCTGAATGTTGGAGGAAACTTCCTTTACTCCGCTGACCGCCTGTGAGCATTGTGTAGAAACATCATGGGCGCCATCGGCGACCTGCGAGACGTTCCTGGCTATTTCACGGACTCCGGCATTTAATTCAATCACGTTGCTGGATACTCTCCTTGCTCCATTACTTGCCTGGATAAGGTTTCTGACGTTTTCTTTTATCGTGACGTTCTGTCCTTCGACTGCCAGCGCGATGGTGTTGGCCGCTTTGTCCACTTCAGTTATGACTTTTTCAATGGCGGCAACATCATTTACTGTTGATTCGGTCGACCTTTGCATGGCGCCTATCCGTTTGCGAATATCTGCCGTTGCATAATTGGTTTGCTTTGCCAGTTCCCTGACTTCATTGGCAACGACGGAAAACCCTTTTCCTGCTTCTCCTGCCCTGGCGGCTTCGATTGTGGCGTTGAGCGCTAAAAGTTTGGTCTGTTCGGCTACTTCTTCAATAGCTTCAATAACCTTGCTGATCTCCTGGGAAGCGTTGGACAGTTGCTGTATTTGTAAAGACGCCTTTTTTACCGAGAGAACGGCATCTTTAACCGAGGAGCGGGATTCTTCAGTGTTTTTTGCTATTTCTTCAGCCGTAACGGCTAGTCCTTCTGAGGCGGTCTCTATTTGGGTCAGGTTTGTTTGACTTTGTTCAACCGCCGCACCCACGGTTGCTATACTGGTGGAAATTTGTTCAATAGCGGAAGAAACGTTCTGGGTGTTTACGCTTATTTCTTCGGCGGTTCCGGCTATGGAGCTGATATTTGATGTCATTTGCTCGGTTGCTCCGGCAACGGAATGTGCTTGAGCAGTCATTTCTTCCGAGCTGGCAGCCAGCCCTCCCGAAACGGAGGAGAATTTTTCCGAAACTTCGCCAATGGCAACCGTTGCGTGTTTGACTTTCCTTATTATTTCACTTATGGTGCCCATCAGTGTATTGAACCATCCGGAAAGCTCATCTACCTCATTGCGCATGGAATCCTGCATAACGAAGCATTCGGTACAGCTTTTTAATTTTCCAGAGAGTATAGAGGGACAATGAATCTGTCCCGGCGCGTTTGAGCCAACAGTATCCCAGCAGGACGCTTCCTTCCCGAATTCGGGACATTCTTTTCTTCCGCATTTTTTCTTTGCCGAGCAGTTTTTCTTAGGCATTGGCAGACGCTTGGTCAGGTCGCCCTCGCCTGACGTAATGTTCTTCAGTATATTTATGGTTCTCTTAATGGGGGCGATTATCAGCCCGGGCAGAATGATGCTCATTATGATTGCGGAAATAATCGCAATTATGGATAGCGCAATGATGCCGGCATTGATTGCGGCAGCATCCTTGTGCATTTTCTTTTCAATCAATTCAATGCTGTTGCCCACATTAACATTGATATTTCGTAGAATGTCCTGTACCTGGTGAAGCTCAGTCATGGTCATGTCGTTATAAATCTTTACGGCTCCGGAGCGATTCCCATTATTTACGGCGGCGACA
>MHBG01000080.1 GCA_001804785.1 Lentisphaerae bacterium GWF2_45_14
TAAAGTCATCGACATCGCCGCGCAACTCGGCGTAAAATATCTGCGCATCTTCGCCGGTTTCAATTCGGACAGCGTCGTCTATGGCAGACGTTTTGTCGCGGCACTCGATGCTTTGTTGCGCGTGGCCCGATATGCTGATACTAAAAACGTCATTCTTGCGGTTGAAACGCACGGCGGCGTGGCGGAAAATGGTGACGCACTGGTGCATTTCAACAGTATCACCACCCGCATCGATACATGGCGCGAGATACTTGCCTCCGGCGTTTCCATCAACTACGATCCGGCTAATCTCGCCGCGGTCGGGAGTCCTGATCCGGTAGCCTTTTATGAAATATTCAAGGAGCACATCAAATATGTCCATTTGAAGGATTTTCGTAACGTTATGGGCGGGGTAACGCCTGCCGCCTGCGGCGAAGGACGCCTTGATTGGCATAAACTTCTATCGGTGTTGAAAGCCTACGACGGCCCGGCGCTTATAGAGTACGAGCTTCCATATGATGTCGAGAACGGTTTAAATCGAAGTTTGAAATTTCTTAATCAAAATGGAGTAAAATAATGAACCGGAAAAAAATCATTTTCATGCCGCATGCGAATATTCAGTATTCGCAACTTGATCCGAAACGCCGGGCCTGGGTGTGCGAAAACTGTTATCGCCCGCTCTTTGAACTGGTGCGCGACAACGATTGCAAGATTGCCTTTGAAGCCTCCGGCCGCTCGCTGGAAGTGATGCACGAAGTCGCTCCCGGCGTACTGGCTTTGTTGAAATCCTTGATTCACGAAGGGCAAATCGAGCCGGTCGGGTCGCCGTTCATTCACGTTATGCTGGCCAATATTCCGACCGAAGTCGGCTTGGATACCTTGAAACATGGCCTTGATGCCTGGGAAAAGTACACCGGCATCCGTCCCGAAACCGGATGGAATCCCGAATGCGGCTGGGCTGGCTTCCTCCCCGATTTGTACAAGGAAGCCGGTTACAAATCGCTGGTTATGGACGCGGACAGCTTTCTGCTGTCGTTCCCGCAAATTCGTGAAGCCACCGGTTTGAAATATGACGTTCAAGGACACAGCAACAAAAACCATCTTTTCAAAATCGAAGAATTTATCAAAGACAAACCGGAGTTTTTAAAGTATGTCACCAATCCGTCGGTTGCGCCGAACGGCTTGAAGATGATCTTCCGCAGCGACTGCATGGCCAATCCGATGCTCTGGTACCTGATGGGCGCCACCGAAGGAATGCGCGAAACCCCGGTCAGCCTCGATGAAATAAAAGAGATGTTCATCCGGTGGCAGCCTAGGATTGAACAGTCCGGCACCTTCATCATGCCCTATGCCGAAGACGCCGAATACATCGGGTCAAGTGCCTATTTTTACGTCAAGCAGTTCAATCAGGCGCGCTTCTTCGAACCGGAACCGGCCAGCGTCAGGCGCTTCAAGGAGTTGCTCGACATGGCAAAGTCTATCGGGTACGAACTTTCCACTCCGGCCGAGGTGATAAAAAGCGCCAAGACGCTTATTCCCAATGACTTCATTGACAATATCGAAAACGGCGCGGCCTGGCACGGTGGCACTTACAAAGCGTGGGCCAACACTAGCTATTCGCTGATCCTCGATCCGGTCTGCCGTTCGATCTTTGACGGTATCGTAACCTTGCGTCAACGCCTCGGCAATACCCCGGAGCTGGAAAAAGCCATGAAGGCGGTTACCTCCGCTTACGTGTCCGACTCCCGTTGGCCCCCGCTGCCAACTTCGCCCGGACGTTTCAATGTCAGGGAAACGCTCGACGATCTCTATGCCGCCAATAATGCCTTGGCGGAAGCGATGCGTCATGGTGGCATCGCCGAAAAACGAGCAATCTATTCCGCGCCGCTAATGGAGACGCAGATAAAAATGGTCGAAGAAAAGTTGATGGCGCAGAAATACTTCGGAGAAAAGCCCTGAGATGAAGAATTTTCTTCATGTTGCCCATTTCAGGGTAAGATAAATAGCTAATATTTATTACATAAGTTGTTGAAAATACTTTTACTGGAGCTGATAATCTAGCACAATGTAAATTATAAACATTCGCATTTTTTGTAATAACTGCTATATTGCTTCCATCAACAAGATTGGAGATTGATATGGCGCCAAGATACAGAGTTACGCTGACATCGGAAGAACGTGAAATGCTTGAAAAAATTTCGACAACGGGTGTAAGATCCGCTAAAACAATATTACACGCCAGAGCATTGCTTCTGCTTGATGCGGGAGTACATGGACCTAAATGGAAAGTCGCCGATGTCGCCGATGCCGTAGGAATGTCTACCCGTGCGCTGGAACACATCAAAGAGCGTTTTGTTGAATACGGACTGGAGGACGCCATCCTCCGTAAAAAACGGGAAACGCCGCCGCGTCCAGTAATTTTTGACGGAGATTTCGAAGCGAAACTTCTCAAGCTTGCATGTTTGGAAAGCCCCGAAGGGCATGCCCGGTGGACCGTTCGACTGCTTGCTGATAAACTCGTTAAGTTAAAGATAGTTCCGACAGTTTCAGCAATGACGGTTTGCAACACTTTAAAAAAAATGAGCTTAAGCCTCATCTCAGCAAATACTGGAAAATCCCGCCCGATCAGAGTGCTGCATTCGTAGGCCCATGGAAGATATTTTAGAAGGATATCGCAGGCCGTATGATCCGGCATATCCTGTCGTGTGCATGGACGAATCCAGCAAGCAGTTGATAGGCGAAGTTTCGAAGCCGATCCCTGCCGCGCCGGGACATCCTAAATTGGAGGATGACGAGTATGTCAGGAACGGAGTTGCCGAGATTTTCCTTGAGGTAGAACCACTTGCGGGACGGCGGCATGTGGAAGTTACCGAACACAGAACAAGAATTGACTGGGCAAATAACATAAAAAACATGCTTGATTTACGTTATCCTGGAGTAAAAAAGGTGATCCTTGTCATGGACAATCTGAACACGCACGACATAGCGTCTCTTTACGAAGCGTTTCATCCCTAAGAAGTTTTGCGCTTGACGAAACGCCTTGAAATTCATCATACTCCGAAACATGGAAGCTGGTTGAATATTGCCGAAATAGAACTGAGTGTCCTCAAGCGCCAATGCCTTGCGGAAAGAATTCCCGCAATAGATATAATGAGACGAAAAATAAAAGCATGGAATCAGGAACGCAATTCCAGACAGACAAAAGTCAACTGGCAATTTACGACAGAAGACGCACGGATAAAACTGAAACGGTTTATCCGAAGCTTTAAACTTTATCATGTACTAGGTGTTTTTTGACAATTTTACAGTGATGAAAAGCAAAAATGCTCTCCTCAACCTTCGGGAAATACGCAGAAAAACTCTGCTTCTGGGTTGACTGGGAATGGAACCACCAGGCTTTCGATGGCCTCGGACAGGAAGGTGTCGATACCTTCACCCCAAGGAAGGAAGCCTATCCGAACGGGTTGGCTTCTGTCGCGGAGCAGATCGAAAAGCTCGGCTTGATTCCGGTGCTTTGGATTGGCGCGACCAACGATGGTCAGCAGAATCATTTGCTCAAACAACATCCCGAATGGCTGCTGGCGCATAAACCTGAATGGTGCGGCCAATGGTGGATCGATCCCAGCCATCCGGGCATCGTGGCAGAATATATTCCGGCGGTCTTCAAACAAATCCTGAAATGGGGTTTCAAGGCTATCAAGTGGGACTGCTTTCCGACCGCCTTCACTATCTGTGACTCCTTCCACTCGAAGTTCCACAATCCGGATATCTCTACCGATACCGCCATGCGGAACGTGGTCAAGGCGGCGCGGAAAACCGTCGGGACTGATGTCTATATGCTCTCTTGCTCCGGCAACACCGAGCGGGATGTCACGTTTGCCATGGATCAGTTCAGCGCCGCCAGAATAGGTGGTGATATCTTCGGCTGGAGCGACTTCATCGCAAATTCCATCGAACGCGTTTTCCTCTTCTATCTCTGGCACAACATCGCGTTTTATGCTGATGGCGACAACTTGGTATTGCGTAGCGAGTTTAACAGTTTAGGACAGGCTCGTTCGCGTGTTTCTTTCTATGGCCTAGCCGGACTGCCGGTGACCATCGGAGACAATCTGGCGGATTTGGATGAGGCTAGAATTGATATGCTAAAGCGAATAATTCCCGTTGCCGACATCCATCCTATGGATATTCAGCAAAAGAGGCGAGGTAATGGCTATGTGCTTGTTAATCTCGCAGTTTGCAAGGAATTTGGAAACTGGAACGTTGTCGGCATTCTGAACACTAAAGAAGAGATGCTGGAGCTGAATGTCAGGTTGGAATCCGACCTGCATATTGACACTCACAACGTTCAGTGCTATGCAGTTTACGATTTCTGGAAAGATGAATTCATGGGGATTCATGGAGATGCGCTTCACGTGTCGGTAGCTCCGATGGATACTGCGGTATTGTGCATAACCCCACTGACATCGCATCCGCAAGTGATCTCAACCTCTAGGCACATAACCCAAGGAGCCTGCGATTTGAGCTACTTGTACTGGGACGCTGCTGCAAATATTTTATCTGGCCGTTCGACGGGCGTGGAAGGCGAAGTTTACCGTCTGACTTTATACATTCCGGAAGGATATGAATTTGCAAATCTCGATTGCAACGGGAAAGTAAAATTCGCCAGTGAAGGCTGTATCCTGAAAGTCGATTTCAATCCAGTCAATAGCGGAGACATTGCCTGGAAGCTATACTTTAAGGCAAAATAATGGCAACTCATATGATTTTTCTTGAAGAAGGACTGAGGTTTGTTTTTCTGAATGCCTGGGAAGCTTATCGTGGAAATTCAAATCTTTCACACTGTCGGACAGATGCGACAATGGTAATATATGAGCAGCTCCGCTGCCAGAAACAAGCATCTGAAATCCTAGGACTTACAAAATCACCTGAGTCCGTGAGGAAATTGGAGAAATTGAGGATATAAAGGTAGAATAACCTGTTGTGGCAAAGTATGTTATGGTGATTTTTAATCACAACAATAATTTAACCCAACAGGTGGAAAATGAATATAAAGATAGCCCAGGGCAATGAAGAGATCAATTCGACAGGCGGGATTATTCTGGTCGGAAAGCTGCTGGCACTTAACGCATGGGAGAAAATCAACGACATGACGACCGCGAGGATTAAACGAGGCGAAATCAGCCATGGCGATATTTTGAAAATAGCCGCCGCACTCCTTGCGCTCGGGAAAACCGACTTTGCTGATATTGATTTGTACCGTAACGATCCGCTGTTCAGGAAAGCGCTTGATTTGAAGAAAATACCCTCGGCAGAGACATTGCGTCAGAGATTGAATGATCTTGGCTTGCTCAACTGCGGACAGACGATGATAGATTCATGTCTTGTGGAATTGCTCAAGAAAGTCAAGGATTTCGGGAAAATCCAGACGCAATACGGCAGTTATATTCCGCTTGACATAGATGTGTCGGTGATGCTTAATCCCGGCTGCAAGAAGGAAGGAGTCTCCTGGACGTACCACAACGAAAACGGTTATGCTCCGATATTCGCGTACCTTGGAACGCACGGTTATATGCTTGCCAATGAACTGCGAGAGGGCAGTCAGCACAGTGCGAAGGGGGCAGTCGAATTTGCGGATCGTTGCATAGATCTTGCGAAAAGGATAGGCCTTGAATTGGAAAAGTTGCTGGTGCGCGTTGATCCCGAACATGACGACAAGGATTTCGTTGCTACGCTATGTGCTTCAGGCGTAATGTTTTTGGTAAAACGTAATTTACGCACGGAATGTCGTGAGCAGTATCTTGCGATGGCTCGCCGCATCGGTGAAAAAGTCGTATCCCGGAAAGGCAAGAACATATACCGTTGCATCCTTTCGCACAGGAAGCCGGAAGGATTGGAAAACGAGTCCGTTTTTATGATAGTCGAAGTGGTTGAACGGCTGACAGATGCGAAGACTGAAGAGGAATTTCTTATTCCTGAAGTCGAAGTATCGGCCTGGTGGACGAATCTGCCGGAAAGCGAAGTCGTCTGCATAGAGCTTTATCATGCCCACGGCACGAGCGAACAGTTTCACGGAGAGCTTAAAAGCGATATGGGGCTGGAGCTTCTGCCTAGCGGAAAATTAGCTACAAATGCACTGATTTTAAATTCGTAGTACTGTCTTACAACTGCTTGCGCATCATTGGACAGGAATCTCTGAACTGCGCCGAACTATTGCCAATAAAAATTGACGTTGAAAGACGCCGCATCCGCTCTGTATTGCAGGATTTGATTTATATCGGGTGTAAGTTCACCCGTCACGCCAAGCAGATAATAGTGAAATTTGGACCCTCATTCCGAAATCTCCTGAAAACTGTCCATTTATTTCCGGAATCGCTGTCCATCAGCCTTCGGAATCCGCATTTCATGCGCCGGAAAGGCCTTCATGTTTGCAATTTTATCCGACCGCAGACTTTTGGCGACATCACCGCATTACGAACTTGACAGAAAATATATCTGGCGGTTTCATTCTATGGGTTGACTTTTTTAAAAATCAGACTATACTTATAGTGACCCATGTTACGCACCATGGATAGCTCCGTGTTAAATAAAATATTGGGATATTATGATAGCAGGCAAACAAAGTAAATTAATAAAAGAGCTTCTCAAAAGAATAGAAGATAACACATACACAAAGAAACTGCCTTCGGCTAAGATGTTGGCTGAAGAATTCAGTGTAAATTCCAAAACTGCAAACAAGGCTCTCAACTCGCTAGTTGAGCAAGGGATTGCCTCTTGCGTTAATGGAAGGGGCACATTTTTAAAGGAAAATTCGACATCTCCACAAGAGCTTCACCTAGAAATAATATGCCTCGGAGTTGCCGATTTTTATTCAAATCCATACTTTTCTGCCATTTGGCATGGGATTACTGATGAGATCCAGAAATCCCAGTATGGAATATTAGTTAAATTTTTAGAGGAAGATCGGGAAAATGGAGGACAAAAAAATATTTATCAGGACTTCAGCAAAGCAGAAGGACGTATAATAATAGGAACAGGGAACGAATTGCAAGTTAAGGCTCTAGTAGAAGACGGTACCCCGTTTGTTATAGCTGGCACAAAAACAGATTTTGCCGATGTGTCAGCAGTCTATGCTAAAACGAAAAAAGCTGCATATGACGCTGTCAACCTGATAATATCAAAAGGGCGAAGACGAATTGCTTTTATCGGTGCCACAAGCGGAAGGCATCGCCAAATTGATGTAGATAAATTCCATGGGTACGTTGAAGCCTTGCTGGAAAATAATATGAAACCTGATTTTGCTCTTATCAAGGATACTTCAGCTTTCCCTAGCGCTGGATATTATGCAATGCAGGAGATATTGTCGCGACAAACTATTGATGCAATTTTTGTTTCTCACGATCATCTCTGCCCAGGTGTTTACAAAGCAATAAATGAATCAGGATTAACTATTCCAGGAGATATAGGGGTGGTCGGATGTAACGGCGTTGAAGTGATGCTTTCTCCGGATCTGACTACAGTTTCTTTGCCCCTGAAGGAAATAGGCAAGCAAAGCGCACAATTGCTTTTGAGAAAGATACAGCAGAGAGATTTCCATGATAATATTCAAATTGCTCTTGAGGGGCACCTTCAAATTAAAGATTCAATATAAGGAGTCAGAGGCAATGAAATCAGAAATACCCCCTACTTCAATGTCCTTACCAAATGTGCGTCCGGCAAGGTTCTAAGACCTAAATGGAAGTTGAGCGCGCGGGGATTAACAGAGAAAATAAATTTTCAAACAGACGTGGTTTCATCTCATCAATGCGAAAATTCGACCCGGAAAGAAGGAAAAAACGCCATGAACAAATCATTATTGCGTAGGAAAAACCGTAGAAGCTTTACTCTGCTTGAACTCCTCACGGTTATAGCTGTTATAGCTATCCTCGCGAGCCTGTTGTTGCCCGCATTAAAATCAGCCCGAGATTCCAGCAAAAAAATAGTATGCATGAGCAATCTAAAACAGATTGGAGCCATTTCCAGTTTTTATAGCGGAGATTTTAATGGATATTATCCAAATATTTTTTGGAATACCCAGCTTAAGGAATATCTAAATAACAACAATCATAATGAAATTGGCAAGTGTCCATCTGCACCAAATAAGAATATATTGGGGGCGAAACTTTATCTGACTTATGCTACAACGGGCGTTTATTTTAATGACTTAAGTATTGGTTTTGGCTCTGGTTTTGACCATAACTATTTTGTCAGAGCGGTTCAGGTTTGCTTGCCATCGGGAAAATGCGCATTTCTCGATTACTGGCAGGAGACTCAAAGCACAGACCGTGACTGGAACAGCAGTCTTGGCGCGCTTAATGACCAAAAGAGTAGAGCCCTGCATAATGATTCACCGAATTATCTCTTTTCGGATGGACATGGAGAGACAATTCACCTTAGCGGAGGATATTTCAGTGAGACAGAGATGGCAATACCAGTTTATTACTGGACTCCTTCTTCCGGCAGTGATTTCTATAAAATGTGGCGTCCTAAATTAAACGAAAGTTGGTAGTAAATTGAAAATCCAATATCAAAAGATATAAGTACAAAATGGTAAAAAAGGGATGTTTTAAAATATGAGTCTGAATGCGGACGTTATTAGGAGTGTTGCATTCAGAAGCAGGTCTTTCTCGTCCTGGAAGAGGAGTTGAAGGATTGACGAACGAACAGAAGGAATTTGTGGAAACAGTAAAACTATCGGCTTCTCATCATGACAGTCAGGCGGCAATACCTCTTGCGAAAATGACAGCAGAAAGATTGACAAACCTGTATGACTTGATGGATTCGGCTTATGACGCGCAGCAAATTCATGATTTCTCACGGAGCTTGGGACATGTTCCTGTAATCGACCACAACAAACGCAAAGGCGAAAAAATAGAATTTGAGCTGGCTAAAGCAATCCGTTATGATGAAAGAAGCGCGGCGGAACGGGTAAATTCCAACATCAAAGACAATCATGGCGGTGATAAGGTAAGAGTAAAAGGACATGACAAGGTTTTTGCTCACGTAATGTTTGGAATTCTGGGCGTCACTTCGAAGCAATTATTTAATCTATTATGTTAGAGGATGTTATGATATATTTGCAATTTTCAATTAAAAATCCGGATACAAGCAGAAGGGGAGGTGTGCAGTCAGGACACAATAAATTTCGGTCAAAATGACTGGAAAATCGAAAAATGGTCATAGAAACGGCTTTCATGACATGAAATCTAATTTTTAACAAACAAGGGCCAAGGACTTTTGCAATTGGCTCAAAAGAAAGGTCTGGCAATGAAAAAAATTGAATCGTTATTATTACTACTAACCATCCTTTTCTTTGGCAATAATTGTGTTGTAGATAACCCCAAAATCCATTCTCATAATGACATATCAGAAAATACAGTTGATGGTGTTAATCTTTTTGCTTATGAAAAAAGGAATTATCCCGCAAGGCCTGAAATAAAAAATGGAACATTTTACTTAAACGGGAAACCTAAATTCCTGGTTGGCCCTTGGTTGAATTGCAGATTTCAGGATGTGGACGAGCCAGTGCCGCTAAAAGGCTATGACTCTACTTATTACAAGAAAGCATTTAACTATGACATGGCTGAAAAACTGGGGTTTTCGACATGCCAACCACAGGTTGAAGCATTTTCCTTTGTGAAAAAAATCCTATCAGAAAGCAATAAGGACATTGATGAAGATTGGGAATACAATATAAAATATTGGCCGGGCTTCATCCGCGGCTTGAAGCAAATGCCACTGGTCATGGATTTTGCCGCTGTTGGCCTGCAAGCTTTCAAGGGAGCAAGAAATAGAGAGGTAAAAGACTTTTCGGCAGATATGTTTCAGCAGAAAAAAGGCTGGATAGTATTTGTTCCTTTCTGCCCCGAGCATCCTTTGGGTAAAAAGATTTATGAAACTTATTGGCGTGAAGGGACTCTGGCGGTATTGGCTCAAGGGGGTAATCCATGGATATACGAGCTTTTCAATGAACCCACATATGACTGTCGCTGCCTCCCCAATAAAATCGCCTTTGAGAAACGTTTAGAAGATAAATATAGAACTATAGAAAACGCTAATAAAGCTTGGAACAGCAATTTTAGATCTTTCGAAGAACTCATCAAAAACTCGGATTTTGAACGTCAGAGAGGACTTAAGGTAGAGTGGCTTAAATTTATAGAAGACCGCTGGGTGGAAATTTTGCAGGACGGAATCAAGACAATTAAGAAAATAGATCCCCGCAAAAAAATTTACTTCTCATCTCAAAGAAATATATGGCTTACGTTCCTGTCTAATAGTAATGGCTTCAATGAATATAAAAATGCCAGGGCGCTGGATATCATAAACACGGAAGGCTGCTTGAATTTTACACAAAAATCGGAAATAGACAACAATGATCCCATGTCCAGTCATCTGATGAAAAAACCGCAAATGCACCTGGATTGCTGTAGAGCTGTAGCTGAAGGAAAACCAGTAATCGACACGGAATATTCTACTGTCAGAACAGATGTAAATAAAAAACGCCTTCCTTCAAAGCGTAGTGACATCGTGCTGGCGCTCTGGGTGCAGGCAATACATGGCTCCAGCTTGACAGAACTCTATTCTTGGACAAAACAGTTGTATTTATGGCCCACAAAAGATTTAAAAGGAGCTAAGGCACTGGTAGATAAAGCAAAACATACAATGTGTGGCTTGTTGAATCCTGTATGTTATCCCGAAGATGCCTTGAAAGGAATAAAAGATTTTGAACAGGAAATAAGTCAATTATCCGAAATAGTTCTGCCGACTCCAAGAATAAAAGGGCAAATAGCTTTGTTGCTTTCAATACCCTCAAAACGCGCAGCTGGAAGCATTGAGGCTCAATTCGAAAACTATTACAACGCCCTGCTGTCGACGCATTACCCCTTTGACATCATATTTGAAGAACAAATAAATAAAGGAATGGCTTCCAAATACCAGGCTATTGTCAGTCCGGCTTCTGATTATATATATTCGGAGACACTGGAAAATCTTAAGGAATACGTAGGACACGGCGGAGTCCTTTTTCTAAATGGAATGGATATGGAATATAACGAGTATGGAATTCCATTAAACAATAAGGATTTTATCGGGGTTGAAAAGAGGCATATCATTAAGCATCCGTCTAAAGAAACAATCAATGTTGAAGGTTTGCCGAACCCTTTCGAAACCGAAATCGCGCATAAAGTTGTTCCCTGCAGCGCAACTTGTCTTATAAGCGGAAAAAACAAAGAGGAACCTGTACTACTCGCAAATAAATATGAAAAGGGAACAGTTTATTACACACCTCGTTATTTGACTGGCATATCATTAAGCTCTTTCATTACATTCATATTAAGGAATTCAAGCATAGAACCCCCGTTCGTTGTCAGCTCCCCGACGGGAAAACCACTGCCTATGCTTGAAGCGCAAATCATAGACAGAGGCAGGACAAAACTATATTTTTTCGCGAACTGGAGACCGTGGATAAGCGAACTTGCCGTCTTAAAGACAAAACTACCAGCTGGCAATTATTCCCTCAGCGATCCAACGACAAAAACATTGCATAGGAGCCCTTCCGGGAAACCGTTCTGGACTTCGCCAGAGCTTGAGAACGGAGTTAAAATAATTTTCCCGCCTGAAGAAAGAGTATTGCTTTTGATATCCCAGTCCCCACCATCGGAAATAAGAGAGAATTCCAATCAAGACAATATTGTTGAAACCTTTAAAAGGATTCGCGAAAAAGAAGAAATAAGACAAAAAGAAATATCAGAAGAAATTAAAAAAAGTAAAACGGAGGCTCTTAAACGCAACATGTATCTTGATTGTGATGCGGCAAGATGCCTCCCTCTTGATATTTCAACATACTGCAACATGGGATTTATGGACAGAATAGCCGGCGATGAAAAAGGCGGAGCTTTTGATGAGGGAGATAATGACTTTCGCTATTTCCCCACGGGCGAAAGAAAATTCAGCAATGTGCCATTTAAAATTGTTATCCCCCAAAGCAATGATTATAAATCAATGATTGTCATGAGAGGGTGCAACAATGATTTTCTGCCGCAAGAAGTGAAAGGAATTCCTGTGAATAAAAAAGCAAAATTTTTCTATTTTCTGCATGCTTCAGCAGGGGGTGGAAAAAGCAAAGACAGTTTCTCTTATGTCGCAAACTACGCTGACGGCTCCAGCGAAAAGATAGCTATTCGGAACGGAAGCGAGATAGGAGACTGGTGGGCGCCCAATGAAAACACAGCTCCTTTGGCAAAAATCGCATGGGAGGGCAAAAATCCGGTGTCATCGCATATTGGCGTATACTGTTACAGATGGCAGAACCCTCGCCCTGAAATAGAAATAAAGTCAATAGACATTAAAACGCATAATAATAAAATTATTCCAGGGATACTGGGCATAACACTTGAGAATTGAAAAATAAGCTAAACGTCATATATATTTGTAACAATTTTGCCCCCGCGCTGTCCACAAATACAATTCAAGGATTTGACGGGTGGTTGACGGAGGATTTGAGTAAGAAAATTCTCTTTGAAAATGGAATTTTTACTGATATTCAGATAGTTTACGATTCAGAGATAAAAATCAACGTAAAAGTTTAGCGTCAGAAAGTTAGGCACAGAAGATTATGAATAATAAAACAGAAAAATGTAGAGATGGAAATTTCCGGAAAAAAAAAGGGGATTTTTT
>MHBG01000081.1 GCA_001804785.1 Lentisphaerae bacterium GWF2_45_14
CATTCGCCTCCAAGCGCGCCGCCGCTGAAACTCGTTCATACTTCCGAAGTCCCCAAGCTGGAACTTCATGTTTCCTATCTTGACGGAAGGAAACATTTGCCCATCATCGACATCAAGAAAGCTGCATAAGCAACGATGTTCCGTTCTGATGACTGCGCTACCGCCTGCCTTAAAAAGGCATTTTCGAGCCTGTTTTTGCTTTTCATCACTACAAAATTGTCAATGAACACCCGGACGATCAAGTCCAGCAAAAGTATTTTTCATATTGTATATAATAAATATTAGCTATTTTGTCAATCCTCAATGTCCTGTACCCCTACACCCCCCCCCCTACGCCTGACAACGCCCTCTGCACTAGTTGACATTAAAATAGTTATTATCATCATTGTACATATCAATATACTCTTTTATTTTCTCTTTCTGTGATTTTGTTAATTCCTCGAAATCACTTGTCTTTGAAAAAAGAGTGAGTTTTTTCCAAAAAAAATTATTGTCTTCCTGAATTTTTGAACAAAAAATTAACCAATTTCCGGCATCTAGATTACAGAGCAAAAAGGCATTTAAATAAAAAATAAATCTCTCATCTTCATTTAATGAATCAACTTTATCACAAGCATTTTTAAAATTGCCAATAAAGTCTTGATGGCCTTTTGAGTAAAGTAAATCTAAAAAATAATTGCGCATTGATGGGGACATGTTTCCAACTATATCTGGATGTTTCACTTTCAATACTTCTTTATTTGATTTATTAATAATAAAGATTATACAGGAAATTATTCCTATAAAAAAGAGAAAGACTAACAGACGGAAAGTAATTTTGGCATTTATATGCATAATAGAAACCGCCTATTCTCGGACAATTATTTGACCATAAATCTTAATGCAACTTGTCGTTCCCAAATCATTAATACGTTTTGAGTGATACTCTGGGGTAGTTGAACGAATCATTAATACTATTCTTAGCCAGTTATAGTTGGATGCATTATGATACTTATTAATAGTAACACATCCATTACTAAATGATCCTAGGTGTAGATAGAATCCATCACGACCATAATCATATTTCATGGAGTAATCATTTTTATTTAGTAATGCAAACCAATCATGCTTGTCGTTAGGGGGATCTGCAATATAATAAACTCCCGGAATCGTAGGACCATTGCCTTCTCTATATGTTTTAGGAACTTCTGACATTCCTATAGTTGTTGTATTTGGAAGAAATTGATTCGTTTTAATATCCCAGCGGCCTCCCGAAAGAGCCTTTGCTGCAATACCTCCGCCTTTGTCATCATCGGTGATACTAAAAGCTTGAGCTTTATTGTTAAACATTGCAGTAACAGTATTCCCTAATATATCAATATAATTTATGGGATTATTTTTGCTAAATCCGTATATATTAAGACCGCCTTGTTCTTCGATTGAATCTTTGTTCAGCCATCTGCAAATTTCAGGGATATAAGGTCTGTATCTATACCATAGCAGTTTTGCTTCATCATCCCAATATTTCGTACTGAACTGATAGTTGAAGTCATCGGTTTTGGAGCCGTACTTACAGATTATTTTACCGAAGGGATTATATTCGTAGCTGGCCTTTAACGTACCGTCCAATGCATCTATATAGCCCATGATATTTCCGTTCCCATCGTAGTACGGTAGATAGATACCGGAGCTGTCATTTACGGCCAAAAGACCGCCGACTCCTCCAGCGCCATCAAGACTTCCTGATATATCTTCGCCCCAAAGATAAGATTTGATTAAGTTATTACTTCCATCATATTCAGCAATTACGTTATTTCCGTCATAGACGTAATTTATTGTCGAGCCAAGCGTCCAGTCGGAGCCGTTCCATGAATACGATTTGCGCTCATAACGTCGGCCTGTATAGTCATAGGCATATTCTATTTTTTGCTTGCCTGTTTCAACAGCAGAGATTAATCTATTCTCGGCATTCCATGTATAAGTAAACCTTCCGTCACTCAAGAGGTTACCGTCATCGTCATAGGTGAATAGTTCGGGTGTTTTGGGAACAAATATATCTACAGTTTGCTTTGCCACTATATCCTTTGTTCCATTATACTTTACGGCGTACACATCAAAGGTATCGCTTACCGAACTGCTTGAGTTATCGAGATTGAAGAACGCATTGAAATAATTACCATATCTCTGAGGTCTGGTGTAACCCGCTGAACCCTGCTTAATTGTTACCTTTGCGGAAGCATCTGCACTGCCGGAAATGTTTACTCTGCCGGGGACTGTGCGTTGCGTGTACTGGTTGACGTTGTTAGCAGTGTATTTGAAGACATTACCGTTACGGTTTTCGGTCTTCAAGTTTCCGATATCATCGTAATCATAACCGAAGGACTGGCCTACAACTTCGATGCCTGTAGAAGTATATTTCTTATCTGTCAAAACTGTTTGCATTCACAAATAACCTTCGCATTATCAATAACTAAACTGGCGGACTGAGCGCAGCGAAGCTACCATCCGCCAGTTATTTCGGATTATTTTCCAAAGGCTTGGATATCTTTTCAGATGCCTTCTTTTCCCGCTTAAGTTCTCTTCCCGTTTTAGCTCCATGTTCACGAAGTAGATTTATAATTTCTGGGGATTTGCTAGATAATGCGTCATCTAGAGCTGTTTTTTCATCCGCATCGATAAGATTTACATTTGCCCCGTATTCTAAAAGTAATTTAACAATATTGAAATGACTAAGGGTACTCGCCAATATTAAAGGGGTATATCCAAATTGAGAAATAACATTCACGTCTGCCCCATTATCAAGAAGAAGCTTTACTATGCTATCATCTCCTTTAGATATAGCATATAATAAAGCAGAATCTCCAACGCCGTCACATATATTAGGATTTGCTCCTTTTTCTAGAAGTAATTGAACAACATCAATTTTCCCTTTTGAAGAGGCCATCATCAGAGGGGTGGGGCCGTGATGTATAGCTCCTTGATTAATATCAATGTTACCACTTTCAATAATTTTTTTAACCTCTACAATATTCCCATTTTTACATGCATATCTCAAGTCTGAATTAGCATCCTTGCATCCCCAAAGAATAGTAACTCCCAGTATTATTGTAATATATAATTTAATTGTCTTCATTTTTCTATGTTCAATCTTTTTGAGTAAACCAATATACGCCGCCAGTAATTGCGCTGGCATCAATCCCGCTTCCCCATCCATGAAAATTCAAAGTACCAAAAACGGGGAATGTGACATAAAGCAAACCGTATGTATACCCCATGCCTATCCCTGCAGAAGTGATTCTTCCCCATCCATGAAAATCTTCCCAAGTTAACATATCTGTCTCAATAGTTCTTGATGTCGTAGTTACTGATACAGAACCAGGTATCTTTAGAGCAACTCCACCTGCTAATCCAGTAAAACGATACGCCCTACTGTAATCGCTCATATTAGGGCATTGCGTTCTATCTGCATAAAGTCTAGTATGTCCAGTAACAATATTAGCAATAAAACCAGCAGCATATATAACAAGCTCTGTCTCAAGACGCCATTTATTACATTTATCGCATTGAGATTCTGGTTCATCTTTTTCCCAGACTGGTATCCTACCGGGAGGAAGAATATTTTCTGGGGGGAGATGGTCAGGAACAGGAGTAGGATCGTCAAAAGCTTCTTTTGCCAACCTTTTTATGAACTCATCTGTACTTTCTCCATTCTGCGGCATTGGAATTGGAACATTAACTGTTTCTCCGGAACTAGTCATTCCAAGATAATCCCAATAGGTAATTGATGCGTTATTAATAAAATTATATACATTCCTACTACTTATTTCCCCGATGGGGTCTCTGGACAGCCAGCGCCCGTTTTTGAGGATTCGGAGCTGATAGATCGTAGCATCGAGTATCGGATCGTAGGGTTTGGTACTGAATGAGGCCGTCTCTGCAAGATTCAATGGGTCTATTTTTATCGAGAATGTGCCATCGGGTCTATATTCGAATTCGGCTTTTGTTGTCCCATCTGCGGCATCGATATAATTCATGACATTTCCGTTACCGTCATAAATGGTTAAATAGTTATTTACAGCCAGCAGTCCTCCGACACCGCCAGCGCCTTGTAAACTACCAGAAAGGTCCTCGCCCCACAGATAGCTGTTTAGCAGAGTGTTAGAGCCATCATACTCTGCCACAAGATTCCAGCCGTCGTAGATAAACTTAAGCTCAGAACTTAGCACGTTATTTATATACAATTTCTTATTGGTACGGCGGCCCATGTAGTCGTAGGTGAACTCGATCCGTGTGTCGGAATATTCCGCTTTTATAAGCCTGTTTTCACCATTCCAAGTGTAGGTAAAACGTCCGTCTGTAAGCAGGTTACCGTCATTATCGTAGGTAAACTGTTCCGGGGTCTTTGGCACAAATATATCCAAGCTTTGCTTGGCTACTTTGTCTTTAGTCCCATCGAATTTGACTGCATAGATGTCAAAGCTGTCGGTGACAGCGTTAGTACTATTATCAAGAGTAAAGAATGAGTTGAAATAATTACCATACCTTAATGGTTTTGTATATCCGGCGGAGGCTTGTTTTATGGTAACTTTTGCGGACGCATCCGCCGAGCCTGATATATTCACTCTGCCGGGTACAGTCCTCTGTGTGTACTGATTTACGTTATTACTGCTATATTTAAATACGTTCCCGTTGCGATTCTCTGTCTTCAAATTGCCGATATTGTCGTAATTGTAGCCAAAAGATTGGCCTACAACTTCGATGCCTGTAGAAGTATACTTTTTACCCTTTGTGACTTGTCCAAGATCGTCATATTCATAAATCCAGTATGAGCCGTCAGAGAGGACATTCTTTGTTCTCTTGTCGCTGTTGTCGTAGGTGTAATTATATGAGATGCCGTTACTTGTGATATTTGTGAGTCTGTCAAGAATGTCGTAAGTACGACTAGCTGTTAGGATGTCGCTTGTGCCGTTATTGATTACTGTCGAAGCAAGCAGGCTCGAGCCGGGAACGCGGTTATATGTGGCCGTTCGCGCCCCGTCGGAGACGGTCGCTAAGCGGCTCATAGCGTCGTATGTGTAATTGGTTGTCGGAGTACCTGTTGCTGACATCGAAATACGCCTCCCTAAAGCATCATAAGTATAGCCCACAGTTCCTTCACTTGCAAGCGAGCCGTCGGCGTTGTAGGTCTGTGTGTGCGAACCGGCGGCATCAGTTATACTGACGGGACGCCCCAGGCGGTCACGGGTATAGCTTACGGATGGCGTTGAATTGGAGTAAGTTACGCCTGACAGTGCTCCCGCGTTGTCATAGCCGTAAGTCGTCGTGATGCCGCGTGCCCAGACACGTGTCGCAAGCGAGCCGTCGTAGTTGTAGGTATAGGAAACAGACTTGCCGTCATCGTAGATTTTCGAACTTAAAAATCCCCTCTGAGGCTCGTAGTTCCACGTTGTAACTGCTTGTCCCTGCGCCGGAAGATACGGACTGAAGCTTTTGTAGGTCATGAGCGTTTTCATGCGCCCCGTGGCGTCGTAGGTGTATGACTGCGGATAAGTGTCCGAGCCATACTGCTGTTTAAGTTCGCCCGTAGGATAGTATGAGTAGTTGACTTTTCGACCGCCCGGCAGATTCGTTGCAGTGCGCCGCCCCATCAAGTCGTAGGTAAACGAAGTTTTGCGTCCGGCGGCGTCGGTGACGCTTGCGATATTGCCGGAATTGTCGAAGGTATAGCTGTTTGTGCGGGATGAGCCGTTGACAGTGTTCGTGACGGACTTCATGCGGTTGAAAGCATCGTATGCGTAGGATGTCGTGCCGAGAACGCTGTGCGTTGCGGACTGCAGGAGCCCGGCAGTGTAACTGCTTGTAATAGTAGAAGAATCGGGGTTCGTGACAGTGACGACGCGTCCGCCGCCCTCGGGGTAACTTGTTATGCTAGTGGTGGTTCTGCCGAACGAGGCGCTTTTATTTTCGAGTCCGTCGACTGATGAAAGGTTCTCGCTGACAAGAGTCGGCGTTTCGTTGCCATCCGCCATGTACATCGAGGTTGCCGAGCGATGGTAAATTTTGTTAGGTATCAGGACGTATGAGTTTTCATAAGATGTTACGATGTCGGGGCCGGAGAGGTCGATCACGCCGTCGCGGTTCATGTCGACCGCGGAGTACTGGACTTCGCCCTTCGCGTTGTAACCCGTGAGGACGGTTATGCCTGTCGAGCCGACATTCTTAACAGGTCTGCCCAAAGAATCGTAGAAGGTCTCCTCATGCGAGCCATCGGGATAGACGGTCTTCGTGGAAGAGGAGGTAAAGCCGCGCAGGCTCTTGACCCACTGCGTCTCGCTGCCGCCATCGCCGATGATGATTGCCTTCGTAAAGAGCTTGCCATCCTCGACGCCATACTCGTATTTCTGATGGTGTACGGCAGTCCCGGAGCGTTCGGCAAGCTGTCCGTCGCGATTGTATTTTTCAATCACGGTGTTGCCGTCGGGGTTGGTCGTCGTCCTTACGCGCAGGCCGTCAACGATGGCTTCGGAATAAGTCGTTATGCGTCCTGCGGCATCAGTATCGGAAACAACTTCGCCCGTCGCATCGTAAACGGTGCTTGTTGTCAGCTCGGAACCGTCGGAGCCCTTGACGGTGGTCGAAATAGTCCTGTCCATAGCGTCGTATGTGTAAAAGGTAGTGATTCCGGCATTAGCGGTAAAGCTCAGACGTTTGAGAGCATCATATCCGTAAGTCGTAACAGTGCCCTCTTTGTCGGTGGTCTGCGTGGGCCCGCAGCAACCGTAGATGGTCTCGGTGCGCGTGCCGTCCATGTTCTGGACATATATCGAACGACCAAACGAATCGACCGCGCCGGAATTGCTCCAGCCAATTATAAGACCGGTCAGAATGTCGTAGGACTTGGTTTCAATGGTGCTCCCGTAAGCATTCGTCAAGGACACGGTACGAGTGCCGTCGGCAATAGCGCTGCCCGTGCCGTTGGGGACCCCGCGTTCGACAGTCGTAACAAGATTGCCGTTAGTATCAGTATCGTAAGAATAGAAACTCATCTGACCATCGGGGTTGCTGATCTTCCAGAGCTTCCCAGCAAAGGAGCCGGAAGTATATTTCCAGGTGGTCGTGACAAGATTCGCAGCATTGTCGAACGCCGCACCAGCGACAGTACACTGGACATCTTTCGAAACGCCGGTATCGACATCCTGTCCGTAAGATCTCGAGACCTCGACACCGAGAACCTTCTCGACAGAACAGGTGATCTTGTTTTCAGTATCGTAGGTTGTTTCAGAAACAGCGCAGAGGTTTTCGGCATCGGTAATTAGCGAATTGTTAAATGGCCTGATTGTCTTCCATTCGCGCCCCTGAGAATCATAAACATAACGAGTCCAACTGCCGTCATAGTTGATGACCGCCTTGAGTTTTCCATAATTGCCGCCATCGGTTCCCTGATCATAATATTGATATTCAGTAGTAAGCGCCTTGCCATCGGGATCAACGACTTCCTGAGTAACCTCCTCCGCCCACTGGAAGAGCTTCTTTACGGTCTTTGTCTTATAAGCGATATTGCCGCTGCCATCTTTATAGACTTTATATTCAGTTCTGACTCCATTTCCCGAATCTATTGCGCCGGGGACAAGTTCTTCGCGCTTCAGCACATTCCCATTTTCATCGGCTGAAAGCATACCCCATGCATAGGTAGATGCATCTCTTTCAAAAATAGTAACAGTCTTCGAGGTTTTACCATCGAGAGTAAGTTCGTTGGTAATAGTTATATTCATAGTATTGTCGCTCTGCGTAGTATCTTCAATCGTTACTACGCGGAAAGGATTGCCGGAAACAGGATATTCGCCAGTCGAATCATCCTTAAGTCCGATCTGGGAAGAATTATAGAACTTCTTGAGGACCTTGTAATCATTGACCTGTTCTATTACTTCAAGAATATTGGCAACCTTGACCTGTTTCAGATTGCCATTTGCATCATTGACTATCTCGTTCCCGTCACCCGGCCTTACCGAAACTCTGATATTCGAAGTTGAAGCAAGCTTACCGACAGAGCTGTTTTCAACGACAAAAGAACTTTTCCCGTTAAATCCATACATAGCTGTGGATCCATAAGAAGTAATATAGTGGACAGACTCCACTTTTCCCGAACCACTTCCTGGCACACAAGTCCCCCCATTGCAGGATGGACACTCCTCAATCTTCATCTTGACGGAATCACTTTCAGACAGGCCTTCTCCCTCATAGCGTGCCGTGGCTGTAATTATTCCTGTTTCAAGTGGTTGGATATAAAGTGCTTTACTTGCAGACTCGTCAGGTTCTACGGTAAGTTCAAAAGGTGCGGATGCAGAAGAGTAGTTATTTCCAACTTTTTCCCATAGCCTATGTTTTGCCCCTGAAACATTTATGTAAAGTTTACCCGACTCAACAGCCGCGCCAAAGCCTGAAGATTCGATTCTGATGAGCTTATCGGGAGGAGGAGGAGTTATATCAGGAGATATATAGGCGATAAGATTCTCAGGGTTGTCTTCCTTGTCTTCTGGAACGCTTACATCAGAGCCAGCGCCCTGCTGATATCCTACAATACTGGCATTGGCACTGGCAAGTTTACAATTATATGTTCCGTTCCAAGCCGGGATTGGAACAATACCACACCAAAAAGTATAAGTACTTATATACCTATACTCAAAGATAACCTCAGCAGTTCCGTCCGACTCGAAAAACACACTATTTTTATTATAACTTTCCCAAGTAGCCGTCCACTGATTTGGAAACCCTATCTCATTCCATATTCCTGGAGCAAACTCTTCTATGCCATCCTGTTTGAGCCTCAAGCTCATATATCCATATAATCTCTCTATCCCAAACTTATCCATTGCTTTAAACGTTTGATTCCATTGGAAGGAGGCACAAGCATAAAAATCTTCTTTGATTCCTGCATCAGTACAGATAAGCTTATACCTGCCTTTAGGTAGTGGCCCACTTGGAACTTGCGAAAACGCAGTCAGAAAAGAGGTAAGTAATATCAGGGAAAATAAGAAATGCTTTATGAGGTTCATTTATTTTGAAGGCTCCATTTAGGGGTGAAAGACTCTGAGTTGTAATGAATCGGCAGTGTCGTCTTCCGCCGTGGCATTGGGGTTCCGGCCGAGAAGGAACTCAGTCAGATTTTCGACGCCGTCGGAATCCGGGTCGCCGGATGCGTTCTGTGCGAGATTCCCGAAATAATAGTTTTCCCAGTCGTCTGGAAGTCCGTCGGAATCAGTGTCGGCGCTCGAGGCCGGGTTCGGGTCGGTGCTGTCTGGAATGCCATCATTGTCGGTATCGGCATTGGCGGCAAACGGTGTCCCGGCCATAAACTCACTGAGATTCGAAATACTATCGCCATCGGAATCAGAAGAGGCATCGGAAGCGTCATAAGGATTGAGTCCTGCGGCCAGTTCGATGCTGTCGGGGATAAGATCGCGGTCGGAATCAACATAGACCATCGAAGAAATATCGTCGACATACATGCTTCCCTTAACCGTGACAGAATCGACCGAAATAATGTTGTTGTCGGACTGCGCATTCCAAAGATCGGCCTGCAAGTCACGGCGTATAGTTGTCCAAGAGCCGGATGCGGCACCCAGTCCGTACTCTATGCTTTCGCCCGTCCCCAGATTGTTCGACGTATTCGATGTGTAATGGATATAGCGTAAGCCGTTGGATGTGGTGAGCGCCACTGCGATATCATAGGACGCGGAAGTTTTGAATTTCCATTCAAGTTTGAGCTGTCCGCCTGGAACCGTAAGAGCAGGAGTAAACATAACCCCATTCATCGCGGAATCGGCAAGCTCAATGACACGATTCGCTGAATTATCCGGATCGACGATATTCGCTACGGAGGACGTTTCAGTATTGAGCACGGTCCATCGTGCGGCAGATTGATCTTCAGCATCTTCGAGGACTGTTTTTTCGGCAAGATAGCCGCCGACATCGGTTGCCACTAGAGACGGGTTCATTCCGCTATTCTTCTCTTCAATATTCGACACCCCGTCGGAATCGCTGTCCTCGTCGGAATCCGCAATCCCGTCATTGTCGGAGTCCTGACTACAGGGGTCGGTATTGGTCGATAAAACTTCGAAACCGTCTGTAAGACCGTCCTTATCAGTGTCAGTACTGAGCGGATCACTCATGTATGTATAAATTTCGGAGAAGTCATCAATCCCGTCTCCATCGCTGTCAGTGCTATTCGGATTTGTCTGAAACAAATATACCTCAACTCCATCAGGAATACCGTCATCATCGCTATCTTCGTCAAGCGGATCTGAATTATAAGTAGATACTTCATCTCCATCAAGGATTTCATCATCATCGCAATCCGGATTCAGAGGATCAGTAAAGGTCTGATATATCTCAACTCCATCATTTAATCCATCGCAGTCTGTGTCTGAAAGCACCGGATCTGTTTCGTAGATAAATATTTCGTCATAATCACAAATTTCATCACCGTCCGAATCTGCCTTAATTGGATTTGATCCATAGATATTGACTTCATCTCCATCGGAAATACCATCATTATCTGAATCTGAATTGTAAGGGTCTGAACCATACAGTGATTCCTGCTCCAAAGAAAGTCCGTCACAGTCAATGTCAGTATTTTCACTGATCTCGAAAGTGGGGCGATTGTCTGTGTCTTCGAGGTAGGCGGCGGTTTTAGTCGGATCAGTCAGGCGGGTGTAGACTCTGTATTCGTAGGTGCCGGAAGTTCCGGGAGTGATTGTATCAGTAAAGCTGTTGCTTGAATAATTGTCGGTGATGATATTCCCTGCATAGACAACAACCGTGTTGCCGCCGAGTTCCTGTCCTGCGGAGATACGTTCGGGGAAGACCGGAGTTCCGATTGCAGTACCAGGAACTTTGCTTCTCAATATGAATGTTTCGACATTTTCATGTTCCGCATACATTACTACTTTCCGCTGCCAGGAAATGACTACCTTGTTCAACGAATTTGCGACGGGCGTGAGCTGGATGTCATATGCAAAACGTTTCCAGGTGTCAAGCGATTTAGGCGAACCGGGCACGGCAGGATTGCTGGCTTCGTAAGATGTCGTGGCTGCCGGAAGAAGCAGTTCGGATTCGACATTTTCTATTGTGTAGTTTGCATATATACTTATAACTTTCGATGCATTGGAGCATGAATCAGAGAAAGAGAACGCCAGACTCGGAGATTCTGTTGTTGTTCCAGAAAGGGTATATGAGTTGATTGTCCAGCCTGAGAATGGATTCAGTGTTACTGTTGCCGAATTGACTCCGGATATAGCCGCCTGTGACGGGGTAACTGTGGCATTATCGTTTTCCATTCCGTAGAAACTTTCGCTCCTGCCGAGATCGTGATTCTTGTAGGTTATTTCCGCTTTGTAACGTTTACGTGTATCAAGGGAGCCGCCTCCTTGTTCTTCCGGATCGCCGCCGCCGTAGCCTTCAGTAAGTCCTGTAAGAGGAATCGCGACTTCTGATTTGCCTTCCCATGCCGATATTATTATTGAATTGGCCGGGTCGGAAAGAGCATCCGTGACAGTAAGACCGGATGGGGTAAATCCTACAAAGTCAAGGTCTGGAAATGTTTTAAGCGTAACGTTTTGATCTTTTACGCTGCTGGAGACTGTGGCAGTTCCCTGCACAAGGCTGACTGTATCACCTTCCACCGTGTAGAATGTATCCGAGAGACTGCTTCCTATATTGGTATAATCGACGGTTACCATATAGCGCTTATATGTATCCATACTTGTTCCGGTGTAACCTGCTTCGGTAGCTGAAGGATCGGCGGCAGCGTAACTTGAATCAAGTCCGCTTAACGGAACTGCTACGGATGTTTCGATCTCGTACTGGGCCGCAATGCTGACGACGTTTGCAGCGCTCGCGGAATTTTTCTCAGCGGTTATCGGACCTGCCGGAGTAAATCCTGTGAATACAAGTCCTTCCATATCGAAGAGTGTATATTGTCCGGGATAACCGGTGCCGGATACAGTAGCAGTTCCCCTTGCAAGGCTTATACTGTCAGTTTCGCCCACATAGAACTGGCTTGTGTAGCTGGTCCCTGTGTATGAGACATTTGCCTGATAACGTTCATAAGTATCGAGCGAAGTTCCTGTGTATGATTCATCGGACGACTTGGATGGATCGCTTCCGCCGTATCCTTCAGTGAGTCCGTTCAACGGAACGGCGACTGCTGATTCCGCAACGAAGGCTGCGACGATGATTAGGTTACCTGAGTCGGCATTAGAATCGACAGCAGTGATTGTGTCGGACGGACTGAAATGTGTAAATTCCATATTATCGCTGGGCGGGAAGTTCGTCAATGTTTCCGTACCGACTGTTACGCTGTCACGGGTTATTACGGCCTGTGCGGGCGATGCGGAAAGAGTCACGACGTCATTTTCCTGAACATATATTTTGTCGTCGACACTTGCTCCTAGAAGAGTATAATCGACCGTCAGGCTATAGCGTTTATAAGAGTCGAGGGACGAACCCGTGTATGACGAATCTTCCGCTTGCGCCGGATCGCCGCCGCCATAACCTTCGGTTAATCCACTCATGGGAACGGCAAGCTCGGAAGTCGCCTGATAATTTACGGTTACCGCGATATTGTTTGAAGCGTTAGCATTTTCTGAAGTTGCGGTTACGGATGAAGGATTGAAGCTTGCGATCACAAGATCGTCGAATGTTGCCAGAGTTTTTGTCCAGTCGCTTACGCCGGAGCCGGTCGCGGCTGTAATCGCGGCCTGTGCGGGTGATGATGAAAAAGCTATGGCATCATTTTCTTTTACATAAAATGTTTCTGAACTTCCTGGCACCAGATGATTGACATTTATGGAAAAACGCTCGAAAGTGTCAATTCCCGTTCCACTGGTTTCATTATCGAGAGCTCCGGAAGGAAGGGCTATTTCACTTGAAACTTCATCGTAATATATCTTGAATACTATTGTTTGGTCCGGAAGACTCAGCGCTGCCACCGGAAGATTTTCGCAGATAATATCGCTTGCGCCTGATGCTGTATAAGTATATCCGAGCGTTTCTGCACGTGTTATCGGAGCGTTGTCGAACTGCCTGACGGAAATTGTTCGCGTCGAATCGTCGGGCTTTGTGAGTATTGCGCCCGAACGCATTATATCTGCGACTTCGTTTTCGTAAGCGACTCCGCTGTCGGTCAGCCCGAACGGGATATATTCGAAGGTCCATGCGTAACGCTTGTACGTCGATACCGTACCGAGACTGAAAGAACTCTCATTTGCGCAGAGATTGACTGTAAGGTTGGAATCAAAGTGAACTGTTTTATAAGAATCGGTGCCGGAAATACTGTAGGCCACCTTATAGATTCCAATGGGAAGAGTATGTGTTGCATTTGCTGCTGATGTGACTGAACCCGAAGCCGCCTGCGTATTCGTAAAAACATTCGTTACCGTGTATGATACGGCGGAACTTTCATCTGTCGAAATGCTTAGGGTCGCAGAAGTTCCCGAAACTTGATCGGATGTGAATTCATATGCGCCCATGTCGGGGGCAGACGAACTGAAAGAGTTTTCCGCAAGCGGACTGTCGTAACGGTTGCTTCCCGCAAGGTCCTGCTCCGGAGCTTTTTCAGGATCGGCGGAATCTATTGCCGGAGAAAACGGATTCAGCTTATATCCGGAGCTTTCGAAAACAATCGTTGATGTACTCCATGTGATATTTCCGGTTCCCGTAAATCCATCTTTGATGCATGAATATGAAGCTGTTACGTTTGATGGCGAATATCTGATTATATGCAGCGCTTCGGTTATGGAGTTGAATATATTCACTTCCGGCAGACTGTTGAGAATCGCCGACTGCTCTTCTCCTGAAACTTCCGAGTTGTCAGCAATCGTAGAGTTCACGATGTCAACAAAGCTAAGACCTGTTATATAGAGACTGCCTCCAGTTTTCTGCGCTGTGTTGTTTACGACAAGACAGTTTTCAAGCAGCATGTCGGCATGATAAATTTCTATAGCACCGCCCCAGTCGGCAGTGTTGTCTTTTATGATACAGTTTCTTATTGTCGGCGAAGAATTGACTGCGAGAATTGCTCCGCCGCTTCCTTCCGGAAAACTGCCGCTGACTGTTCCATTGAGGAGCGTAAAGCCTTTTATTTCTGCTGATTCTTCCGAATGAAAATAAATTGCCCTGCCGCTGTTTTCGCAGTCTATCGATGTTGTTGCCGCGCCCGCTCCGTAGAGCTTTACGCTTTTTCCTTTAAAGTCGAGGTCTTTGTTTCCGGTCCCTTTGTAAGTTCCTGCAGAAACGGCGACTGTATCGCCCGGAACTGCCGCATTGATGCCTGACTGGATAGTTTTCTTAGGACCATTTCCAGTCAAGGAATCATAGACGGCTGCAAGCCCGTTATAGGAGTCCAACCCTGTAGAATCATTGACATATATTGTCCTGTTATCGGTATTGTATTCGTATGCGCCCATATCGGCAGGACTTCCGCGCCGCGCACCGTTTTTATCAAAGACAGGACTCAGCCCTGTTCCGCTTATCTGACCTATTGCCGGAGAACTACTTTGCAGGCGCAGATCGTTTACTCCGCTGAAAAGAGGATCTGCACTGATATTTCCGTTACTGTTTGCGAATCCGCTCTGCTGAATATCGTTCCTGAACAGATACGATGTCGGATTTACTATTTCCTTTGATGCAGGTGCCGTATTGTTCCAGAATACCGAGTTCGATATCTTCGGATTCTTTCCCTGCTCGAATGCTATACCTCCGCCGGATTCCGACGATGTATTCCCGTAAACGGTCGAATTTATAAGCTCCGCTTTTTCTGTCTTCAGATATAGTCCGCCACCTTGACCGTCTGAGCTATTCCCGCTTATTTCGCAGTTTTCAATCACGGCATTTCCAGAATTCAGCGCCAATGACTGTGCAAAAAAGAGAAAAAGACTCAACGCCAGTGTTGACGTGGTATTCTTATTTTTTCTGAAAAAACGGAGCATATAATCCAATCGTTTTTCTTTTTATCTTACCTGGAACTTGAACTTGACGAGGCCGTCAGTCCTGTACGCCTGGGCATCGGAACTAGTCCAGTCATAAGCGGCCGTTCTCGAATCCCAGTAATATTGAACATCCCAAGGATCTTCGCCGACTGGTTCGGTCGTCGTGACCTGACCTATCTTCTTGAAGGTGCTTTCTTCCGGCTTCTGGATATAGATATCGACTGTTACCGTTCCGTCGAAACTCGCAGTATCCAACTGGAAATTCAGTTCGAAAATACCATGGAACACTGACGGGGTCGTCGGATGATTGTCATAGGCTATTGTTACATTTTCTTTCGGAACTCCACCAGTGAAATCGCTCGCCGGATTCGTGACTCTCCTGATCAGTTCCAAAGGATTCACTATCACCGCCGATGATGAACCTTCTTTCACGTAATTCGTTTCAGTACTTGTATAGACTGTTGTATAAGTCGTTGATGGATTTGATGTAATTTTTATATAACCACATTTCAAAGTAAACGGATCCTCGTTTTCCGGCACAATCCGCTGAAACATATCTATCACATTTGTCGCGGGCAGAGTTATTCCAGATGAATACGTATATGTCTCCGAGAGTACTGCCAAACTGGTCTCTTCCATTTCTATTTCATACATCTTCCAGTAATTAGAAGTGTTTTGTGCGTTTGCAAGTAAGCGCCAGTATTGTGCTGCACCTGAAGAGGAAATGGGATATGTATATATTCCATTATCAGTCGGAGTACTAATTGTCGTTACATCAGTCCAATCCGAGCCGTTTGCTGAACGTTGTACCTTAAAGGAAGGAAGAGTATAGTTGTAACTCCCTACAGCCTGCCTTATAGTAAGTTGCCTCACATGCTTATCATTGTTTGCTCCAAAATCCTGAGCTATATATAGATTCCCTGACATATTGGTGTTAAGTAATGACGCCCAAAGATAATTATAATTACCATCAAAGGCATTGCTTGCAGGATATGAAGCATTTTCTTCAGATGCATATGCATATGAAGAACTGCAAACGTTTCCGACTGTCGTAGCTGGATTTACATAAAATTTAACTGCCATACGGTAAGTTTCCTGGGTTAAGTCAACCATTGCACATACTGTTGTCCAAATATCAGCGCTTATTACAGAATTGGTACTTACTACATTTGCGGTGTGACTATTTCCATCATTCAGTTCCAAATGCATCTTTCCGTCGCTGTCAATATACCATTTAAGAGTCGTTCCGTCAGCGGTTTTTATAAGATCAATCTGGCCTGGCGTTTCTTCAGTACCCTTCCATATCCTTGCTTCAAGAACGAATTTCGATCCCCATGAAACCGCGGAAGCCGTTGTCATTTTCGCATCCATGTTGACTGTTGTTCCAAGCGTTAACCCAAGACAGTTATACCCGCCGAGATAGTCCCACGTCGCATTCGTATAATTACTCATCGTTGCATTGTTGGGTGTTGATGAAGAGCCTGAGTCTGTCGCCGTTCCGTCGCACGCTCCTATTGTCTCGTCGTTGAAATTGTACAGATATGTCGTTTCCGATAATCCGATAAAGTTTAAAAGACCGAAGCCCGCTGCCATCAGAATGGCTTTCAGCTTCCCGTTCAGAAATCCTTTTTTCATTTCTGTTCTCCTTTTATATTTTTATAACTTTTTATTCTTCAACTACTTTAAGTTTTATTTCGAGACTGCCGGTATAACCTGCGGCGTCTTCTGTAGTCCAATCATTGGCGGCGGTACGCGAGTTCCAGCATTGCGTTACCGTCCAATCGCCGGAAGCAGGTTTTGCCGGAGGAATGATCTCCGTCACTTTCTTCCAGGCTCCACCTTCCTTGCGCAGATAAACTTCAACTTTCAGGTTCCCGTAGTACTGCGTTTTATCAAGCTTAAAATATATCTGAAAAACGCCGTAAAATGCTCCCGTAGCTCCGTCATCATACTCAATATCTTCATCCGCCTGAATACTTGTCCAGCTGTTCTTCAACGGCCTGAAAACCGTACTCGAATCAGCAATGATCGAATCGGCAGCATTAAGCTGAAAGATCACGCATAAAAAAAGAAGTATCATCACGAATTTCATTCTCATTCTCCGTATATCCCTCCGCCCGTAACGCTTGCACCGTTGGAATAAATACCGCAAGCCTTAATCACGGGAGCCGCCTGATTATTGAAGTAAATCCCGCCGCCGTCACTCGAAGCAATATTACCGGTAAAACTGCATTTCACGAAGACAGGATAAGCATTGACTCCCGAAACTGCTGCGCCCCCGCCGTTCACCGCTGAATTACTCATAAGGACACAACTAACAATTACTGGCGCTGCATTGTTTACATAAATACCGCCGCCGTTACTTGTAGATGTCCCGCCGAGAATCGAAATGCCTTCTATGACGCATGACAGTTCCGAAGTTCCCGAAATTTCGACCGCTCTTCCATTCAAGCCTTCGCTGTCGATTACCGTCTTGCCGTTCCCGAATTCTCCGATGATAACAACATCCTTCGTAATGTTAAGGCGTTCTGAATAAAGCCCTTCAGCTACTATTATTACATTCCCGGCCGAGGCCGCATCCAGTGCGGCCTGTATTGTCCTTTTGGCGGCAGCTTTCGATGTGCCGCTGTTCGAGTCATCTCCATAAATGACATCAACATAAAGGCTTCCGACTCCTGAAGTCCTGGTTTCTATAGCTAATGCCGTACTCGCATCCGAAATGTTGCCCGCATTGTCATAAGCTTTGACCGTATAAGAGTAACCGCATCCCGTTGTCAAGTCATAGTCCACAAAACGCGTTTCCTTTGTCCGTCCAATCTCAAATCCGTCGCGATACACCACATAGCCTTCGACCCCGACAGTGTCGGTTGATGCCGTCCATGTTATCGCCGAGCATGATGTAGTCTTTGCTTTCAGCGTAAGACTGGCTGGAATACTTGGAGCAGCACTGTCTGATGGGACGCTGGAATCGCTATTCGGATTGGTTCCGTAAACATTTATTTCTTGATAATCGTCAAACCCGTCCGCATCGCTGTCCGCAAGAAGCGGATCTGTCCCGTGTGTTATAACTTCCGCTCCGTCAAGGAGTCCGTCGAGATCGCTGTCGGCATAAAGGTAGCTGGTGCCATACACGAATTTCTCTTCACCATCAGAAAGCCCGTCTCCATCCATATCGGCATCCTGACGCGACACCATGTAGATACGCATGTAAGGCGTCGTTACCGGACTTCTCTCGACAAGCGGAAATGCCGGACTGCTTACGCCTTCATCCGTCCAGCTTATTGATGTCGAGCTATTTGTTGCAAGCCCGACTGCCGCAATCTGCCAGCCGCTTTCGGTTACAAGCGAATCATTCTCGCTCAAGTCTTTGAAGAAAATCTCAAGAACTTCGCCGGATTCGCCCGTGCATGAAATTGAAAGCGTAAGCTGATCAAGCGCTTGATTCAACGTCATTCCTGTAATTGTAGGCGATGCCCCTGTAACATTGAACGGATTTCCATAAGGTCTAGTCTCGCTCCAGTTAAAACTCGACGTCAGTTGGCGGTTGTACCAGTAGCCCCGACCCGGAGTCAGATAAGTATTTGCAAGCACGTTATTTGTATCAAACCAGTTTCCGCTCGAAGCATTTCCTTCTTCAACATAAAGCCAGTAACTCGCATCGGGGCTGACAGCGCTCAATACGTCAGGATCTCCGCTCTGCGTTGTCGCTCCGTGCGCACCGTCATTCTTCAAGTCTGTGGAATTCAACGCTATCCGGGATGAGAACGGATACGCGACAAGATTCGCCTGGGGATACAGTGACAATGTCTTGGAATTCTCCAAAACTAAATGCCCGCCGAGAAACACATTTTGACTATATGTGTGATAATTCTGTATCCAGAAAGCCATTCCCGCGGTGAGTGTTACAGTGGAGGCTGTCCAGTCTGAACTGAAAAATTTGCCGTTCTTCTCGGAATCTCCGGTATTGTCGGCTTTAAAATAAATGTTGTAACTTTGAGTAGCAACATTATATATACTAACCTTATCTGCAAGGTCCTCGGTGGATTCACCCGTCAACTGTCCCTGAAAGATGTTATTGATATTAGTATCAATGGGTGTGAATGGTATCGACACAAGCTTCTTCGAGACAATCCCCTGCTCAAGAAGCTCCTGCGAGCTTGCCGGGATATTAATTCTGACGAATCCTGAGGGCTTGCCATATGCACTTGTCTGCGCACTAGCATCACATGCAATCATAATAAGCAAAAAGAATAACAGTAGCTTTGAACTCATCGTTTCTGGTTATAGCCCTAAATTGAAATATGAAAAGGCTAAATGTAATAAGGTGTGAAGATTTTTGCAACCCGTATTAATTATTTTCTCATAAAAAAAATTATTTCAAGCTAAATTAAGCAGAACGTGACAGCGAGCACGGTGAAGAAAATACCCATTGCAAGCTTTGAATAGACTACTGAACGGCGGCTGATCGTAAGGAAATTCGAGAGCTTTAGTCCTCCGTATGCCGCGGCAAAGACTAGGATCAACGGGATAATGAACATCAGATTGTAAAAAAGCAGCCAAAGAAAATATTTTGAGAACACACCTTCTTCGCTCGAAATAAGCACAAGAGTCGGGACATAAACTTGCCCGGTGCAGGCACTTTCGACAATCGTAACAACTATCCCTATTGTAAAGGATGCCGGAAGAATAGCTTTCGTTTTTAAAAACTTCCTGGTGAACCTGTTTATGAAAAGTTTAAGCCGTTCCGGGAGTTTCAGCAATATAGATGAGGCATTTTGTGTTCTCATATAATTTGCGGCATCAAGAAATGAAAGAATAGCCAGGGAAAAGAGTATAAATGCCATTGAATAATTGATAATCTTCTTGATTTCGTAGTATGAAGTAATCGCCTTTATGACGCTCAAAAGTCCTAGCCCGATAGCGAGATATGTCAGAAAACATGCCGCGCAATATGCGATTCCAGCGAGAAGCAGCATTTGTCCCTTTATCCCGGACACGGAAAGCAGGCTTATCAAAAACACGAGCGCAGAAAAGACACATGGATTTATGCCGTCGATAAGCCCTGCGGAAAGAACTGTCAGAAAAGTCATTGTCGAAGAATGTTTTTTCACGACGTTTTTCTTCTCAGGCTCGGCTCCGGAATCTGTCATGGCGTTTATTTCCGGAAGAAGCCGTTTTTCAATATCACGGTATCCGGCGAAGAGACATTTCCCATTGGCGACAATATAAACCGTTTCGTTGGAGGAGTTTTTGAATTTATCCAGGTACGCAATGAGTTTCAGAAAGTTGTTCTTCTCTGATGTGTCAATCCGGATTATTCTGACATCTTTATCCAGTTGCGGAAGAATGAACTTTTCCACCTTTTCGCAATCATCGCAGCCATGCTGATAGAAAAATTCAACTGATGGTGAAGCCATGAGAGAACTGCAAAGCAAAATGAATACAAATATAAAAATAATTCTCATTGTTTTAAAATAAAGCCTTTGAAAAACTCTAAAAGATATTAAGTTATATGTTCTCTTAATATATACGCGCGATCTTTTAATTCGAGGGGTCGGAATGAATATATCAAAAACAATTGTTGCAGCCGCAGGTACTTGAACAAAATGAGAATGCGGCTGTTCATTTTTTTGTTTTTTTGTTCCATTACTGTGAGGAGCGGGTCCGTTGAGGTTCAAGGTCCGGCGAATATTGATTTCGGAACTTATTCGGCAAACGAGAGGAAAACAGCAGTTTTTATATTGAAAAACAAGGGAGAAAGCCCCCTTAATATAGTAATGATAAGGAAGACTTGTGCGTGTTCGGAGGTTAAAACAAGCAAGAATAAGCTTGAGCCGGAAGAAGAAACGAAGATTGAAATAGCAGTATTGCCGGAATCGATCGCGGGTCTTTACAGCAAGAATATTTACGTTGAAACCGATGATCCCAAAAACAGGTTTACGGCCTTGACGGTATCGGGAAAGGCGCTTCCGCTTTTTACTGTAAAGCCATCTGAAAAGCTTTATGCTGGAATGCTTGCGCTGGGGCAGATATGGAAAACAAGCCTGCTGTTAGAGTCATCTGGCAATGCTTTTGAGTTTGGAAAGATTCAGGTGGAAGGATATCCGGCGAAGGCCGAACTTAAAAAACTTGGGCCCGGAAAATTTGGAATAGATGTTGAGTTAAAGGCCGAAAAAGCCGGGATGGTAAATGCGATAGTCAGGATTCCGGTACTGAAGCCGGCGGGATGGAAGGCGCGGGAAATAGTGATTTTCGGAAAGGTCGGAAAGTGATTTTCAAGGAAGATAGAACAGCAATATGCCTGGATAATTCAGGCAATGTTTTTGCTGCAAGGGTTGTCGTAAAACATAAAAAAGCCTTACTGAAAGATGCGGTCTACCTTCCTGCTGAACATGGTAAAAATGATTTTCCTGAAAGAATAGCGAAAGCATATTCACATCTCAAAGCGGAAAAAGGGACATTGACTGCAATCGGGTCCTCTTTTGAAAGTGCCGTATTTTTTGAATTATCCATGCCGCCGTTACCGCAGAAAGAGATGACCCAGGCGCTAGGATTCGAGCTTTCGCGTTATATTCCGTTACCGATGGATGAAATGGTCTGGCAATACCGTATCCTTGATACCGCAGATGCATCTGGCAGGCGCAGAATAAAAATTTTTGCAGTCAAACGCAAGGAATGGGAAAAGTTCCTCGAAGACTTGTCTGGGATAAATATTGAGTTCGATACATTTGTCTATCCATTTATGGCGGCAGAAAATAGTAATGATTTGGTTATGAAAGGCATAGATGTCGCCTTTTATTTTTCAGATGGGAAACCATATCAGATTGAGGCTAAAGCAGCAGATGATGCATTTAATACAAATATTGAAGGTCTCGAAAAATTACCTGATCGTTCAGGCTTCAAGCCATGCCTGCTGACGCTTGAATACATGCTGGCATCGGCTTTCACGAAAGATATGAAAACAGCTTTGCCGCTTCCACGCAAATTCCGACCTAAGCGGTTGATCGCTTTAAAAGTTGCGGCATCAATAATGGCGGCATCTGCATTGCTTCTGGCATTATCATACGCAGCCAGAAAAGCATACAGCATAAGTGAACGAATAGCCGCGATAAAAATGGAAAAGGGCAAAATATACAGAACTCTTGCCCAGATCAAAGCCGAAAACAAGAAATATCGCGACACGGATGAACTGATCAGCAAGATTTACGAAGCGGAAGAAGCGGACGGTGAGGTACTGCATTGCCTTCATTTTCTTTCGGAGAAAATTCCTGGAAGTCTCTGGGTTACAGGATTTAATTCCGGCGGCGGTAAAATCGACGTTACGCTGAAAACATCCAATGACGATTCAGGAATAGATACTGAAAAATCTACCAGTTTTTTAAGCGGCTCAGGAACTGCCTATACAGCCGAGAGCGTGAGAAAAAGACGTAATAGCGACGGGAGCGAATACCTTTATTTGAAGCTGGCGCGACAGGAAAAGAGAATGTAATATTATGGCAAAAATGGTATTAAAGTTTAATAAAAAGACATCGATAGGAGCAGGACTGCTTTGTCTTCTTTTTCTGATTGTATTATTTCAGAATACCAGGATTTTTAACGTGATACTGCCAAGCGAGGAAAGAGTCAAAAAAGAAGCTTCTGAGCTGAAAAAGCTTCAGGAAGAGCTTAAGAATGAACTAATTGAGTCGAGTAGATTAATAAGGCGGAACAGCGAATTTATGGCACGAGGCCGTGGTTATTGGCTTCAAGAACGGGATGGCAAACCGGAAACGGAAGCCCCTCGCAGAGTAGAATCGGCGGCACGTCTGGCAGAGATAAAACTTTCCAGCATCGGGAGCATAAGGTCGGCAAAAATATCCGAAGGAATAATGTCGATGGAAATGAGTATAACAGCAGAAGCCTCGATAGAAATTCTTTCGCGTTTTCTCGGAGAAATTTACCGCCTTGAACCCTGCATGAGATGGGAAAAATGTTCTCTGGCTCCGGACAATATCAGAACGCCAAAAAACGTTAAGCTTAGCGGGAATATCAGATTTATATGCGTTAACAACAGAAATATTTCGCGCATATTGTCAGAAGGAATCAAATGAAAGCTGCTCTTTATATGACATGTATAGCTTCGGGAATTCTGAGTTTTCTTATGATACATCTGCATTTTGCATATCAATCGCCGTCAGTCGGAAAAATCATATCGGCCACGCCCAAAAAGGAATTAAAAGAATTAAAAGCGCCTCAAATAAATCGCGGTTCCGACTTACCGAAACTTTCATCGTTGTGGCAAAAAAATCTCTTTGATCCTTCGAGGGGCGGACATGATGATGAAGGCAAAAAAGATGAGCCGAATTCCAGAGAGCGATCCGAGCTGGAACTGGTCGGTATCTGCAAGTTCGGAAGCTATGCCGGAGCGATAATCTCAATTAAAAATGCATCACAGAAAGCAGCTCGTCAGCCGCTTAAACCCGGAGAGAAAAAACCGAACACTGCGGAAAAACCGACCAAAGCGAGAAAATATTATAAACAGGGCGAACGGGTCGGAAACGGATATTTATTGTCCAAAATAAATGACGACTCTGTTGTGCTTTCGCGCGACAATGAAGAGGTGGTACTCAAGATGGAATATGCGGACACGCACAGCATAAAAAGAATAGCTAAGACGGAAGAATCGAAAAACGAAAAAATGCCGGAAACACCTGGTGATAAAGATAAAAAGAGGAAGCTTCCCGGCCCTCCGCTTCCGCCGCCAATGAAAACAGCCCAAATTCAAAGAGACAACGGAAAGGTTTTATAAATGAAATTTCTGAAAATGTTGCCGCAATATTTTGCAGTTGGAATACTGTTGCTGCTTTTCGCGTGTCAGTGGGATGAGGAAGAGAAAAAGCCCGAACCGCCGCCCCCCGAGAAAAAGAAAAGTTCCCTTTTTGATGAGCCTGAGAACAAAAAGGAAAGCGATTCACAGGAAAACAGCGCAGATATAAAGTCGGATACGGTTAAAGCGCTTCATAATGTACCTGATAAAACGGCCAAGCCGTCATTTGACAATCTTGCCAATGCCCAAAAGGAAATAAAACCTGAAGATATTGCACCATTTTATGAGAAATATCTGAAAGGAGAGGATGCCGACAAGTCGGAAGATATAGTCCTTTCCTTTGACGCCACAGAGATAGCGGAAGCGGTTCCGGCATTTGCGCAGTTTCTCGGCTTCAATTACCTGCTCGATCCGAAGGTCAAGGGTACGGTCACGATGACGCTTAACGCAAAGATGACGAAGCGCGAAGTATGGGAAGTTTTCGAGCAGATACTCTGGCTTTCGGGGGCATATTGTTCACCCGACGGTGAGGTGTTACACATCCTTCCGTTCAAAAATATGCCGCAGGAACGGAAGATGCTTATAAAGCATTCGCCTCTGGCAAATGTTGAAGTCTCGATAATCAATGTGCAAAACACTTCAGTGAAAGACCTTATTGAAAAAATCAAGCCGTTTCTGACCGAAGGCGCATCAGCTATAGATATTCCGTATCAGAACGCCATAATGCTTGTCGAAGCTCCTTCAAATATGCCTAAACTCAAAGTTCTCATAGAAATGCTGGACAAGAAAAACAAAGCCAACTGGCCGCAGGCAATCATACGCTGCGAGAACGTCTCAGCAACAAGAATAAGAAACGAACTTGCGGAAATAATGCCGGTGCTTGGTTTTCCTGTTTCGCTTGATGGTGAAGATCCGTCCGCAATCAATCTGATAAGCCTTGACAGGCTTCAGGTGCTGGTCGCTTCGGCGGCAAACGCAGAAGCGCTCAACGAGCTCAAAGAATGGGCAAAAGTCCTTGACCGTTCGGATATCGGCGAACAGGAACGTGTTTTCATCTACAAGGTTGTAAATTCCAAAGCAGATGACCTCTGTCAGGCGATATCTGCCATCTTTAATGCCGATGCGTCAAGCTCTTCACCGACAACATCGTCCGCCTCATCTTCGCTGTCTTCTTCCAAGACAAAAAAGGCATCTGACACTAAGAGTTCTTCAAGTGATAAAAGCGGCTCGTCGTCCTCTCTCTCCAAGCTGCGTTCATCGTCCTCGTCCGCCTCTTCAAATTCTGAAAATGGACCTGCCAATATATTTGAAACCCCGGTAAAAATATTTACCGATACCACACAGAACAGACTCCTTGTCAGAACAACACCGCGTACCTACGCAATGATTAAAGCTATTCTTATCAATCTTGACACAATTCCGTCGCAGGTACTTCTCCAGATAATGATCGCTGAAGTTTCTCTTACAAACGATACTGAATTCGGACTTGAATTTTCAAATGAAAATCAGGGAACCGTAGGTTCCTCAGCTCTCAATAATCTCTACAAGACAAACTTTGAAAGCCTGAGTCCCGGCAGCGCTACCGATTACGGTTTCAGCTATTTACTTACGGACAAAAACAATCCTGATTCACAGTTTGCGTATCTCAAAGCGCTCGCGGGAAAAGGAAAAATCAATGTTATTTCAAGTCCGCAGCTTCTGGCCACAAGCAACTCGGAAGCCAAGATAAGCGTTGGGGATCAGGTACCGATCGTTACTGCCGAAATAACCGATACAGCGTCGACAACTACCGACAATACTGCCCTGAGGCGTTCAATCGAGTACAAAGATACCGGAATTATCCTCGAAATAAAGCCGCAGGTAACGAAAGGCGGACTCATCACATTCGAGCTTGAACAGACCGTTTCCGATGCCGTGGAAAACACTACTTCCGGCATAGATTCGCCAATAATACAGGAAAGAGTCCTCAAAACTGTAATGTCGCTCCGCGATGGACGTACGTTGATACTCGGCGGGCTTATCAAGGAAAAACTGGAAGACATGCAAAGCACCATCCCGTTTTTTTCCGATATTCCACTCATCGGAAGAATGCTGGGCAACAATTCGATAAAGAAAAGCCGGACAGAACTTCTTATTCTCATCACAGGCAGAATAATTACGGAAGATACTAAACTTGAAGAACTTATCAGGCGCTACAAGCAGTCAATCAAGTCAATTGAAGAAATGAAAGATCTTGAAGCGGCTGATTACGACAAAAAGGACAGCAAGTTTGCCGAACCCAAAGATACTGCGGAAAGGCTTCTTAACCTGAAGTAAATATTATGAACTGTTCGACATTCGAAAATATAAACAAAAAACTTACTGCGCTTTATCCTGATTATGTAAATTCTTCAGGGCACGGCAGCCGCGAGTTAGACTGGGAGCTCTGCTCAAAAGGGGTCGTTACAGAACAAGACCTTGTTCGTATATATTCGGAATCCACAGGATTTAATATAACTGACGACGATGAACTTGAAAATGTCGAACGTTATCCAGGAATCTCAATAGACTATCTTAACGGCAAATGTTGCCTTCCCATAAAATGGGATGATAATTCAATGCATATCCTGCTCTGCGATCCTTATGATACGGACAATATAATTTACATGTTCAAGAAACTTTTTGGCAAAGACACGGTTTTTTCATTTGCCCGTAGAAGCTTTCTCGAACGGAAAATAAATATGATCTATTCGAGCGAATCTGCACAGGAAGACGAAACATCCCTGAGTATAGGTTCTCTTGGCGCTATTGAAAGTGAAGAGACCTTGAGAAGCCTTGCAAGCGAGGCTAAAATAGTTCGTCTTGTAAATGATATTTTTACGCGTGCCGTCGAAATGGGGGCAAGCGATATACATATAGAGCCGGAAGAGGAAAGGCTTGTCATACGGCTCCGCGTCGATGGCATACTCCATGAAATTTCGACTATGCCGCTCTCACAATATCCTGCTGTGGCATCCAGAATCAAACTTGTAGGCGGACTAAATATCGCGGAAAACCGCCGCCCCCAAGATGGACGTACCAATCTAAGAATCGGCAAAAGTGAAATGGACGTCAGGATAAGTACCATTCCGATAATGTCAGGCGAAAGCATCGTCATGCGAATTCTGCGAAAAGACTCTATGGAATTTAATCTTCAGAATACCGGAATGGGCGATGTTATGAGGGGAAAATTCGAAAAGCTGATCTCCATCCCCCACGGAATAATTCTCGTAGTAGGCCCTACCGGAAGTGGAAAAACCACAACACTCTATAGCATAATGACTACGCTCAATACTCCTGAAAAAAAGATCATTACTATCGAAGATCCTGTCGAATATCGCATTGAACGACTTTCACAGATGCAGGTCAATCCCCGCATCGGACTCGATTTTGCCAACGGCCTGAGACATATAGTGCGCCAGGACCCGGACGTTATACTCGTTGGAGAAATCCGCGATAGAGAAACCGCAGATATTGCTATCAATGCGGCACTTACAGGGCATCTTGTTCTAAGCACACTTCACACGAACGATGCCGCCGGCGCAATAAGCCGTCTTCTCGATATGGGGGTTGAAGGATTCCTTATTTCTTCCGCTCTTTACGGAGTACTGTCTCAGCGGCTTGTCAGGAAAATTTGCCCGAAATGCAATGGTTCCGGTGTCGACTACAATTATACCGGGAATAAATGCAAAACATGTTCAGCCACAGGCTTCAGGGGAAGAACTGGCATATTCGAGCTGATGGTAATAAACGATGAGCTGAGAGCTGCGATTACAAAGGCATCGGACAGTTCGACAATTTCCGAAATTGCCAGAAAGAATGGAATGAGAAACATTATCGAAGACGGGATGGACAAAGTCGCCGCCGGAATTACGACCGAGTCTGAAATCAATCGTGCGTCGTCAAATCTGTAAAGGAACTGGATATGCCGCTTTTCAAATATAAGGTTTCATCTCCTGACGGACGCAGTTCCGAGATTCTCATAGAAGGCGATTCCCAGAGCGATTCCCTTAATCGGCTTCGCAGCCGTAATCTTATTCCGCTTGAGTTTAGGGGAGAAGCCAATTCCGCCAGTACCGCAGCTTCTTTTTCTCTTTTCAAACGAGATATCGATGTATATGCCTTTACCAATAGCTTAGTGCCTCTCCTTAAGGCACATATCCAGCTTGAAAAAGCTCTCGGAATCATTGCGGAAGGACAGGAAAAAGAGTCCACGGCAAATATTATCGGCGAACTGCGGCGCGGACTCCATGAAGGTAAAAAGTTTTCAGCCCTCATTCGGGATCAGGGAAACCGTTTTCCTCCAATTTACAGCAATCTTGTAGAGGCAGGAGAAGAGACCGGCTCCATGGTCGAGGTAATGTCGGAACTCCAGCGCTTCCTTAACGAACGAAAGGAGATGCGCGACTTCCTTGTTACGAGTTCCATATATCCGGCGGTTATTCTTTCCGTAAGTTCGACGGTCGTCGTCCTGCTTTTCACGGTTTTTCTGCCGCGCTTCTCTAAAATATTTCTCGAAATGGGACGGGAGCTGCCTCTGCCGACAAAGATCATGTTGTCATTCAGTTCTTTTATTTCAACTTTCTGGTGGATAATCCCTATCCTGATAATCGCAGCTGTTGTTTTCTTTTCACGAGTCAGAAAAGGTGGTTCCGAAAAAGATATCTGGGACAAAATAACCATCAGGCTTCCCGTTTTCGGAAAGATAATCCACTCCATGGAAATATCACGTTTTATAAGGACACTGGCCGTGCTTATAAGCAATCACGTACATCTTTTGACCGCTGTAAGAATAGCGTCAAGAATAATCGGAAACAGAACAATCTCAGAATCACTTGCCGCGATAACGCACGAACTGAAAGGGGGTTCAAAACTGTCTGCGACTCTTCAGAAAAGCAACTTTATTCCGAAGATCGTGGTGCAGATGCTCAGAGTAGGCGAAGAATCAGGCACGATGGGAGATATGCTCAATCAATCAGCGGATAGCCTAGAAGAGCAGCTCCGAACAAAGATCAAGAGACTTCTGGCTTTATTTGAACCTGCCCTTATCCTTATTCTTTCGCTTGTCGTTCTGGCGGTGGTATTGTCCATATTCCTTGCAATTGTAGAAATGAATGAAATATAAAACAGGAGAAAAATAATGAAAAAGGAAAGTCGTATCAAACTTATAATTAGGTTTTTCAACCTTATGGAAATGGTAATCGTTATAGCCATAATAGCACTTCTTGCTACGATTGTAACACCAGTCTATTTCAAGAAATTATCCAAAGCTAAAATGAGTACAGCAAAGACTCAGATACAGCTTCTCGATGCGGCAGTGCTTGATTTCAGAATCGATACCGGAAAACTCCCCTCGTCTCTGGATGATCTTTCCCGCAATACTTCCGGCGATAAAAAATGGGACGGGCCTTATCTTAAAGGAGCAGTTCCGAAAGATCCTTGGGGTAACGATTACGTATATGTCATTCCGGGGACTCACGGGGAATTCGATATAATTTCCTACGGCAGCGACAATCAGCCTGGCGGCGATTCCGAGTCGGCAGACATCGGTAACTGGAACGAATCATCTGATAAAAATGGTTGAGACTCCCCAAAAGTTATGCCCAACAAAGGCGTTTACGCTTACTGAGCTCATTGCAGTAATTGCAATTATGCTGCTCCTAGCTGGGGTTGTCATTGGACGGACGGGGAAAGTTCCGTCCTTTATTTCCTTTGAAAATGCGATAGGTCGCATCCGTGGAATTTTTTCTGAGGCTTCGCGGATTTCATCGATTCAGGGCAAGGACGTGAAAATCCTTTTCGACAATGAAAACAAATCGTTCAGAATAGGAAATATTTCCAATGTGCTAGAGTCCCAGAAAAATTTCACTTCTTTTACTATTCCTGAAAATATCGAAATAGTTTTTGATGAAAAATCTGATGGGGGATTCATTTTTTATCCGGATGGAACTGCGTCTGGTCCTGCATTCAGGCTTTCCTGTAAAGGGCATGCGCGAATCATGGAAATCTCCCCATTGACAGGAATTCTATCCGCAAAAGAAGTTGAAGAATGAAACATCTGTCCCAGATTTTTACTTTAATTGAAGTAGTCATCGCCATTGCCATTCTGGCCCTTGGTCTTGTCGCTGCACTTTCTTTATCATCTTCATCATCAAGACGTATCGAAAAATCATTCAATGCCTGGAGATCCCAGCACATGCTCGCTCAGGCGGCAGAATATTTTCTCCTTGAGGGCGCGGATAAACACATCCCTACCGAAATATTTCCGTACACCGGAGCCTCGGCATCATGTTTCCTTACTGACGCGGAAGAGGAGAGTAATACGGAGAAGCTCCAGGAAGACTGGTCGCTTAAAGCATTCAATATAAATATTTCTGAAAATGGGAAAATTATTTCTGAAATTTTGGTAAATAAGATAATCAAAGAGGAGCGCTGAAATGCGTAAAATACTACGCCCTTTTACTCTCCTCGAAATGTTGTTGGCAACCGCTATCTTCTGCATGATCGTATTGACTCTTACGTCAGGACTTATGATCATACGTAGAACATGGGAAAAAACCTCAAAGTACAGTAATCAAATTGAGCTGCTTGTAAAACTCGAGCGATTTTTTGACAGCGCATTCAGAAATGCAGTTCCTTTCACATGGAAAGATACGGAAAATAAAGACACTCAGATATTTACAGGGGAAAGAAATAGTATAATTTTTGCGTATTTTCACAGAACTACCGTTCCAGCACAGGGCGCGATACGCTTTGTTTCCATTTATCAGGACAACGATAAACTTGTTGCTTTATGGTCAAATACCCCTATCCTCAGATGGGCCAAAGTGTCGGCGTCACAGGAAAATGCGGAGATACTTTGCAACAACGTAAAATCCGTATCGTTTTTATATGCGGACAAGGACGATGACGAAATAATATGGACAGACGACTGGGATGAAGAAAATAACGAGAACATCCCTCTTGCCATCCAGATAAAAATAGAATGGACCGACGGCGTTTCCGAGCAGTGGCTGAGGCGAACAGCGGGCTCCGGAACTTTTGAATCCTTCCATGTGAGAAAGGAGAATACGCTTGAAAATAAACCGACAAGCAAAGTCAGTAAATTCCAATAACGACGAAAGTGGTTCGGCACTCGTGATAACCTTATGTATCCTGGTGCTCGTCGCACTGCTTGCTGCATCGGCAGTAACGATGTCACAACTTAGCCTTATGAATTCCAGAACGCTCGCCGAAAGAACAACATCTTCTTATCTTGCGGAAAGTGCTCTTTCGAGCGTAATATGGGCTATAATGCAGGACCGTTCTAAGTTTACGAACCGCGCGCTAGGAGAGTTGAAATACGAAGAACTTGAAGAAGAACGTTTTATGGCAGACGGAACGATGCATCAGTTCGAGGACGAAAACTCCTCTGTTTCCTATTCGATCGCCGATGCTGTTTCCGGCATCGATGCAAGTGCGACATCGCTTCAAAATTCCCTTATGGCAACTTGTTTCGATGATAAAGAAAAGCAGCAGAAACTTATGGAGACAGTCGATCTTATCACTGATTATACGGATACTGATGATTTTGTACGTCTGAAAGGTATGGAAAAAGTCGACTATGAATCGGTCGGACTATCTCCTTTGCCAAGAAACGACAAACTCCAGTATCGCGAGGAACTTCTCCTTATCCCAGGGATTGAGGAGTTCGTGAATATTGATGAATATGGACGCTTGAGTTTTTTCAATCTTGTCTCGCCCACTGGAATGCCAAAACTTCCCGCAACTCCCGGTCTTTTCGGTTCTTCGATTCAGACAATTGCCTCGCGCTGTAACTTCAAAAAAGACGATTCGGAAAAAGTCGCTGCCGCTCTTGATGCCTGGAAAAAGAATAAGACTCCTCTTACGGAATCTCTTGATCCCTCACTGCTTGGTGCGTTAAAATCCCGTTTTTCGATGAATGAGTCGGGATTCTACACAATCATAATCAAAGCGTCTTCAGCTCCCGGTCTCCCCGCGAGAACTCTCATCGCCTCGCTCAAAATCGACTCCAAAATCCCCGAAAAAGGCCTCGCCTACCTAGAATACCTCCTCTACTGATTTGGAAAAGGCCGCACGTTTGCTTCCAGCGAATGCAAGAGCATTAGCCCAATTTTCGCACGCTAAAAATTGACATGTTGATAATTAACTGGTTAAGAACCAGGCTTTATTGTTTTATAGTGCCGCTTTTCCTATCTCATCGGAAATGCTCTTGTTTTTTGAGCCTATTTCCAGAGTTCAGAACCGGATAAGCAGTCTCGTTCGCGTTCAAGGCATAAAATCAGCATAAAGCCGCTTCGCTATTTATATGATTTCAGCCTCTGATCGCTCCCGTCTCCTCGCTTCTAAATAGAAATGAACTCAAAAACAAACCTTGTTTTTGAACAGTAAAAGAATTTTCGATTTCTATACCTCTAAAATAAAATATAGTTTTTTTCTTTTCTCGAGACGATTCTTTGA
>MHBG01000082.1 GCA_001804785.1 Lentisphaerae bacterium GWF2_45_14
ACTTGAAAAAATATACGCCGACGACATGAAGCGGCGCGACAGCGTCATCCGCTCCAGCGCCGGACTTATAGCCGCTTTCATGATTATCGCGATATTCGTTTTAACCGCGACATTTCTTAAAGCAGTACTCTTCGGCCTGATGATGGCATATTTCTTCCTGCCTCTTGAAAAATGGTTCGAAAAAAGCTTCTTCGAGGCAGCTCCCGTAAAAGTTGTAACAAGTACGCTCGGCCTTATTTTTCAACCAGTGTCGTCACTCTTTGCATTCATTAAAAACAGATCGGCCCGAAAGGCTTACCCCCCCGCAGTTCCCATAGGAAACCTCGTTAAAAAAGATAATGCCAAAACATCTCGAGCCTGTGCCGCAACAGTTTTTCTCTGCCTTGCCGGACTTCTCATTGCAGTAACATCGCTTGCGGGACTTTCATTCTCCTATGTCTCCGGGCTCGGCTCCTCTCTTAAAGACTGGGCCGACCATAAAGTGAGCATGCACGAGTCCTCCATAGAATCAGGTTCAGAGCAGGAGCCGAACACCAAGGAAAGCAATAAATATTTCAAGACCGCGATAAGCGAACTCGAATCATTTCGACCCAGGCTTGAAAAAGTACCCGCCTTCAAGTGGACCGTCACAAAAATAAAGGAATATCTGCAGAATGACAAAAACCGCGAGGAAATAGTGATGATGGTTCTGAACCGCAGCGGCGGTTTTTTCTCTTATACCGCCGGATTCCTCGGCAACATTATGTTGCTGATATTCAATATTGTGCTCTCTTTCCTCTTTTTCGCACTCTTTCTCCAGAAAATAGTAACAGCGCCGGGCGCTTCGAAAAATGCTCCGGCAGGAAGCATTGTCGAAGCCGTAATGAACTCGCGCTGGATGCCGCATACAAGCCTCAAAACCCGCTGTGAAGCCATAGAGATTATAGATAATATTATTCTCAAACTCAAGGCTTGGGCGCGCGGCTACTGTTCGATCATCATGATAGAAAGCATACTCTATATAACCGCATTCATAATTCTAGGGGTTCCTTATGCGCCCGTCCTCGGCTTTATCGCGGGATGTACAGTGCTCCTTCCGTGCGTGGGGCCAATATCAAGCGGAATACTGACGGTGCTCGTATATTTCGCGGCAGGTTCGCCAAGCATGGTGGTAATAGCGCTGGTGATTCTGACATACGTCTTGATAACCGGTATCCTTGACCAGTTTTTTGTATATCCTAAATTTGTCGGCGGCGCACTCGGGCTTACCACTCTTGAGACGATAATAGTCGTACTGCTAGGTGGATTTTTCGCCGGAATAGCCGGAATGATATTTGCGGTTCCGACGGCATCAGTTCTCAAATACCTTATCCCTAAAATCTACTCGCGCTGCTGATCAGGCAATATCGTGATATACGCATAGGCTGTCAATCCACTGGGAGATTTTCTTATCCCCATTTTCTTTAAGACCGGTTTCGTCGGAATCGCCCGATGCTACGGAAAGAAGGTTGTTAATTTTCCCATCGGGCTCTGGAAGAAGCCCATTTTCGAATAGATAGGCAAGCTTTACAAGTGCGAGGCAGGGAAACTTGCCGGGTGCGGCGCAAAGCCGTAAAAATGCAGTACTGACAGCCTTGAAAAGAAAATCGCAGCGCATGTGCGGCTTAGTGTTTTTGAGTACGAATGCGGCAATGGCGCAGGCGTCTTTGAATGAAGCGGACGAGTCTGCCACGGCATCAAAATTTTCAACTATTTCAGCTTTGTAAATTGGCTGCAACGAATCTTTTTCAGGATTGAATTCTATCGAAACTATTCTGAACAGGTCAATTGCCGGAAACTTTTTTTTTGATATCTTTTCCGAGCCTTTAGCTATAAAATCAAGCCTTCCGAAACTGGCGCTGAGTCCAGATACAATCAGACTGCTTTCCTTATAAGGGATTTTTTTAAGGATGATCAGCTCGGATACCGTCAATTCAGATCAGAGGCTCTTCATTGCGGGTTCGAGATATTCGACGCAACTGTCGAGCGTTGCAAGTTTCGGATAGTCCTCTTCAGGTACCTCTATGCCGTATTTTTTGCGAAGCTCCATTACGATGTCGAGAAAGTCCATTGAATCAAGTTCAAGCTGGTCTCTCAGCTTCAGAGCGGGATCAACAGTGGAACAGTCACCGTCAGGAAGAATTTCATTAATTATTTCGACAATAGAGGATTTTACTTCTTCTCTGGTCATTTAAAACTCACTCCGTAATTATGTTTAATTTCAGCAAGGTGTAAATCTAGCACATATCTAGGCCGGATTCAAATCCCGCCCGCAAGCTCATTCTCACATTTTTCCGTGTCGGAGTATTGAAATAAGAAGAAAACTTCCCATCATCAGCGCAAAGAAGAAGGTAATTATGCCGATAATCGATATTTCATAAAGCTTGGGAGGAATGCCCGCATGAAGGATGAGTGCCGAGCATATAAGCATGGAAGCGGTTATTATCGCGTATGATATGCGGTTGCTTATCTGGTCGTGTTTGTGGAGCATTGGTTCGAGGCCCTTGTGCTCGAACTGGATCTTGATATTTCTATTTTTCATCTGGTCGATTATTTCGCGGACGGATTCTGGAATATCCTGGATGAGTTTCGTGTATTTTGCGCCCGACTTGAAAAGGCTTTTTATCATGGTTATCGGCCCCATGCTGTCGAGTACAAGTTTTTTTACGAACGGTTCGACATGATCGAACATGTTGAAGTCAGGCCGTATCTTTCTTATGGAACCCTCAAGCGAGATGAGCGCCTTGAGGAGAAGGTAGAGGTCTGGGGGTATTTTGAGCTTGTTGTCAAGAATTATTCTTATCGTCTCGCCGAGAACCGTTCCAATATTTATGTCCCGAAGCGGCAGATATGCATACTGTTCAATCATCTTGTATACGCCGTATTCGAGTCTCTCGCGGTTGCCTGTTTCATGGTTCTGGGATATCGCAAGGATAGCCGAGGTTACTCTTTCAGGGTCATGTTTTACGATTCCGACAATTATTTCGCTCAGGCCTTCCTTGTGTTTCGGATGGAGTATTCCGGCGAATCCAAGGTCTATCATGCAGATTCTGCTTTCCGGCAGGATAAGAATGTTGCCGGGATGCGGATCTCCATGGAAAAATCCAAGTTCAAAAACCTGTTTGAGCATAATCTGCGCGAGATTGTCAGTTATTTTTATGAGGTCGCAGGTCGGATGACCCGCGGGGTCGGATACGATGCGGGAAAACTTTATTCCGTCGATAAATTCCATTGTGAGGACTTTAGCCGTGCTGAATTCCCTGAAAACACGCGGGAAATAGACATTCTTGTCATTCTCGAACATGGCGCGAAACTTTTCTATATTGGACGCTTCCTGTGTGAAGTCCAGCTCATTGGTTATCTCGTTCTTGAAGTCTTCGACTATTTCCGCAGGGTGCAGATCTGACATTCCGTCTACGAAGCGCTCCATCAGCGAGGCTATGTGCGACATTATTTCTAGGTCGGACTCAATGATGCCCCTGACGTGGGGTCTTTGTATTTTAACGGCCACCCTCTCTCCGTCGGGAAGATGCGCTTCGTGCACCTGTGAGATTGACGCCGAGGAGATGGGCACCATATTGAAATCGGTAAAGACTTTATCGTAAGGTTTTCCCAGTTCGCTTTCGATTGTCTTCAGAGCCTCGGTCTTGTCGAAAGGAGCGACCTGATCAAGAAGCTTTTCGAGTTCCGTGCAAAGTTCGCGCGGAATGATGTCGGTTCTGTTACTCAGGAACTGACCGAGTTTCACGAATGCCGGGCCGAGCTCTTCAAGAACGTATCTTATTCTTTCCGAATGGGATATATGGCTTTCGGGTACTTTCGACGGAAAAAAGCGCTTTCGAAAATTTGCAAAATGCAGGAGGTTCGAGTTGTAAACGAACTCATAGAAGCCGTGCTTGATGAGAACGCTGACGATTTGCTGATAACGCTTCGCGTTCCGGTAGCTCCGACGTATTTTGCTGTTCTTAAAAAACATTAGAAAACTCAGATATTCCGTTCAGTACCAAAAGAAGGCAGGAATCTTTCCCTGCCTTCCCGTGCTACAGCTATTAAATATTTTTAGTTGCCGCTATTTTTATGAATTTCCTCGCGGAGCGCGTGTATTTCTTTCTTGAGTTTTTCTATTTCGCAGAGGCAGGGTGGCTTAAATTTATGCATGGCCTTTTCAATCATTTCATGTATCTGCTTCTGGAGGCCATCTTTAGCCTCGTCGGCCTGCTTGAGTATTTCGCTGACGAGTTTTTCGCCCTCTTCCTGCGAAAGCTTGCCCTCCTCGGCGATTTTCTTTCCAATTTCCTTGAGCTTTGACTGTGTCATCGACGCGAGCCCGAGCCCCATCAGGATGTTTTTCTTAATCAGATCGACTATCATTTTCAGTTCCCCTTTCTGTTTGGTCCTCGATTCTCTCCAGAAATACTATAGCCTCTGAAATTCTTTTTAAAAGTCCCGCTTCTAAGCAGCCGTCATGCTTAGAGTTTTTATAAATTCAAGGCCTTTTTTTCGGATACGGGTGTTCGTCCAGAATTTTCCGCATTTCGGTGGCGAGCGTGCTTATTCTGTGTGGTTTGGGTAAGAAGCCGCGTGCGCCCTGCGTCAGGAGGTCATTAACCTCCTCCTCGGAAACATATCCGCTTGAGAGCAGGACATTAGCGTCAGGGTCAAAGGACTTTATCTGGTAAAAGGTCTTGTGTCCTCCGAGTTTCGGCATAACCATATCGAGCAAAACGAGGTCTATCTGACCGGGGTTGCTCTTATATATTTCCACCGCGTCGAGCCCATTTTCGGCGAGAAGAACGGAATAGCCCAAGTTCTGGAGGGCTTCGATAAGAAAGTCCCATATAGTTTCCTGGTCGTCAACGACAAGTATTGTCTCAGACCCGCCGCGGATATCCTTTTTTGAAGAGCTCATTGAATTTACCCCCCTTTTATCTATTGCGTTAGTTGATCTCCCCGGACCAAGGATCATTTTCGTCAATGATATATTTTTTCAACTCTTTTTTTGCTCTGTCATAGTAGTTCGTATCTTCGAGCTGTCTGATAAAAGCTTTAATCCTAATCCTGGCTTTCGATTTTTCAGTTTCCCCGTAGTACTTCATTTTATTGATACCCTGCCCGACGACGGAATCGCATATTCCTATGGTGACAGTGTCTTCCGGTTTGAATTTCAGGGATTTTGGGATGTTGCCTTTAAGGAGGGCGATGATAGCCTTGAGATCATTGTCGGAATATTTTTTATCAATGGACTCGCGGCAGAGGTAAAATAGTGATTCGATGGAGAGGTCGTCCCATCGCAATTCTTTTATTCCGTCCGGGGTCTGGATATGTACAATCCCGTTGTCTATTATAACGATTTTCCCTTCCTCCGGGATTTCCATCCCTGAAAATTTTGAGCTGCTTGATGTCATAAGAGAAAAAATATCGTTTGTGGTATTTATCCAGTCGATTCTGGAGTCGAACCATTTTTTATATGCTTCCGATCTTTCGAAGGAATCAGCCCTAATGGCAGGGATGGCGAGTTTGGGAGGGGTACGTTTGTCTATTACGACAGAATATATCATGAGGTCAAGGTTTTTCTGCCAGTCGCCGTCCCAGGCGGCGATAATCTTGAAATTCTGGTGTTTAAGCCGTTTATTTTCATTTTCGAGGGCAGAGGCTTTGTTTCTGAGGGTCTCTGTTTCGGAATGGAGTTTTTCGGTCTCTGTTCTAGTTTCGCTGAGGTTTTTCCATATTTCAGTTTTTTCACCGGACTTCTGTTTTCTGAAGGTATCCAGTTCTGCTTTAAGCTCGGATGTTTTCTTCTGATTTTCCTCTGATTCGGCCTCCATATCATCAATGCGGGCCCTCATCCTTGACGCCTCGATTTTCTCAAGTCCGTATTTGATTTTATAGTATAGTCTTTCGCCTTCGGCCGTGGCGGGTTTTCCGAGAGCCAGGGCAAGCCTTTTGCCTATGGCAGAAAGTTCTTCATATGAGGAACTTCCGCTTTCTGCCTGCAGGTTGAAATTCTCTACCTGCCTTGAAAATTTTGGATTTATCCGATGCCTCGGGATAATGACCACGGCAAGCGATATTGCAAGAACCACAGACGTCAGTGCCAGCAGCCAGGCGATGATCCGGAAGCGGTCGCTCTGTTTTGCCTTTTCGACTTCTGCACTGTGTCTTATATTTTGTTTCTCTTTAAGAGTGGCATTCTGGTAGTCATAGTCAAGCCGGTTTATCGAGATCGTATGGACATCGGGAACCAGGTCTTTATTGGGTGCTGTTTTCTGGCGGATATTCCATATATTGTTCAGCAGCTCCTCCATTGTGGCAAAGCGGTCTTCCGGTATTTTCGCAATCATTTTTTTTACGAGCGCGGAGACTTTTGTCGGGATTTTTGGGTCGACCTTGTGAAGGGGCTGAGCTTCCTCCTCAAAGTGCTGGCGGGCCACAGTCTTAAGAGTCTCGCCTTCAAAGGGAAGTTTGCCTGAAAGCATCTGGTAAATTGTTATTCCCAGGCTATAGATATCGCTTCTTGAGTCAAGTTTCTCGCCGGAGAACTGTTCCGGGCTCATATATGAGGGGCTGCCGGATATTTCCATATCCTCGCGCCAATCCTTCTGGTGCATCGCGAGACCGAGGTCGGTAAGTTTCACGAGGCCTTCCTCGGTGATCATGATGTTGTCTGGCTTTACGTCTCTATGAATGAGCTTGGCCTCGTCCCAGGCATAGTATAGAGCCTCGGCGACCTGTTGCGCGATATGAAGCGACTCATCGACGGGAATCTTCCCGTCCCTGGCTATTTTATCCTTCAGTGTCTCGCCTGTGATGTATGTCATTGCCATATAGCATGTACCGTCTTCCTCGCCGACGGCAAGGGACTGGACTATATTGGTATGGCTGAGCTTGGCTGCGGCCCTGGCTTCCCTGAGGAAGTCGGAAATGCCTTTTGAGTTTGTGTATTCCGGTGACAGCACTTTTAGTGCGACTTTTCTATCGAGCGAGACCTGAGTCGCCTTATAAACGGTACCTATGGAGCCTTTTCCTATTTTGGCCTCAATTACGAAGTCAGCGATAACGCAGTCGCGCTCAAACGGGGAAATGGGGACGAGGACGGCTTTCTCACAGCTCGGGCATTTTGTTTTGTAGCCCCTGTAAGTGTCGTCCGATTTGATTATGTACGAACAGAACGGGCACTTGAATCTCATTTCTTCGCTTTCAACTCTGTGCAGGAAAAAAACAGACACAATAAATTTGATTGTTTATTTAGGAATACAAATCCCTATGTGATTTTTTTATTGATATTTACAATCTAACAGCGATATTTAAGTCAGGAGTACGAAAAATGAAGTTTGAGATAAAAGAATTCTCGGTCCAAAAAAGGCTGCTGATCTGTTCAGTCATACTAATATTCGGCATATTGTGCATGTCAGGACTAAGAATGTTGAGGAAAAAGCCCGCCGACAAGGCAGAGGAGGAGCTGCTTCGGACCGTATTTGTCCAAGAGGTCGTTCCCGAGACTGTAAATTTAAAAATATCGGGGTACGGCACAGTGAAGCCGCGCAATCAGGTGACGATAAGTTCCGAGATAAAGGGGAAAATCGTCCAGATCGACCCCGATTTAAAGGCGGGAAGAACTGTGGAAAAGGACGAGATACTCGCCAAAATAGATGATTCCGACTATAAGATAAACCTTGAGACGACGGCTGCTGAAATTGAGAGGCTTGAGGGAGAGAAAAAAATCAGCGTGCAGACTCTGGAGGACTTGAAGAGTCAGCTAAAAAACGTTGAGAATATATTAACCCTGGAAAAAAAGGAGTACGAACGGTCTAAGTTGCTCCATAAAAAAAATGTTACTAACGAGTCGGACCTCAACCGGGCCGCGCAGACTTACGCTTCCAGGGAAAAAGAATTCATAGATATGAGAAGCCGGATAGCCACCGAGGGGGTTCGGCAGAAAACTATCAGTGCGCAGATCAGGAAAGCGACGGAAGAGCAAAAGATGGCGGAACTCAATATGAAGAGAAGCACCATCAAAAGCCCCTTTAGCGGAAGACTGAAGGAGGTACTCATCGAAAAGGACGAGTATGTCGGCGCCGGAACTAAGCTCTTCACCATTGTTAACGACAAGGATCTTGAGATAACCGTGCCTCTGGACTCATTCGATGCGGTCAAGGCGCTCGGAATAAAAAATGGCAGCGGCAATAACTGGTTTTCCGTCCCTGAAAACATAGGTCTCGTAATCGAGTGGGCCGAAAATCCCGAAAGTTGCTGCTGGGAAGGACGTGTCGTCAGACTGGAGGCGTTCAATCCTGAAACTAGAACGCTTGACATCGTAGTAAAGCCCGAAAAAAATATAAGCGCCTCAAAACATGACTTCCCACTTGTGGACGGCATGTTCTGCAAAGTCACCTTCACAGGTATCAGGCTCGAAAATGCCATCCGCGTACCTTGGGTTTCGCTTCAGCACGAGAAAGATGTTTTCGTGGTTGGCAAGGATAACCGGCTCATGGAAAAGGAAATAAAAGTTTTCATGGCCGAGGGCGAATCGCTCATAATCACTTCAGGGCTTGAGAAAGGGGATAGAATTGTAACTCAACGCCTTCCGAGCGGACTTGTCAATGGCTCAAAAGTCAACCCCTTCCTCAAAAAATAGATACCGCAATGCTTAAAAAAATAATCAAACACAATATCAAAAACCATGTAATGGCAAACTTACTTGTCATTATGCTTCTTTTTGCTGGGGCCGCCGGGCTCATGGTCATGATTCGTGAAACCTTTCCCCGCTTTTCCCTTGACGCTATAACAGTCTCCGTCAAATATCCGGGCGCCGACCCTGAAGAGGTCGAGGAAGGTATATGCCTGAAACTTGAGGAGGCTCTCATCGGACTCGAAGGCGCAAAAAAAGTATACAGCACCGCAAGCGAGGGAGCCGGGATCACCATAGTCGAATGTCTTGAGAACGCCAACATCATGAAGGTTAAAGACGAAGTCAAAACGAGAGTCGACGCGATAACGACATTTCCAACAGACGCCGAAAAGCCGATTGTCGAAGAAGTCAAGTTCAGGGGAGATGTCTGTTCAATAATCCTTTCCGGCGATTTGCCTGAGCGGCAACTGAAAGAACTTGCACGCTACGTCGAAAATGAACTGCTCCAGACCGGCAAGGTAACCCAGACAAATATAAGCGGCATAAGAAATTACGAAATATCCATAGAAATAAGAGAGGAAACACTCCGCTCCTATGGCATAAATTTCACCCAGGTAAGGGAAGCCGTCACCGCCGCCGGCTTGAACCTTCCCGCAGGTACCATACATACAAAAAACGAGGACTTCCGCATAAGGGCCATCGGAAGGCGCTACCGCGCAAAAGATTATGAAAACATCCCCATCATAAAAAGAAAAAATGGAACCATAATATCACTCGGGCAGATTGCGAAAATACGGGATACTTTTGACGAGGATGCCAAAACATTTTCGATATTCAACGGAAAACCCGCGGTATCAGTCGATATATACAAGACCGAGAACGAGGACGCCGTAAAAATATCGAAATTCATCGACACATACATAGCCTCAAAAGAATCGAAAATGCCGCCCGGCCTTCAGATGACAAAGTTCAGGGACAACGCCAGAATAGTAACTGGCAGACTTGAACTTTTGAGGCGCAACGGAATATTCGGCCTTATCCTGGTTTTCCTTTCTCTCTGGCTTTTTCTGGACCTGCGCCTGAGTTTCTGGGTCACCGTAGGCATCCCTATCTCACTCGCCGGAGCCATCGGAATAATGGCACTGAACGGCAACTCCATCAATATGCTCACAATGTTCGGTATGATAATGGTGCTCGGGATAATCGTTGACGACGCGATAGTCATCGGCGAAGCCATATATGACCGCCGCCAGAAGGGTGAAAGCGCGGAGGATGCCGCGGGCGACGGAACCGCAGAGGTCGCCATGCCGGTGCTAGCCTCCGTAACAACAACGATTGTAGCGTTCCTTCCTCTTTTTTTCGTAAATGGCGTGATGGGCAAATTTATGAGGGAGATTCCTACCCCGGTGGTCGCCGCTCTTTGCGTGTCTTTGCTTGAATCTCTTTTTATACTGCCGGTCCACCTTAGAAATCTTCCGCGGCTTGATGAGCCCACAAAAATAAAAATTTTCAGGTATGGAAGGATTTTTCGCGGTTATGTGGACAAGTCTCTCGAATATTTTCTTCAAAATATTTACGGCCCGTTATTAAAATATATTCTGCACATGAGATATGCGGCAGTCTCAACGGCAATCGCTATTTTTATGATCGTCATCGGACTGGTGCAGGGCGGAGTACTCAAATTCGTATTCATGCCTCCGACCGACGACGACTTCATAAGGGCACAGATAGAGTTCCCCGACGGTACCCCAGAAAGGGTCAGCAGGGAAACAGTACTGAAGCTCGTGGAGGCATGGAAGAAAGTCGAGGACGCAAATAAGGTACCGGCCCACAAAAAACTTACCGTCGGAATCTGCTCCCTTGTCGGAGGGTCTTTCGAATTCGACGCCGAGACGGGGCAGAGCAATAAGCTCGATGTACTCGTAGAACTGCTCCCTTCCGAAGAGCGGAATATTTACTATATGAAACTGCTTAATCAGTGGCAGAAGGCTGTAGGCGACATTCCCGGGGCGGTCGCCACCCGTTTTCAATCCATGCATCGCGGCCCGGGCGGGAACCCCATTGAAGTTCAACTCCTTGGCGAAGACCAGCCCAAGTTACTGCAAGCGGCCCAAGAACTTAAAGCAAAACTTAGCTCATATAAAGGGGTATTCGACGAACAGCTCGACTATCGCCCGGGCAAACGAGAGTTCATCGTAAGTATGAAACCAGAAGGTTCCCAGCAGGGCCTTACCCTCACGGATATTGCAAGGCATATTCAAGGCGGCTTCTACGGCACCGAAGCACTCAGAATACAGAGAAACCGCGATGACGTGAAGGTCAAAGTCCGCTACCCTGAAAAGGAGGGACGCGATTCCGTCAAATATTTCAGAACACTCAGGATAAAAACTCCCTCAGGGAATATGGTTCCTTTCCTCAGTGTCGCCAACATAAAACTTTCCGAAGGCCAGAGTACAATACGAAGGCAGCAGAGAAAAAGAACTGTAAATGTCTCAGCTGACATCAATAACGACGAGGCTAACGCCTCCGAAATAATCGAAGAATTAAAGACTAATTTTCTTCCCGGGCTTTGCGCAAAATACAATGTGTCATACAACATGGAGGGGGAGGCCAAGGAAACAGCCGAATCGCTCGGAAGCCTCTACCTCAGTTTTCCGCTCGCACTTTTCGGCATATATTTCATAATATCTTCAATGTTTAAGTCGTACATCCAGCCCGCCGTAATAATGGTGACAATTCCGTTCGGCCTCATAGGCGCCGCAATCGGACACATACTTTTTGCGCTGCCTCTGACAATAATGAGCCTTTTCGGAATGATTGCGGTGACCGGCATCGTTGTGAATGACGCAATCGTCCTCATAGACGGATTCAACATAAAACTTGGTGGCGGAGTTCCCTTTTACGAGGCTCTCTGCGAGGGATCGAAACGCCGTTTCCGTCCCATAATGCTCACTACCATTACAACGTTTTTTGGGATTTTCCCAATGATCCTGGAGAGAAGCATGCAGGCCCGATTCCTAATCCCGATGGCTATTTCCATAGCCTTCGGCGTTGCCTTTTCCTCTCTGCTGACCCTGGTTCTCATCCCGTGTCTTCTTGTGGTACTGAACGATATCAGAAGGCTTATAAACAAACTATTTACCGGCACACTGCCGGAACGCGAAGACGTTGAACCAAATGCACATAAAACGGTAAGTGCGGAAGAATAACTAAAAGTTTAAATGGAGCCAAGTCGATGATAGTTGAACGTACAGAATGCGCCGCCTGTAAAGGTACGGCATTCACGTCTATTGCCAGGATTGATTCAAGAGAGATTGTCGCCTGCCAGAACTGCGGATTCCAATTTGCAAAAAAATTTGATACGGACACAATCAATAAATCTTATCAGAATGAGTACTATCCCTCACCAGATGCGCCGCGAATGGATGAATGGAACCTGAAAAATACGGAAGTATGGCAAAGCTTGTGTAACGATGTCACAGGGGCGGCGCCTTCTGTGAGTTCTCTGCTTGATATCGGCGCCGGGACGGGGGGATTTCTTATGGAATTTCAAAAAAAAATCCCCCTCGCAAAGCTCAACGCTGTCGAAAGTTCTTCAAACGCACGTGAGTTCGTAAGCAATAAAATTCCGGCAGTTCAATTTTTTACGGATTTGCCGTCTTCTGAAGAGTTTGACGTTATCAGCCTCCTCCAAACGATGGAGCATCTGGAAGAACCGGACCTACTTTGTAAAAAAATTTTTACCGCACTAAACACCGGAGGTCTTTTTCTTTTGACGGTTCCGAACACGGCTTTTCTTAAACATCTCTGGAAAAAGAAAGAAAATACTTTATGCTACGGAAATCCGACGCATCTTCAGTTTTTCGGCACCAGACCGCTGGAAAAAATGCTCCGCGACGCAGGCTTCAAGAGAATCACCAGAATCGTAAAGATGGAAAAAGGAAACGCTGCCTTCTCCCGACGTTTTATTCAGTACCTCGCTCGCTTTTTCGGAGTCTCAAGCGAATTACGTTACATCGCATTTAAAAGCTAAGCTTGAATAATCCTCTTTGAATTTTATATTCACAAAGTGTTAAGGCAATATTTTCAAGAAGAATCAAAACCCCTCGGAGACATAAATGAAAAAGATACTTGAAAGAGCATCGTCAATCATCGATTCCAAAGTGGAAGACATAAGGCAACATATACATGGAAGCGGCAGCGCGGTTTCATTTTATGGAAATTCCGTCCACAAGAAGGAGAAAGCCATTATTTCAATGGCAAAGGATCAGAACCAGCGCTTTCTCCTCATAATGTCTCCGGAAAGAGGCGGAGTCATCTCAAAGTTCAGCGGGGAGCTCGTCGGCGATGTCGGCATGTTCGCAAAAAAATGCCCCCTCAACGAACATAACGCCCAGATGCTCAAAGAACTTTTCCCCTGGACCGCCCCCATTTCGCTTAGAAACCGTAAAACTACCATAGGTTGCGGAGACCGGCTCGGACTCGCCACTCCGGGACACGTTGCCGCCGTAAAGGAATTTGAAGTTTCTCCCGTGCTTGCCCAACAGTCCATGAGAGAACTCAAACTCACCGGAAGAACTTACGGCGATGTGGTCAGCGATACTGTATACATGGTTTACCAGTCAGGTTACAAGGATGGCTACGGCGCGGATGGCGATCACCTTAAGACAATCGCCGACATCAATGTCGCCCTCGCCGCCGGAATGCCTATGATTACCCTCGATCTCTCCGAGGAAATGAACGCCGATGCCGGCAACTGGAGCGATTCAGAAATAAACAGCGCCTATTTAGGGATTAAGGAAGATATCAGAAAACGTCTCGAAAAAAGCTATTTCGATAAATCCTTCCAGGCCGATGGAATTTCCATAAGCCTTGACAGCGCCACAGTCAAACGCTGCGCCGTCATGTACAACCGCGCACTTGATTTCGCAGCGAAGGTCCACGAACACCTTGCCTCCAACCGAGGGAAGGAGTTCGACCTTGAAATTTCAATAGACGAGACAACCTCGCCGACCCTTCCGGAACACCATCTTTATATAGCGTTGGAACTTGAATACAGGAACGTGGAATTTACCTCGCTCGCGCCCAGATTCATAGGCGAATTTCAAAAGGCGATTGACTATATTGGCGACCTCAGGGAATTCGACAAGCAATTCGCCGTCCATGCCGCAATCGCTAAAGGTTTCGGCAACTATAAGGTATCCGTCCACTCAGGCAGCGACAAGTTCGCCGTCTACCCCTCGGTCGGCAGAATGACCAACATGAGACTTCACGTCAAAACAGCCGGAACAAGCTGGCTTGAGGCGGTAAGGGCCATTGCCGTCCAAGAGCCGGCCCTCTATAGAAAAATGCACCAGTGCTCCCTTGAGCACCTTGAAGAAGCTAAAAAACTTTACCACATTACCGCCGATATCAGCAAAATCCCGGCGCTTAATTCACTCGATGACAGCCAAGTTCCGGATCTTATGAATATGGACGAAGCCCGACAGCTCCTCCATATCACCTACGGCTCGATACTTACCGACTCTTCCATAAGGCCATTCTTTTTCGAGGCTCTTCACAAGCATGAGGTATACTATCACGAGCTTATCAAGAAACACTTTGAAAAGCATCTTTCGCTTCTCGGTGTGCCCCTAAAAAAGAAAGATTGAGTCCGTTAAGGTCCCCTTATTTATTTAAAAATTTTTGATATTTGTTTGAATAGTTGCGGGGTAATGTTAGATTACTCGCATTAGTATGTATTAAATTTTAGTTAAAATCCCAGGGAAGGCTTAGTTCTATGAAGAAAAGTTTAATCGTGCTGGTTACAGCGGTCTGCATGCTTGGATCAGGATTCAACGCCAAAGCAGATGTGGTAGACAAGCTTGTAATGTATTTCCCGAACAGATTCATGGACCTTGTCGACATCGCGTCTGTCGAGGTCGGCTTCGGCCCCTGCGTAAAGCTTGAAGTCAGAGCGACAAGGGCTTTCGGATTCGGCGGTAGCGTCGGCGTCTGTTCAAAAGCGGTAAAAGACTATAACCGTCAGTATGGCGTATGCATAGACAACGGCTGGGACTATGGTTTCGCGTTTCTTGCGGATGAAGATACTGACAGGGCTTTCACTAGCCGCTTGGTAAAAAAATACTGGTATGCGGCTTCAGGAATTCCGCTCCCCACTGAAAGAATATATAACATATATACCGGAGCTAGGGATTACTGGGAAATCGGCGTAGGGATTGCGCTCCTCGTGGAATTCCGTTGTGCGATTCATCCGATCGACGTTGCCGATCTTATCACCGGCTGGTTCTTCATTGACCTCAAAGGCGATGATTTAGGATCGCAGGAGCTTAAGTAAGCAGAGTTTTTCGCCGACTTTACCTTATCAAGGCATTCCCGTTGCGGAATGCCTTTTTTTTAGGTGCAGCTGTATGCCTCAAAAAAAAAATAAAGAAGACTTCACGTGTTTCAAATGCGGTCGCTGCTGCCGCTGGGAGGGCTATGTCAGACTTACAGAGAAGGACACAAGCCTGATTGCCGAATATATGGGACTTGACGTTGAGGAATTTACGGGAACATTCACAAGGATTACTGAAGATAGGAGGTCGCTCTCCCTGATTGAAAAGGAAGACGGCAGCTGTGTCTTCCTGGCCCCCGACTCAGATTACTGCATAATAAATACGGTGAAACCGAAGCAATGCTCTGATTTCCCGTTGAAATGGTACTTTGGCGGATGGGAAAATATATGCGAATGGGGTAAGCATCTTCAAAATAATTCGAGCGTATAAGGTGTTTGCTATTTGAAAAAAAGCATTCTTGAAATAGATTCTAAGGTTTCATTCAAAAATCTCGAAACTGTCAGGGAGACAAAGAAATGATTAGTGCGTTTCTAAAAAAAATAGAGGACCGCAAGGCTAGAATCGGTGTGGTTGGCCTTGGTTATGTAGGCCTGCCGCTCACAATAGAGTTCGTTAAGGCCGGTTTCAATGTACTCGGACTTGACATCGACGATGAAAAAATTGTGAAGCTTGCAAAGTCAGAAACTTACATAAAACACATCCCGGCTGACAGGATTAAAGAAATAAACTCAACAGGCCGTTTCGCCGCGACCAGTGATTTTTCCCTGAGCTCCACCTGCGACGCAGTGATAATATGCGTCCCGACACCGCTCGACCATCACCGTGAACCGGATATGAGCTATATTGTTTCAACCGCCGAAGCTCTCGCCCCCTACGTCAGAAAAGGCCAGCTCTTCAGTCTCGAATCCACAACCTATCCCGGAACAACAGATGAAGTTCTTCTTCCGATTCTTGAACGGGAAACCGGGCTCAAGGCCGGCAAAGACTTCTTTCTCGCATACTCCCCTGAACGGGAAGACCCCAATAACAAGGATTTTTCGACGTCAACAATCCCGAAAGTCGTGGGCGGCTTCAATGACGAAAGCCTGACTGCGGCAAAGGCAATGTACGAGACAATAATCTGTAAGATGGTTCCTGTTTCGTCCGCCGCAACGGCAGAAGCGACAAAGCTTGTCGAAAATATATTCCGTTCCGTGAATATAGCACTCGTCAATGAACTCAAAGTTGTATTTACAAAAATGGGCATTGACGTGTGGGAAGTAATCGAGGCGGCGAAAACAAAGCCCTTCGGCTACATGCCCTTCTATCCCGGACCCGGCCTTGGAGGACACTGCATACCGATAGATCCGTTCTACCTCACCTGGAAGGCAAGGGAATTTGACTGCCCAACACGATTTATCGAGCTTGCCGGCGAAATAAACACTAATATGCCGTATTATGTTGTACAGCAGACTCTCGAGGCCATGAATAAAAGAGGCATCGTGATGAATGGCAGCAAAATCCTCCTTGTCGGCTTGGCATATAAGAAAAACGTAGACGACCTCAGAGAAAGTCCCTCATTCAAACTCTGGACACTCCTTGAGGAAAAGGGTGCTATAGTCGACTATCACGATCCGTATTGCCCGGAAGTCCCGAGACTCAGGGAATATCCCAAGTACCTCGGGAAAAAAAGCGTTCCCATAAGCACTGCCGGGGAATATGACCTCGTCCTAATCGCCACCGCGCACGACTCTATGGACTACAAGGACCTTGCGAAAAATGCGAAGCTCATAGTGGATACGCGCAACGCCATAAAAGACTCGCCGAAAACGATAAAAGCCTGATAAGAGCAGAGAGAAGTATGGATCAAAAGGAAACAATACTCGTAACTGGGACCGGAGGGTTTATCGGTTACCATCTGTCAAAGGAACTCCTTTCTAAGGGACACGAAGTAATAGGTGTAGACGTGTTCAACGACTACTATCCTCTTTGCATCAAGGAGGCGAGGAGTGCTGAACTCAAGGCTATCCGCGGATTTAGCGAGCACCGCATTGATATATGCGACGGGAATGCCTTTGACGGCGTATTCCAGAATAACAAGATAAACAGGGTATGTCACCTTGCCGCCCAGGCCGGGGTAAGATATTCAATAGATCATCCTATGGCCTACGAGGAAAGCAATATAAGGGCGTTTCTCAATGTGCTCGAATCGGTCAGACACCATAAGATACCTAGACTGGTCTATGCCTCCAGCTCAAGTGTATACGGCGGGAATACCAACGTTCCATTTTCTGAGTCTGACAGGGTTGACACCCCCGTAAGCCTCTATGCCGCCACAAAAAAGGCCAATGAACTCATGGCCCATTCGTATAGTCACCTCTACAAATTTCAGTCCATAGGCCTGAGATTCTTTTCGGTCTACGGCACTTGGGGAAGACCGGACATGGCCCTCTGGCTTTTTACCGAAAAAATCATCAAGGGTGAAAAGATAAAAGTTTTCAACTACGGTAAGATGAAGCGTGACTTTACCTATGTCGGCGATATTGTTAAAGGCATATCCGCGGCGCTTTTTAAGGAAGGTCTTGAACAATACGAGATATTCAACCTGGGAAACCATAGAAGTGAAAACCTCATGGACATGGTTTCCATCATAGAAAAAGAAATCGGGAAAGAGGCCGTTAAGGAAATGTGCCCGCTCCAGCCCGGAGATGTTCCCGAAAGCTTTGCCAATATTGAACTTGCCCAGAAGAAACTTGGCTTTAGTCCGACAACACCTATATCAGTCGGGATACCGGAATTCGTTAAATGGTATAAAGAACACTCCGCGCTTGTGGAAAACGTAATCCGTACCAGGAAATAACCCCTCAGTTCTACTTGTAAGAAGCCTTTAAAATAGAGATTGTCTCTGTTTTTCGGGAATGTGAATTGGAGCGGGTGAAGGGAATCGAACCCTCATCGCAAGCTTGGGAAGCTCGAGCATTACCACTATGCTACACCCGCAGTAATATAACATGTCTATTGTTAAGGCTTTATGTAAAAAATCCTTAGATTTCCTACTATGCTATTACTAAATTCCCTTAACTCGTCATGTTATGTCATGAGATTTCATAACATTTTAAATTCGTGCTGTTAAATATGCCATTTATACGAAGATTTTCAATAAGGGAAACTTAAAATTCAGTTAAAAATGGAAGCCATATATTTACGCGGAAAAGGCTTCAGATGCAAGGACGTTTGCTCAATTGTCAATCGGCAATCCGCTGGAGGCGGTGAGGCCGTTGACGGAAATAGACTGTGCATCGACGATCGAATCGGGAACGTCGGTCGTCCGGGTTCTGCTACTTCCCGTAGTTGTGGCGGTATTCCTACCAAGCGGGGCTTGGATATTGCTATAAAAAAGCGCCATCCGCAAGTTGGGACATTGACGAAAAATAAAATTGTCAAAGAACACCCGAACGATCAAGCCCAGTAAAAGCATTTTAGAATTATATAAAATAAATATTAGCTATTTGTCTTGCCCTCAATCTCTTGTATCCCTACACCGCCTTGAAAAAGAGGCTTTGGACTTTACTGTATGAACTTTTGTTTAATAACATCTAAAGGTTTAATATGTCAGCAGATGCTGGGAAAAATATTGTCATTATCGGCGGCGGGCCTGCGGGCCTTACAGCGGCTCTTGAAATACTTCGCAATACTGATATGAAAGTGACTCTTTTCGAAGCAGAAGATATGCTGGGCGGTATTTCCAAGACTATCAACTACAACGGGAACCGCATAGACATCGGCGGACACCGTTTCTTCTCAAAATCAGAAACCGTCATGAAATGGTGGGATGAAATATTGCCGGTCTTTGAAGATTCAGTTCCCGATGAAAAAATACCTGAAAAATGTATGCTTTCGGTATCAAGAAAATCACGAATCCTCTATCTTCGCAAGTTCTTTAATTATCCAATAAGCCTGAGTCTCCAGACTCTTTCCAATCTCGGACTCATAAAAACCATACGCATCGGCTTTTCCTATCTGCGCGTGATGCTTTTCCCGCTCAAGAACGAGAAGTCGCTCGAGGACTTTTTTATAAATCGCTTCGGGAAAGAGCTTTACGGTACTTTTTTTGAATCGTATACTCATAAGGTATGGGGCCGCCCCTGCTCCCAGATAAGCGCCGAATGGGGTGCACAGAGAATAAAAGGCCTTTCCATAAGCAAGGCCGTGATGCATTTTGCATCGTCGGTGATGAAAAAAATACCGGGTCTTTCGCTCCTTACATCGAAAGAAGTCGAAACAAGCCTGATAGACCGCTTCATATATCCTAAATACGGCCCGGGCCAGATGTGGGAGATCGCCGGAAAACTTGTCGAGGAAAAAGGCGGGAAAATCCACCTCAATACCGAAGTCGTAAAAATAAATCTCGACAGTACAAGAATTAAGGAAGTCGTGGTGAAAAAATCCGACGGAACAGAAGAAACCGTTTCCGCTGATTACTTCATAAGCTCAATGCCGGTCAAAGACCTTCTTAATTCAATGACTCCTCAGCCGCCGGAAAAAGCTCTGAATACCGCGTCCGGCCTCGTTTACAGGGATTTTATAACCGTCGGGCTCCTCATGAATAAATGCAATCTTAAGGAAAAAGACGGCACGAGCGTCAAAGATAACTGGATATATATTCAGGAACCGGACGTAAAAATGGGCCGCATTCAGTTCTTCAACAACTGGAGCCGTTTCATGGTTAAAGCGCCTACGGAGACTATCTGGCTCGGACTCGAATACTTCGTTAACGAGGGCGACGAACTTTGGTCGATGACCGACAAGGAGCTTGTGGAAATGGCTTCAGCCGAACTCGCAAAACTCGGAATCACGGAACTCTCCGATATCTGTGACGGCATGGCGTACAGGCAGAAAAAGGCATATCCGGCCTACTTCGATACATACAAGGACTTTAATCAGATAAGGGAATTCACCGACTCAATAGACAATCTTTTCCTTATCGGACGCAACGGTCAGCACCGCTACAACAATATGGATCATTCCATGCTCTGCGCAATTGAGGCCGCCAAATCCATCAAGTCCGGATCCACGGACAAGTCCGCCATCTGGAATGTAAATACGGAGGACGAGTATCATGAAGGAAAATAACAGGAATATCCACATCCTTGTTATAGCTGCTTTTTTCATATTCGCGTTTATGCACGCATATCTTTTTGTATGCGACTCCTACAATATGTTCACAACCGACATTACCTTTCAAGGTTCAATATTCTACTCGGAGGTCTATCCGCAGACGTTTTCCAACGACCCCGTGATGAAGGACATATGCACCGTTTACCTTCCTGTCCAGAAGTTCCTCTGCGAATCCATTATGAAGCTGGGCGGTTCATATTCCTTTGCGCTTAAAACCCTTCTTTTTATTTATTCATTCTTTTCTATGTTAGCCACTTATTTCGCGCTGAATGTGTTTTTCCCGAAAACGAAACCTCTCGTTCTCGCTGGCTTTACGGCTCTTATAGCGCTGGTGTTTATAAATCTCGCAAAAGAAGCTTCCGGCATATTCTACGGAATAGGGGCATCCTACGCAAGGACGACGGCCGCGATATACACCCCTCTTCTTGCAGCCTACTATTTTAAGGGAAAAGATTTACGCATTTTCAACTTCAGTCTTCCGAAGATGATTGCCTTTGCGATATTCTGCGGAATTGCCGGAAATTTTCATCCGCGCATTGCTCTCATGATGCTTTCGACTGGAACTATCCATTATTTCCTCTACCACTGGAAAGACCGTAAGACATGGATAGTCCTTCCGATTGCCGGAATAGCTGCCGGAATCGCCGTTTCACCCTGCTATATTTCCCTTGCCGCGCAGACTGCCGGAAAGGGCTTTTTCGAATTTCTCATGCATCCGACATCGGTTGATCTGAAAAATGCAGCAATCCCCGGGGCAACTCCTGCCGCAAGTGCGGGTGCGCTCGAAAGAATAAGCACATTTCTGAGTCAGGTCATATTCTCTCTCAGAAACGACCTCTGCTATTGGCTCTGGAAAGCCACTTTTCCGCTTTACGTCATTCCCTTCATTGCCGTTCTGTTTTTCTGGAAAATATCTGCGGGCTTTTCAAAATCCAACGATACGCTTTACAGGCACATCAGGGATATGTTCGTAATAGCCTTTGTGTCAATGGTTGTCCTTGAGTTTGTATCTCGAATAGGCGGGCTTTTCTGGAGTCCTCTCGGCGAGTTGCTCGGAGGTATCTATTTCCGGGGAGAGAAAGTCGTATTTCTTTACTGCGAACTGCTTGCGGTATTTTTTATCCTTAACAGGCGCGAGCTTGAAATCCCTAAAATCATGCATTTTATGATTTCGGCATCCATTGTTTTCTGTCTTGTGTTTTCGGCGGGAGCAAGGTTTATTCTGATAAAAAACTCGTTTCTATGCTTCGGTGGCGATTTTCTTAAAGTGACCGTCATCTTCAGATGCCTCTCGATACTTGCAACCGTGATCGTAGTTCTGCTTTTCCTGAAATCAGGCTTGAAAAACAAAGCCGCGCAATGGCTGGTAACGGCCTACTTCTGCCTTACTTTTCTGATATGGCCCTTTATAAGCGGCGGTGTGATTTCGGCAATAGGATCGTTTTGCGATAACTTTGAACGTATCGGCGCGTGGAAAATGGTTTCCATGGTATATCATGGGTCAAGTGCGGCCGAGCAGATAAAAAACTTCAATTCAATGGTAGAATTTGCTAAAAAAGACTCCTCTTCGAGCGATGTGTTCATGACGCTCACGTCCAAAAATACAGGACATCATTTCAAGCTTGCCACAATACGTAAGGGGATAGGGGATCATGGGGAATATGGAAATAAAGCTCTGCGTCGGGAAATAACTTCTTTTTATACTTTTGTAAAAGCACCTGGCAATCCCGCGAATCAGGCAAAGTTCAAAGACAGCATAGATAAATATGGCATCACATACATACTGCTTGAAAAAAGTATCGGCGAAAGCCTTCCGCTGGCGGAACAGATCTCATTTAAAGAAGTATTCCAGAACCCGGAATACATTATCTACAAGCAGGTAAAATAAAAAAGCTTCCGGAATTAAAATTCACGGCAGCTTTGAATAAGTTCGAAAATATTATTCGACGCGTATGTAAATTTTTTTGTGTAAATGGACATAGCAGTTTAATTAAGCATTCAGTCATAAATATTTGAACAATAAATCTCGCCACGCTCCAATTCCGATATTCGGAGGATTTGCCAGCCGTTTATTTATCCATGCAGTCATGATTTTGCGAAAGCGCGTGATAATTTCTTCACGGCCTTTCTCTATCGCTCTTGCCGCATGAACTAATGGTTTGATCCACGTCCACACTTGTTCAGTTGGATTATATTCAGGCGAGTAAGTCGGCAAATTGAATATCTTGACTTCGGGGTATTTTGCAAGGAAATTCTTTATGAGTTTACATCCATGAATAGAGGCGTTATCAAGTACAATTGCCAGTTGTTTGACTTCAAGTTTTGCGCGGAGCTGGTGAATGAAGTCTCGAAAAACATTAGCGTTACTTTGAGGAGCGCTCTTCCAGTAAAAACTCCCGATTGCCGGCGCGTATGCACCAAAGACCGAAAGACTTTCCCGCTTTCGGGGTGTCGGCAGGGAAAAAAGGAACGCCTTTTTTGCGCCAGCCCCGCACAACATACGGATCCGTGGGAAAATGCAATTCGTCAAGGAAAACCACTTCGACCTCATCATCAGCCTTGAAGTCAAGTATCTGTTTAGCAATCTCCTGCACGCGCTCAAGTTTTTCTACTTTTGACGGTGCGGCAATGCATGTGGTCTTCTTTGCTCTTTTAAATGTATAACCCGCATCTTTAAGCAGGCGAGACAGCGTCGAGGCTCCAACTTTCCTTCCAATTTCCTTCTCAAATTGAGCGTTGATTATTTGCGTAGTCCAAATATCTTCGCCCCAGCCATAATCACGAGGAGACCGTTCGAAATATTTCTCCAGGCGCGGCTTTAAGTGTGAAATGCGAAAGCTTGGCCGGCCCGGGGAATAAGTGCGATTAAGACCTTCAATCCCGCTTTTTAAGTAGGCATCAATCCAAGTCCTTACCGTGAGAGGACGACGATTAAGCGCACGGGCAATCCATAAAATTTTCTTTCCGGCAGAACAATGCAAAACAGCAAGGCTGCGTTCGCGCATTAATCCTGAACCGTTATGCTGTAAATCTTCAAGCGCCTTTTGGGCATCTACCGACAAAACAATTTTTACTACTTTCATATTACCTCTGAATTTGTGTTCAAAAGTAATATAGTATCCTACTTCTATTCTTCAAATATTTATGACCCTATGCTTATATCCTGAATTCCCGTTAATATGTAACTACGCGGTGTTATAACTTCTTGAAAATTAATCGATTATGCTAGAAAAATGGGTTGACTTTTGCTCAAAACATAGTTGCATTTATTATTAAAGTAACTATGGAGGTTAAAATCAAATGGCGAGATTGGGACAAGGAGAAGAAGCGGCCGGCCAATAAGCAGCTGTGTCTGGGCAAGCTGGACAAGGAGACCGGCGAGGTCATTCCGTCAAAACGTGTGAAAGGAACGGCCAAGACGCAGGTGGCCGGACCCTATCTGTTGCTCGAAAAACTGACGGAACAAATTCAGACTTTGCTTTTTTGATTCTAGACTTAGCTTCAGCTTCACCGCTATAATCTGGAACCTTGCCTCTGTGTATTCTCTTTTTAGGATCTCCCTTGCGATACCATCCAACTTTTTCAGCATTCGATATTCCCTCCCGAACATTGCCGTCATTACGCGGTTGCGCGAGGAAACCATAAATCTTTCTCAAGGAGTGGTTTTGATGACTTTTTCCAGGGCATCGGCGCAATACTTGCAAATTTCGCAATTCTTTGAGCACGTCGAGGTTTTCTCAAAAAAATCATCAGGAAATGATTTATTGTCGATATAGTAAGGAGAGAACGCACTGGAAAAGCCGGGTTCGAAAAGATCAAGAAGATTTCCGCTGAAAGACTGGTTGGCATAGGCCCCGATAACCATGCGGGGATGCGAGTGCATTCTCGTAGCAAGCTTCATTACCGGAATGATGCCCTCATAATTGTGAATATCTTCAGGTCGTATCCATGTAGACTGAAGAATAGCCGGCCAGTTTTCACGCTTTTTATAAAGATTCCAGCAGACATGCGGAGTCCAATTTTCTATATTTTTTGTCTCGTCTATTTCCGCGTCGTGGGCAACCAAATTGTCGTGAAAACTTTGACCCGGACAGCAGAAAAGGCAGCCACTGTTTGCCAGCATGAAAAGGCTTTTCCCGTTCTTGGAACACCACTGCTTGACATCCCTGACGTAATTTATATTGCGCTGAAAATCGCGCTGAATATAGAAACTGTCGAAAAGACCTGAGACGTAACTCATTGAATTTACGTTTCCTATACGCATGTTGACGGATGCGCGCACTTCAATATTTGGAAAAAATTTCTTGACAGTCCTCGCCACGGCAAGCGATGTTGTCGTTACAATATCAACTCCGCCGACAGTATCGGCAAGATGTTCAAGTATTGAAACGACTTCATTTTCAAGTTTTGCGCTTACAGCATGAGCGCCGTAACAGTTGGAATTGAAGAGGATATCAAGCTTGACTCCGAGTTTTTTTATTTCTACAAGTTCATATTCCAGCCTTTCCTGTGCGGTCCAGTCAATCAGACCGCGCTTCTCTCCGAGTTTGGCCCGCCCGGAGGGCTGACCGGTCCAGGCAAAATAAAGTTCGGCTATCGAATCATGGTAATTCTTTACGATTTCACAGAATCCTTCGCCGTTATCCGGCACTTGATATCCCACTGCGAATTTCATGACAAACTCTCCCCAAAATGATAACGCTTCACATTGAAAATTTTATCTTTAATGAACTTATTCCGCAATTAAGGGTTTGAGTTTGTTTTTAACCGTGGAATATGCGGTCTGCCTGAGAATTTTTGCAAATTCTTCGCTAACGCCTTCAGGTCTGAACATATTCTTTCTGACATCAACTTCAGGAAAGAAAAACTGGCGCCATACGAGAGCAGCAAGCAGACGGCCCGCAGGGCTAGCATGATGGTCATAAACAAGTTTGCTCGCGCCAGTTTCTCCGTCCCTCCTCCAAAACCACCCGATACAGAGAGCGTGCAACTGGGTAGGAAGAGCCGGGTATGAGGCATTCCCGAAGTCAAACTTTTCATCGAGAATGAATTTAAAATCCGGATATTCCCTTGCTACCTGAAATGCATCCCCGACCGGAATTATTCTGAGATTACCTAACTCAGCGGCTATTGTTGTATATGCCGCGTCAAGGTTCTTGTACATTAACCCCTGAGTCTTGTTTCCTTCCTTCATCCTTGGATTGTCGACCCGATCCGCCCAAGTCTCATGAAGTATAATCTCGGCATCAGGGGAATATTTTTTTATAAAACTACAAAGACCAGAAGCATGAGGGCGAAAAGTCGCAATACAATCGCTTTCATCACTGACCTGCTGAATCGTAATATGCTTCCACTTTTCAAATAAAAGCATCTCCTTAAGGCCGTAATTTCCCTCCGGCATAAACTGCGGATTAGCATACTGTCTGAATTCAGGATTTTCAGGATCAGCTTCATTTCGCAACGCCAGAGTGATATGTTTTTCTAGAGAACATCCTCCAATATAAGCCTCTGTTACCTTAAGCGTATATTCCGGATCAGCCGCGTTCAGTTGTTCGCGAAAAGCATTTGCGTCAAGGCTAAAACTGTTTCCGACTGTAAGCGCCTTAAGTATTTTTTTTTCGGATCCCATCCAAGTTACCTCTTTACAACAGAAAAATATTGTTCCCTCTAAACTATCACAAAAACAATTGAATTTCCAATTCCTTATTTTATCCGAAATTTATTGAAAGTCTTTACATTTTTTAGAAATTCGAGCCGTACCGCCCGGTAAGGGCAGCACAGCTCTGTCCGGAAATCTGGAACGATTAGTCGGCATCCAAACCCTCAGGGCTTTTACGAAATATCGCATCAGCCGGGTATTGGGGTGCTTCGTTCCAGTCAACGCTCCACTGCTTGCGCCTGCGGAACTTGTCCTTGAATTTATTTTGAAGAACGCCCCTGTTTTCAAGGCTTATCATGCATGCCCTCGTGCAGCCCCGTGCGCCACATACCGCCTGTCCGGTGTTATAGAGATTTCTAGGTTTGTGGTTGAAGGGACTCCAGCTGCCAGGAACAGTATCAGCCCCTTCGTCGATATATTGTTTTTCGGGCGGGACTTCGACTTCCGACTTCCGGCCGCCTCTGAAGGTAAGATTACAGCCGTCCATGTCGATATCAGACCACTCTACTTCTTTTTCCGCGAGATTTACTTTGACGGTCTTGTCGGCTGGAATGCATCCGCCCGGACATGCCTTGACGCACGCCATACACTTATTGCAAAGCTGAGGTCCGTCATAAATGGGATCCTCCTCAAGGTCCACATCCGTAAGAACAATCCCGACCCGGTTCCTGGGTCCGAACTGCGGGGAAAGAAACATTTTACTGTAGCCTATTTCGCCGAGACCGCAGAGATAGGCGGCTATTCTCAAATGCACCATCACGTCCGGCGCGGCCCTCCCGGGAGCGACAGGCCTGCTGCCCTTGCCCAGAAATCCGTCACCATCAATCGCCCGCCAATCACTCTGATGACCGTAGGGAATTGCTTCATAGCCGCGGTCCTCTATGAATTTGGAAAGGTTTATGACTGTCATTGGTATGTAGAGATAAGTAAGGCCGCCATAGCCCATTGCGGAATAGTTGCTGAAGTACGTGCCTTCCTCTATGCCGCGAAGGCTTCCGCGCATTACACGGAATACCATGCCGATTACGGACTTGCATTCAGGCATTATCTGCCGCGGATCCATTTGCGTGGGCGCGCCCTTCCAACGGTCTATGCTGCCGATTGCGACGGCGTCTGCCCCCAAAGCCAGAGCCTGCCGTTTGACGGCGAGGGCTGCCTCATGCCGGTTTTCCAGGTCATTCTGCCCAAATTCCCTTTTCGTTGCGGTACTCGCATTCATTTTTATGCTCCTTTTGAATTTATCGATAAAACTGCTTTTCTTAGTATGTCCAATACTTCCGTCCGCCTGTCTTCGCTGACATTTCCCTGCTTGATATCTATTCCTATTCCAAAACTTATATCCGCACTTTCCTTTTTCAGCGGGAAGGCTGCCCTGAACCCATTTTTCCCCGAATCCCATTCGCGGGAGAAGCCATTTTTCTTTACGGTGTCCAGATAACTGGAAAGATTTTTCTCGGTCTTCCATACATGGACCCCATATTCCGGGAACGGATAATTTCTCATTATTGCCTCTTTGCTTCCGGAAAGGGCAAGGAAGAGAAGGCCGGACACACTGGTATACGGGCAGAATGAAAAATTTTCCGGCTTTTGGATTATTTCAGGCTGTTCCGGTGATATCCTCAACTTCACCATAATATCATATCCGGACATCTCAGTAACGACTATAGTCGCATCTCCTAATTTCACACTCAGGCCAACGATTGCGGCAGAAAGCCTGTCCAGAAATCTTTTATTTCCAGAACGCTCCACAACCTCCAGAAGGCGTTCTCCCACCGTATATATGTTATTATCATTTTTCCCGAGGAACCCCCTTGCGGAAAGGGTGCGTATCAGGTTATGCACCGTAGTGTTCTTTAGTCCGATACGGGCAGAAATCTCATTAAGACGCAAACCATTTCCGGCCCCTGCAACAATTTCAATTATGTCGAGGGCTCTCTCCACAGACTGTACAAGCTCACCTCTAGGCATTCGCATTCTCCATCTATGTTGAATTGTTTTCCATCAATGTTAGATATTATAGCTGTTCCGGGGACGTTTGTCAAGCCCCGCCGATTTAAAAACTCAAATCGGGGACTTGCGGGTTGCTCAAGCTTAAAAGAGTGTGCGGCGACAGTCCTGAAACCATCAAATCACTGTTGACCTTTGACTGGAGGATATATAAATGAAGGCAAGATAATATGACATACTACGAAAAAAGCAGTTGTTACCCAAATTCGGTATTTGACTATTTTTTGCAGTATTTACCATGATACCATGGCGAATTATTTGCTGCGTCTGTACTCGAGAATTGCAGGTCCTTCAGGGCTGAGGAAGATACATGCCCGTCAGTATATAAAAGATTGAAACGCTTATTATGTCTTGCCATAAAATTTGCTGAGTCTACGGCTTGTGCATCTCCACTCGGCAAGAATGCACTGCACCATGATGCATACCAGCCGTCATATGGTTGAGGAGCAGATTCAAAATCCATCGCGACCATCATATTTGCCGGCAGATTCCCTGCGCGGACGGCTTTATAGGTTCCGTCAACATCTGCCTTTGTAGGAGAAGTCCCGTAGCGGCCAACACCATAAGAAACATATGCCGGAGCAGTCGCACTTATTTTTTGCTCTATCGTTGTATCCTTTCTTATAAGGTACGGACAGAGGTTTTCCCTGTTGACTGACGGGCAAATGAAGATATCAAGATTTCTCAGCCCCCCGCTTGAGACCAGCTTCCCGGCCCATACAGGGTATTGATCATCTGCATTGAATGAGAGCGGATAATAGGAATTATTTTCATCGACATATTGCATCATCAATATGCCTATTTGCTTCATATTGCTTGCACACTGAGTCATCTTCGCCCCATTCTTGGCGTTTCTCAATGCGGGAAGCAGCATACTCGCCAGTATCGCTATTATCGCAATCACTATGAGCAGTTCTAGAAGTGTGAACTTATTTTCTTTAGGTCCGCCCATCAAGACTCCCTCCTATTTTCCTTTGATATAATATAACACTATCTGGTCTTTGGGAACGTCTATTTTGAAAGGATTTTCACATTTCATTTCCTTCCCGTCATTACGCAGATCTTTGATTTCAAGAATGCCATCAAATGGCAGCTTAATCTCTGATTTACCGTCCGCACTGCGTTTGTAATTGCCAACGAGAAGTAGCATTTCCTTCCCTTTTTTTACTGCGGAATAGACCAGATTCTTGTTTGAACCTTTAAGTGATGTAAGGACTTCTCCATCCATTATTATGTTTTCATAAGGCGCTATTTCAGAGACGGCCTTCACGTGATAGTAGAAATCTCTCGACGTATCAAAATCACTGTAGCAATAATAAGTTATGCCGCATGCGCCGTTAAGCAGGGCTTCAAGGATCATCTGCTCAAGCTTGTAAGGCTCATACTCTCCGTAACACCCTGCAGTGAGCCATGGAATACACTTGTTATTCTTCATGGTCTTATAATTTTCACGCATTTCATCATGTACCTTCAGCGCATTGCCAGCTACATAAAAGCTGTTTGCCGAAGTGTCCACATATTCTGGATAGAATCTATTGAAGTCCATAATGGCGTTGTAGTTTGGAGACGTAGGATGCGTGTCATAACAATGAACAAGCGGCATCTTTCCATTGCCGATGCCCTTCTTTACCGCCGCCTTAAGGTTTTTCATATTTTCAGTCCCGAGGCCTTTTAAAAAGTCATCCATCGGCTTACCTGATTTCTCTTGTTCCGCTATGCACCTTGTGCAGAGAGGAGCCTCCTTTGCGCCGGGGTACCAGCATTCAATATCCCAGTATACATAGTCGGGTTTTGTCAAACTCACGCCTTGGGCTACTCTATCCATCTCTTTCCAGTAAAAATCCCCCCTGTATGACGGGCAGAGGTTCTTGCTTTTTTTTCCTGATTTCAATTGTGAGAAAATCTCCGAACCTTCCTTATGTCCTTTCTCCATTACATGGAAAGGCGATTCATTCATGACTATTGCGAAGCCTTCTTTTCGTGCAGAATCCAAAGATTTCAACATTTCCTGCTTTTTGCTTTCCGGGCCATTCTGCCAGTTTCTGGGGAAGCAGGATATAGCGTTGAATCCCATCAGTTTCCATGCCTTGAGATAATTCGGGTATTCCGCCTGATCTCTTTCCGACATCCACGCCAGACTTATATGAAGTCTTTTCAGTTCCGGCTTTACCTCCGGTATCTCGAATAACCGGATAGGGATTTCTGCCTTTTCTGATGTAATTCCATCGTATTCTGCATATGTATATGCAGGCAGTTTCACATCGGCAGATTTGTCGGCACTAAGGAAAAGCATTTCGGTTTGAGGACAGGTAGTCCAGGCTTTTTTCCTAAGAGGAAGCTTCCACCTGGTATATTTATTACCATTAATTTCAACACTTTCCTTTTGTGCTTCGGGCTGTATTATGCTTATTCCTTCCGGAACGTCGATTACCGCGAATGCCGGCTTCAAAGCCGCTTCTGCCTCCCTCATGTCGGAAATCTGTAATGCGTTGGGTGTTTCTATATTTGTAGATATCGCAAGCTCCTTCAGCCTCGGTTCAACAAGTATTCCGCTGGTTATGAATTTTTGCTCCTGTCCTTTGTATGCGTCATTGAATCCTGCTGTTTTAGGATTTCCTTCCATTATGGCAATCTCGTCACAGAATACTGCCGCTGTCGCCCCCTTAATATAAATGCCGACATATCTCGCGCTGGCATTCACCTCAAGGTTGAAAGGGAAGGTATAAGCCTTTCCCAGTTCGTCTATATAATAATGCGTTTTAAAGTTGCTGAGTTCTTTTTCCGCCTGCATGAGTTTCACCATCGACGCAGCTTCGTAAAAGGCCTTTCCATCTTTGCTTACGAAGATTTTAAATCCGGCAGGAGCCGTCAGATTTGTTTGACTTTTCCCCGCAAGCGCCCTTATTGCCACATTGCTTACGGGCTGTTCCGATCCCAGATCAATCAGGCAGTTTACTCCGCTTTCAGCTCCACTCATATACCAGCCAACCGCTGCCGGATCGAACCATATTGTGTCGCATTTCCTGCCGCTTAGCTTGCCGTCTGTAAGGTCTTTTGAATCAGTGCCGCCCTTGGATGTCAGCGCGTAATCCGGCTTTTTAGAAAAAATGACTTCTTTCCCGAGTGCAAGGTCTTTTCCATTGGTATATTCTGCCCACATTTTACGGTATTTTACAATGTCGGGATTTGCCCCCTTAAAAACGGATTGAGGAATTGCATTACCTGAATTTATGTTGACATTAAAATCAGCGTAAGCATAAGAAAATGTGTTTCCGGCGAAAACGGAGGCGAGCAATGCTTTCCCGTTGCTTGTGGCGAATGAATATGCATCTCTGTCAATCTTTACTTTGTACGAAAATAATCTATTATCTATTTTTTTAAGTACAATACTTTGCCCGCTGAAGCGGTAAGACGACATCTCAGGGACAACGAAGCAGTCTGCCTCCAGCACCGTTTCCATAATCGAACCGGAGGGGTAATAACGGAACTCTATTGTGTCACCAATCCTTGCCATATTATCATTTCTTCCGTTATCAAGAAGAGTGACTGTCAAACCGTCGGCCGGACTTTCAACTACCCTTATATTTTCGATGTCAGCCCATCCTCCGGGATTATTTCCAGGAATGCCCTTCTGGACAATCGTGATTTTCAATAAGCCGCTTTTAACATCTTGGCTATTTATGGGAAACGTATTCCAGCCAGTGAAAAGTTTGTATCTCACATTCCCGCTGGCGAGATAGAAAGTATTATCGGCATTTTCCGCTATGCCTGTCTTGACCTGAACAAATTTTGCTTCCGGAGTATATTTGATCTCGCATGACATAGAGCCTTCGGCACCGTCGCCTGTTTCCCGAAGCCTTATCGCAGCATTTGAAATTTCTATGGAAAGGTCTTTTACTGTCCAGTCCGCCACCTTGAAACTGCTACAGTTCCGCTCCCACAGTATATTGCTTTTCTCTACTTTATTTTGAGATACTAGACATCCGGCTGTCAGGATAAACAACGACATTACTAAGGCTTTTCCCATCAGACAATCTCCTGGTCTTTATATGTTATTTTATTCATTGAAATTCGTGAAAGGACCACAGCTTTTTTCTGGAGACAGCTTCTCGCATTCCCTTAAGAAGGCGACTCCTGACTTTATAAGGTCGAGCTTCTGAGGAGAGAAAAATTCTTCTACCGAAATAAATCCCTCGAATCCGCCGCTTTTCAATGCGAAGAATACCTCCACCCAGTCAAGCGCGCCAGCCGCCGGCGGAACCGTTTTTCTTGACCATATTGTTCTATTCACGGGATTTTCCGAAATATTGCCATCAAAGAAAAATGCCACATTTTTGGCATGAACATAGGCAAGGAATTTCCCAAGCACTTCAACTTCGCTCCTGGGCCTGAGCCCTCCTTCCACGAGAGTGTTCGCAGGATCATAAATAACTCCGACATGTTCGGGGCTTGCCCCTTCAAAAAGCATCTTTACTGCCAATGTTGAGGCTAGTAAAGCACCGGCATGAGTCTCAAAAAGAAAACGGATTCCGCTTTCCTTGCTCAACTCCGCAAGAAAGGGCATTGAATCCTTTGCGAGTTTGAATATCTCATTGAAAGATTTTCCCTGATGAAGTGATTCTTCAAAATTGTACGCTATCCATGGATGATCAACACGCATAGACTTTCCTTCCACCGATGCCACGAGTTCCGCACGTTTCTTGAGATCATCTTGTTTCCACGGCTTCCCGCCGATTAGCCAGTTGACGACTTCGAGTCCGGCATCTTTTGTCCGCTGCGCCATTTCTTTTATTTCTTCTCCGGCGGTGTCCATTGAACGGATACCCCATTCAATCCCGTCAAGTTTGCACTCCAGGGCAAAATCAACAATTTGCTTCGGGGACATTTCTTTTTTCAACTGGTTGGTATTCAATGAATATCGATATTTCATGGTATTAACCCCCTTCGCTTATATTATTCTTACGCTTTGCCCTTTGGCGCTGCTTTCACGGGCAGCATCAAGTACGCTCATTGTCCTTATCACAGAATCGATTGTGACTGGCGGGATATTTCCATTGTTCAGATTTTTCACCAGCGCCGCATAATGCGGTAGGAGCTGTGATGTATATTGCTGCTGCGAAAAATCAAAAGATTCGGTTTTTGTCTCGGGTTTCCCATCGGCAACGTACTGAACTCTAATTTTCATAACCGGCAAAGGATCGAATTCTCCGATAATACTTCCCTTTGTTCCGCATATGTGCCAGTGTGTTTTATTGAAAAACGACTTTGCGGCTTCCGCCTCTCCGGTACAGCCGTTATCCATTTTGACTATGACTTTGAAAGAATCTTCCGCATCGCCTTTGTCGAGAATTCTGTCAAGCTTCGCAAAGACGTCTACAGGTTCTTGTTCTGTTATAAATAATATGGCATCAACGAGATGTACGCCCCAGTTCGACAGGGCGCCGCCATCGAATTTTCTCCATATCTGCCAGTCGGTTCTTTCTGTGAAGCCACCCGGCGCGTATATGTGTATCTGGAAAATCTCACCTATCAGACCTGATTTTATGATATCCTTTATATACGCCACATCGGGTCTGTATCTGAATGACTGATTTACGCTGATCCAGCGCTTTGCTTTTTCCGCCAGACTTTTTAGTTTTTTAGCTTCCTCCGCGCTTGGAGAGATCGGCTTTTCCACCATCACGTTGAAGCCTTTTTCCAGCGCCTTTGACGCCATTTCAAAATGCATGTGCGACGGTGTCGCTATTACGACAAAGTCAGCCTCCGATTCTTCGAGCATTTTTTCATACGACTGATAGACTGGAACTTTGAATTCCGTTTTCGCCTTTTCCGCAAGCTCCGCGTTCGGTTCGCATAAAGCCGAAAGTCCAAGTCCTTCGGTTTTGCATATATCGGAGGCATGTCTCCACCCGATTCTTCCTAATCCTGCAACTGCTGCTTTTATCGACGTGTTCATCATTTGTAATCCTTTGATATATTTATATTCCATCGGTTCCGAAGCGTATTAGTGCCTCGGAAACCTTTGCTTCCTGCAAATATTCTGAATCAAACGCGCTTCCGGCTCCCTTCCGCGTAGATTCCCTTTCTGTCAGGAATTGCTGAAGTCTCGTCTCGCCGCGCAGAAAGATATCCCTCTCAAACATCCTTGTCGCTTCACGACCCACTTCTGAGAAAGGGGACGCCATTGACGAGACAGGCACTTCCATATCTCTGAGCAACGGAGCTTCCTCCAGGCATATGACGCTTATGTCGTCCGGTATTCTTAGTTTCATTTTGTCGAGTTCGCCACAGATATCCTTTACCATGTCAGCCGTGGAAATTACAATACTGTCGAATAGTGTTTTCTTGTGGAGTTCTTTAAGGCCGGAACAAGTCTTTTTTATGTCGCTCACATGGACAAAAAGCTTCTCTAAAAATGGCAATCCGGCTTTCTTGAGTCCTGATTTGAATCCCTCCGTTACAGGATGCTCCTTTTCCTTATAAGAATAAAGTAGCAAAGGTTTTTTTCTTCCGGTGTCCGCCAGATACTTGATCGCGGTTTCTGTTCCTGCTTTTCTTTCAAGTTTTATCGAATACCAGTTTGAAAGGATTTTTCTATATTCATCTTCAAGCCATACAGCATTGTCCATACAGACAACATCGCATTCTTTTTCCTCTAAGAACGGGAACAATCTCTTATACCAGAAACTGGTTATAAAAACGTCATCGCCACATGATATTCTTTCAAGAGTTTCCCAGTCATAGTCATTTATCTGGTTTGTTCGGGTGACGGGAAGAATCTCCACTTTCCTGTTGGACAACGAAGCCTCGGCGTTAAGTCCCCAAAGTGCTCCCTTGGTACTCAAGGCCGAGTCGTATGTCAGATAATCGATAGTCGGCAGAAGAAAATAAATCGGTCTTTCGATTTTTCTTCTTTCCTTTACGAACGTCCCTCTCTTTTTAACACGGTAGAGCAGATCGTCCTGTACCAGCTTTCCTATAACCTTGTTCATTGTCATGCGTGACACGGAGAACTCTTCGCAGAGCTCCATTTCAGTCGATATTTTTGTATCGTGCCGCAGGCTCAGCACCCTCTTCCGAAGGGCTTTTTCGATGCGATGACATGCAGTTTCTTTCATACCGATCCTCTACTGGCCTTGTTTTTATGTATATACATAATACAGGATAGCGCTTGTCATGTCAAGAGGCTTCTCTGGATAAAAGTGGAATTTTTTGTACAAAAATCAGTGCGTCGCGCCTGTAGCCACACTGCGTTTTTCTTTTTGAGCATCGCCCTATATGAAAAGCGTTGTGACGCTGTTTTCGGAAAGCGCCGCAAAACTGGCTACGCCAGCCGTGTCGACATTGTCCAAAAGCTCTTCCTTCGTTATTCCCATCACATTCATCGCCATTTCACAAGCGAGGAACTTGACGCCCATGAATCTGGCTTGCGCAATGAGTTCAGGAAGATTGTTCACGTTTTTTGATTTCATCACGTGCTTCATCATGGCTGTTCCCATACCCATCATGTGCATCTGGGAAAGCGCAAGTTTTTTCGCGCCGCGCGGCATCATAAAGCCGAACATCCTGCTTAGAATGTCTTTCTTCACTGGCGGCGGATTTTCCTTTCTCAAGACATTAAGTCCCCAAAACGTGAAAAACATTGTCACATTGTGCCCGAGCGAGGCGAAGCCTGTCGCGATGATGAAGGCGGCCATGACTTTGTCAAGATCGTTACTGAACACGACCATCGAAGTATTTTTTGAAGACGTTTTCGATATCGGAGTACTTGCCGAAGCCCCCTGCCCCTTCTGAATCGAAGCGGTTATTTCCGAAGGGCCTTTTTCTATCGAAACAAGCTTGTTTCCGGTAGCGGTACACCATGACTGGATATCACTATAAAACCCCTTATCGCTCGCCTTTACGCTGAGGATCTCTCCATTCTTCATTTCCTCAAGGGCCTTTTTAACTTCGACAATCGGACCGGGACACTGAAGACCACAAGCATTAAGCTCACGAACTTCGGAAGAAGGAGCGCTCGCGACGTCTGTCACAGGGCAAGAAATGGTGGAGGCACACGTTGAAAACTGTTCTCTATCGGGCTGTGGGAGGGGGAACGGGGTGAACAGTTTCCAGACGGTGTAGCCTCCGCAAAGGTTCTTTACATGGAATCCCCCCACTTTCAAAAGTCTCTCTGCAAGATAGCCCCTTACACCAATCTTGCAATAACTAACTATTAACCTCTCTTTAGGCAGTTTGTCAAGGGCTTTTCTAAGCTTTCCCAAAGGAATATTTTGAGAGCCGGGGATATTTCCAGCTGTAAACTCCTCTTCCTCACGGACATCCAGCAGAAAAGCACCATCAGGAATATTTTCAGGAAAAATTACATCGCTATCTCCTTTTATAATGTTACCGGCGACAAACCCGGCATAATTGACAGGGTCCTTGGCGGATGCGAAGGGGGGCGCATAGGCCAGTTCCATCTCTTCCAGGTCGTGAACAGTAAGCCCGTTGCCGATTGCCGCGGCAAAGACATCTATACGCTTATCTACTCCGTCGCGGCCCGTAATCTGGGTACCCAGTATTTTACCTTCCTTCGTAAAAAGGAGTTTTATGATCATCGTCTCAGCGCCTGGATAATAGGAGGCATGAGACATTGGAAGCACGTAGGTCTTCAGATATTCCGTCCCGGACTTGGCCAGCCTGGCTTCCGAGGCCCCGCATGACGCGACATTAACATCGAAAAACTGGCATATAGACGTGCCGATACTTCCCTTGTATTTCTCTTTTTCCTCGCCAAGCATATTGATAGCTGCAATACGTCCCTGACGGTTGGCCGGACCGGCGAAGGGAAAAAGCGATGGAGAACCGGAAACAATGTCCCTGACCTCGATAACGTCACCGGCTGCGTATATATTCGGGTCGCTTGTCTGAAGGTATTCGTTTACCTTTATCCCGCCCCGCTCACCAAGCTCCAGCCCGGCATCTCTAGCGAGTCCGCTGTTCGGCCGCGCTCCTATCGACATTACTACAAGATCCGTTTCAATCGCATCGCCGTCGTTGAGTTTGACCTTGAGGCCGGATGAATCCTTTTCTATCGCAGAAACCTCTTTCCCCAAATAAAGCTTTATCCCGTGTGAGAGTGCTGTTTCCGCAAGCGATCTTGCCATTTCCGGGTCGAGATTGGGCATAAGGTGTTCCCTGCGATGCACGATACTGGTCTGTACACCACGTTCCACAAGGTTTTCAGCAGCTTCGATGCCGATAAACCCACCGCCGATGACGACAGCCCTTTTCGCTCCGGCATCGACCTTGGACTTTATGCCATCCATGTCCGGAATTGTCCAGAGGTTCAGGACTTCAGGCAGATCCGCGCCAGAAACTTTCTGCCGCATTGGACTTGCGCCTGTGCATATAAGGAGCTTGTCATAGCTTTCCGAAAATGTCTCATCGAAGCCTTTTTTCCTATACGAAACGGTTTTAGCATCTTTATTTATGGCGATAATCTCGTGCCCGAGCCTGACCCCGACACCGGTCCTTTCCATGAACTTTTCAGGAGTCATCACGATAAGATTGTCACGCCGCTTTATGATGTTCCCGACATAATAGGGCAGGCCACAGTTCGCGAATGATATATAATCACCCCTCTCAAACATGATAATTTCTGCGTTTGAATCGATTCTCGCCATTTTTGCGGCCGCGCTTGCGCCTGCGGCGACACCACCGATGATAAGTATCTTCATAATTTTTCTCCCCTTTCAAGTCCTTTGATAATAGCGTCTATTGTTAAAACAAAAAGTTCTTCGCCTTCCGCGCTCTGTGAAGAAAGTGCGCAAGACGGAATTATTCCATTTACGTCGCCCCAAAACATTGCTGCGGATTTTGCCGGGTCATGAGATAAAGTTATCGAAGCATCCCCAATCCCCCTCCTTATCACCGATTCCAATATACCGTTGATCCTCGTATTTTCCTCCATCGTCTCTTTCAAAATACCGCTATTTTCTCCGCAACCTGATTTGTGATGCCTGTAATTCTGGAGCGCACAGTAGTGCTTCGGATGGTTCCGGTAAAAATCCAGAAAGGAGAAACACACGTTTTTCAAAAGGCCAAGACCATTTAAATCAGATTGGCAGGCGGCCTTCTCAAAGTATTCTGCCACGAGCCTCATGCTCCTTGAAACAATAGCGGTGCAGAGTTCATTCTTGCCCGTGAAATATTTATAAAGCGCCCCCTTGCTCAGTTCGGCTTCGTCCGCAACGTCATCCATTGTGGAGTTGTCGAAACCTTTTCCAAAAAAAACGCGCTCCGCGGCATCGATTATTTCATCCTCGCGCCGTTTTCTCTCTCTTTGCCGTCTTTCCAGAGTTCCCATAGTTTCGCCTTTTAACTGGTAGTCATTTAGTGACCCATAGTCATTATACATCCGTCCTCCCTGCCTGTCAAGAAAAATCTCTTAAGATAGTAGATAATAGCGTGGAATTGAATTTTTCGGATTGGGCTGTAGAAGTTTTAGGCAAAGACGCTAAGTTTAGAGCAGTATTACGACAGGGGGCTTGTGAAAACGCGTCTTACGAAAAAAGGAATTTCTCTAGTTCTTGTACTTGTCTTTTTCTATGCCATTTCAATACAGGCGCGGTCGGGGCTGTTATTTCTCTTCACCGGAATAATCCTGGGCTGTTATCTTGTCAATTACATGGGCGCGAAGCGTTCCCTGAAGGCGCTCAGGATCAGCGGAATGGAATCAATCAAAGGGACTGAAAACCGCAAATTTTCCACGTCTGTCACAGTAGCAAATACTTCAAAATACACTGCTGGAATGTTCACAATAAAAACCGGCTTCGGAGAGTTCGGGAGAGGCGGCTCAATAGAGCCGGGAGGCGAACATAGAATGACGCCGGAGACTGTATTCAGCAGGCGCGGGATATATCAATTCAACGAAATAACAATAAGTTCCAGTTATCCCTTCGGACTGGTGAAACGTTCAGAGAAGCTCGAAACAGAGGGACATTTCGTTGTTTATCCATTTGTCTATGAATGCCCTCCGCCAACGGCAGCCGGCTTCGAACCCGTGACAGGGGGGGGGCATTCCGGAAAACACAGAAGCAGGACGGGGGGGGATTTCGCGGGGGTCAGGGCTTATACACCGGGAGACAGTTTCAGAGCAATCCACTGGAAATCAAGCGCGCGGGGGCAGGGATTAATGGTAAAGGAATTTGATGAGCAACTCTCCGGCAGGACCGCAATCATTCTGGACTGTACGGACTTCGCGCTGCCGGATGGAGAAAGAGTCCTTGATTGCGCCACCCGCGCGGCCGCATCACTTGCCTTTTCGGCGCTGGACGCAGACTCACATGTGGAATTTACAGACCTGAGGAGCATGGAAATAACACATAACCCGGCATTTATGGACGGGGACTCCCTTCTCGAAAAACTAGCGGGAATAAAGGAAATGGAAAACTGCCTCACGAAGGAAAGGCTTGACGAGATTGTCGGAAAATTATCCAAAAAATCATCGCTTGCTTTCGTCGTAGCACATGCGAACAATGATTTTATTGAAACATTGAAACAACTGTCCGGAGAAAAACGTATAATATCGGTATACATCCCTGAAAGTGAAAAGATGGAAAGCCCGCCGGTAGAATTAAAGGTGTACAAGTATGGAAGAGACTCGATTACTCAAATCTGAACTCTGCGCTCCTCTGAACATTCTGGTATTGATTGGTTTGATATGCCAGGGAATGGTGTGGGATAATTATCTCATGCCTTGTCTTTTCGCCGGTGCGTGGCTGCTCTGTCTCATCTTCAGAGATACGGTAAAAATTCCACATGTACTTGAACTCATATGTTTTTCGGCGGCACTGTTTCTATGCGTAAAATACGGAGGCCGTCATGTATACGAAAAGTCGGTAAGTATAGGAAACGCACTGGCTGTTCTTCAGATTTTCTTTCTTCTGAGGAAGCCGTCGCCACGGGAAAAACTGATTTCTGCAGCCTCCGCGATAATTCAGACGGCGATAGGAAGCCAGGTGATAATAGGCTATGGCTTTATCGCAGTACTCGCGGCCTCGGCCCTGCTGCTTCCGAAGGTTTTTTCCGAGCTGGAAGAGTCTTCGTTTCAAACGCGCGAAAAGCGAAAGTTCAAGATATCGGCATGGAGCGTTACTGTGATAGTTCTGACCTCGCTTGTTTTTTTCGCGGCCTTCCCGAGAATAAGGGTTACGGGCGGGATAGGTTCGATAGGTTCGGCTGGAGCGATGCAGCCGGAACTGGAGACGAGCCGTAGCATAATGGAGTCCGGCAATCAGACAATTTTCCAAATAGAAGGAAGCGATATCACTTATTTGAAATCGTACGCCCTCGACACTTTTGACGGGAACACTTGGACGGCAGGGAAAATGAGCTATGTCAAAAAGCGCTCATTCACAAAGCCCGGGCCCGATAGTCTCCACAGAAAGGCCGCGGTAAGGGACCTCAAGCTAATGGGAACAGCCTTACCTACGGATGCCTATGTGAGAATGCTGCAAGGAAACTTTTTCCCGGGAGCCTACATAAGCGACCAGGGAAACGTGATTGCCACCATGGTCTGGAACACATCTGAAAATATTTACGAATACTGGACGGACAAACTGCCACCCCAGGAACCGCTGACAAAAAGGGAACTGAACTCATTTCTCAAGCTCCCACCGAATGATCCGGAAATATCAAGATTCCTCGCCGAAATAATCGGCAGCGAAAAGGAAGCCGTTAAACAGGCAAAAAAACTGGAGTCCCATCTCCGAAACAATTTCAAATACGTAACCGGCGCCCCGAACCTGCAGAAAAATGCTCCACTAAGGGATTTCCTGCTGGTAAAAAAAGAAGGTCATTGTGAAAGGTTCGCATCGGCGCTCGCCGTTCTTTTAAGAATGAAAAATATACCATCTCGAGTGGCGGTGGGATTTTATCCCATTCACAAAAACGAGATAGGGGATTTCTACAATGTGGGCAGCTCTGACGCTCACGCATGGACGGAAGCATACCTTCCGGGCAGGGGTTGGACCATACTCGATGCGACGCCTTATGCCGAAAGAAATTTAAGAAAATCAAGAACACTTGTCGAAGCGGCACGCGACTGGTTCGAGTTTTTCTGGTACACAAAAATAGTAAACTTTTCAGTTAGTGAGCAGCGCGGCATTCTAGATTTCATAAAAAGTGGAATCCTCGTCGATGTAAAAAAACTCATAATACATATGCTCACATTGACCGGCATTGTTTTAAGCATATTTCTGATGTACAGAAAAAGAAAATATCTGAAAAAGTTTTTTGCCTCCGCAAGAGGAAAAAAACGCGGGCGTATACTTGAAATCAGAAATTTCTACGGAGAAATGCTATCCGAACTCTCAAGACTGAATTTATTCAAGGGCCCCGGCGAAACCCCTTATGAATTTCTGACGCGCATAGAAGGAATCATGCCGGAAATAGCAGAAAATGCCCGCGTTATAACAGAGTCATTCTGCGAAGTGAAATACGCCGAGCATGAACCGAATACGGAAAGAATGCGAAAAATAAGAGAAAGCGCGGAAACGCTGAAGACTAAAAAGAGAAGGACACCCTTTTTATAGGGTGTCCCTCTGGAAGCATCAAGATGCCTTTCCGTCTGATTATCCAAGGAGCTGGAGAACCGAGGACGGCAACTGATTAGCCTGTGCCAACATGGCGTTAGCCGCATTAGTAAGTATCTGATACTTAGTGAAGTTGGTAGACTCGGCAGCCATATCAACGTCACGGATCTTGCTTTCTGCAGCACGCAGGTTGTCTTCATAGGAGAGCAGGCCGGACCTTGTCTGTTCGAGACGCGTCTGCTGTGCACCCATGGAGGCTCTGGCGTTAGCGACAAAGTCAATGGCCTTGTCGATTTTGCCGATTGTGCTAGTCGAGCTCACACTCATCTTTGTTGTATCTATGATGCTGGCCCATGATACGGCTGTATGAGTAGATGTGTTTATCGACCCATTTGTCGAATAGGCATAAGTACTGACAGTACCGATTGTCGCGGTATTGGTTACCTGAAGGTCACTCAATGCGAGCTGAATGCCCTGATCGACGTCCGCACCAATCTGCACGGAGATATTACCAGTCTGAACACTGTCACTGGTAACGACAGCAACACCATTCCCGCCTCGGAACAGGTACAACCCGTTAAATTTAGCGGCAGCCGTGTACTTGGAAGTAATACGCCCGATTTCTTCCTGCATGGCCTTGAATTCAGTCTGTATATTGGCCTGGTCAGTATCCGACATAATGCCGTTAGCCTCAATAGACAGCGCTTTCATACGGGACAGCTGGTCATTGACCTTCTGAAGCCATGCGTCGGCTGTCTGAAGAAGGGAAATACCGTTTTCAGAATTCTGACGTGCCATCGCCGTACCTTTATACTGAGCGCGCATACGTTCGCTTATACCGATACCAGCCGGGTCGTCAGTATTGGAAATGACGCCAGTTGAAAGTTTCTGCATTGATTTTTGCAGATTTGTTGCGTTCTGAGTGTAACTTGTCCATACATTAAACGCTGCTGAGTTATTATTTATTCTCATTTTTCAATTCCTTTTGTTGCTTCTCCGACATCCCTGTCGGATTTTTCTTTTCTATTTACTTGATTCTCTAATCCTTGCTTTGATTCTTAAGCCTAGGACAATGAAATTACATTATTTCCTGCCCGGCCCTCCTTTCCTGAATCACAGTTAATCGATTCATAAATATTTTAGACTCCTTTTTTGCAATCGCTTTTCCACACCTGTGGCTTACCTCATGAACCATGCCAAGCCTGTTATCACAAGTCTTAGCACCGAGATGAAATGACTCAAGAAGCGTGCCAGGTCTGGGAAAAAATCTGAAACGTGCTCAAAAAAGGCAAGAGAATAGGAAGATAAAGAGAAAAAGGAAAAGGACAGGGAAAAGGAAAAAGTTTCCCCGCTCAGGAAAAAAAGTCTTAGCGGGAAAGAGTTCTGAAAATTTTCATGGCCTCTTCCGAGCAAAGGTCGAAATAATCGTCATAATCTACGTAATTGAGTTCAAGTATAGTGTCGCCATCGCGGACAACCAGGTATATGCCTCTCATCTTGGCCCCGGTAACCTTCTGGTTTCCGCACCAGAGCAGCTTTACGAACTCTAGTTTGTTTATCTTTTGAGTAGAGACATCAAGTGTCTGGAAATCATCGTACATACTTTTTTTCTTGGCAAGAAAAGGGCCTAATTCCTTTTCCGGGTAAAGCTTAAGGAGTCTCTCCCTGCTTTCCACGGGATATTTATTTATATAGGTTTCCATTATACTTATAAATGATTGTGATTCATTTTCGCGCAAAGTACTTCCGACTACAAGCTTTGCGGAGGTATCGTAGCGAGTGACCAGCGGCTTGGGATAGCTTTCAGGAAGTTCCAGAAAAAGCACGCCGACCCTGCAATCCTTTCCATACATGGGTATTCCGCAGAAAAACAGTACTGACATAATTCCGATAAGGAAGACCGCTCTATTCATGTATTGAACTCCATTTTTTCTTAAATTAATTTAGTCCACCTGGCAAGGAAAACAAAGAATCTTCCCGCTTTTTGCACACCCCTTTACGGTCGATTATTGAAAAGGCGCAAAAAATAGCTATTTTCTTAAAGTTCAAGCAAAGGACTTTCATGAGGGATTTTTCATATAAACGTCATATTTTTTTCGCCCTGGCAGTGCCGATACCGATAATATTATCCACGGCCGTAACACTCATTCTATCGGGAGTGAAACAGCTGCCGCCATTGTGGTTTTTTCTTATGCAATGGACGCTTTTCTCAATACTTATCCTTATAATATGTATTAAGAAAACGAAGACTGTTTCACGTTTCGTAACAGAGACGGAAACAGGACAAGAAAAAGACATTCCAGCCGGGCCGGAAATATCTCAGTCAAAAACAGAGAAAACAAAAGCACCGCCATCTTTGGCCATAAAACCCTTTTCTTACGAAAATACCAAAAAGATAATTGGCACGCGGGATGCCCCTTTCCCTGTAAAAACGGAGAAAGAAGAGCCAATCCTAATCAAAAAGGAAGAACCGCTTATTGATGATAAAACCATAAAAAGACATATAATCCTCGGCGAGGACATCGTCCGCAAGCTCTTTAATATATTTCTGGAGGACAGTCCGGCCAGGCTTGAGGAAATAAAGAAGTTCAGCAAAGAAAATATTCCGGAGAAGCTCAGAAATTCGGCACATGCCCTCAAGGGTTCAGCCGCCGCCATCGGGGCGAAAAGGCTTTCCGGAGTATGCAGAGAAATCCAGCAGAACTGCGAAGACGGGCAGCTCAATAAGATACCGCGCCTCGTAGAAGAAGCTTCAGAGGTTTTCGAGAAAACCATAGATGCCATAGCCGGATATGATTTTTCTAAACTTGAGCGTTGAAAGATTCCGAGTTTATTCCTTGAGTTTTGTGATGTCCACGCCGACCGTTTCCCACCAGAGAACATTTTCGACCGGATCCTTGTCTTCCTCCCAGTAGATATTCATGACCGGCTCCTTCTCGACCTTCTTTCGCGACGAGTCCGACCATGTTTTGAAATCGGCCGCGCTCAGCTTAGCGGAGGGCTTGAACGCTGCGGATTCAGCGTATTTAAGAAGCGAGGAATAAAAGAAGGAGACATCGGGGTTCTCCATATTTTCTTCAGAGAAATTGAAGGTACAGACAAGGAGTTTCCCCTTTCCTACGGATATTTCAAATAGGTAACCGAAACGCCTCAGTGTGTATTCGGGAATAAAATTCTTTTTGCCGAAAATGAGTCCGTCCATTCTGTCGCGCGCTGCTTTATCGGTGCCCTGAATAGCAGGAGTAATTCCGGGAAGACCATCGAGATTGACCTTCGCGCCATTCTCGATAAGGTTGTAGAACTGAAAGTCTATCACATTGTCGTGCGGAAACTTATCGCAGAGGGAGTGTTGCCTTACAAGGCCGCCCATCTGGCTTCCCCTGTCCCATATCACAGGCTTGAAATGGTCTTTTACAAGTGGAAGACCCGTTTTAGCAAGCGGCACTGCCGGGTCTCGGATAAAGAGGAATGACTTACCCTTCTCAAGACCATCGATCACTTTTTTATCGATTGCGTTTATAATGCCGGTCTTTTTGCTTTTAATCCTTTCGGCGGCGGGGAAAAACCAGAGGCTGGAACTGGTCTCGAAAATATTCTTTCCGGTCGACTTTGCCTTAATAATCATTTCGAAGGCTGAAGACTTTGACCCCTTCAACATAAGATCAAGCGTCATAAGCTGGTAGACCCCTTTTTGCGCGACGTAGAAATCCTTGAAGCTGCGGGAGAAGACCTCTTTGCCTCCTCTTTTTTCCCTGAGAGATATCAGAAGATCGACGTATTCAATATTTTCAGAAAAATTCGAGGCGTAGAGTTTAAGCTCAAATGGCTTGCCATAGGCAAAGCATTTTTTTGAAAGTTCCGGAATTATGACAAAGTCCTTATTATATGAACTCATAACAGACGCGAAGGCCTTCTTCGGCTCGTCAAAGCAGTCGAGAAGTCCGTTCGGATTTTCATATATATTTGTATCCGAAAGCTGAAGCATCTGGTAGCCGTGGAGCCAAGGACTCATGCGGAGACGTTCGGCGGCTTCCTTGAGGCATACTTTCTTGAAATGCTCAGACGCACGGACGAGCTTTTCCCAGTCGGCCGAGAGTCCCTTTGAATCCCGAAGCTTTTCGATTTCTTCGACCCACCATGGAAGTTCACTGCCGGCCTTGCGGAACTTGCTTCTGAGCGACTTGGTATCGGGAAGCGAAATATAGTGAAAGGCCTCGTGCGCGATAACAGGCTTTGACGGTTGGAGATGTCGTCTAGTCTTGAGTGCAAAGGCATTACCTTTCAGTTCCTCTTTAACCGGCGCGCCTTTTATTGACCCGTCAATATTGAAGCAGTCGGTATTTTTAAACATGTCGATATGACGGCCGAAGGGGAAAAAGTAGGCGATATGCTGGGAAATATAGTCATTGGTATTTCTATCGAATTCACCCCAGCCGCAGCTGTCAAGAACAAGGACATCGGGGCAGGCTTCGCGTATGGCCTTTACCGCTCTTAACACAAGGTCGCTGCCGCCTGATTTGTGGATTTCATTCCCGAGGCAGAAGGAGAATGCCGACGGATGTTTTCCCAGCTTTTTGACTGTTTCTGTAATATGATTCAAGTCCAGGGTAAAATTCTTTTCTTTCCCTTTGAAAGTATATTTTGGAGCAAACTCTATCTGGTTGAAAATTCCGAGCTTGTCGCTTTCATCAAGGAAGCTTTCCGAAGGAATTGAGGAGTGCCAGCGGACGAGATTGAAACCCAGCGCTTTTGCCGCATTTATATTTTTGCGATGATAGGCGTTCTCCGGAAGTTTTTCTACATTCTCATGCTCATGCGCCCTTATTCCTCTTATGTAACCCCTGATGTAAAGCGGGTTTCCATTGAGGAGAAGCATGTTCCTTTCCGCTTTTATGCTGCGAAGCCCCGTCTCAATATCAAGGATTTCCTTGCCCGTGCCGTCAGATATTCTTATACGGTAAAGCTCCGGCGAAGACGGCGACCATGGCGCGAAATCGAAATCGATTTCCCCGGTGTCCGTACTTCCCTTATGAATGCGTTTTCCATCTTTTTCGACACTGAAGGAGGCATTTCCCTGAATATCATCTTTCAGGAATATTGTCTTTGAGAGGGCGTTTTTCCCGTTGAGGATTATTCTGTTCATAACTATTTCACCATTAGTTGATTTTATTTAAAATTCTATCCATTACCATTCCTAGAATTCCAAGCTCCGTCCTGTTCTCCAAGGAAGAAGCCATTTCGAGCCTATAGTTTTCTGGCGGCACCATGTACATCGAGGAATAAAGGGCTTTTTTCATTTCTTCGAGAAAGTAATCATGATATTCGTCAGGGATTCCTGAAAAGACAATCGTCTCAGGATCGTAAAAGGAGATGAAGTTACCGAGCAGTTTTTTTGCGCATCCGATAACAATATCGATATCGTTCTTCGTGTATTTGAATTCTTCGACGGATTCCAGAAAATGACGAAGTGCAGTCAAGGCTCCGGGCTTATTTTTTAGAAAATCCCCGTTCCGGAAGCCGGTTCTTGATGATATTCCGGGAAGTTTGAATATTTGAGTATCTACGATGTCGCAGATGAACTGATTTTCAGAAGCACCTCCGGCAAGGGGAATGGCGCCTACTTCGCCAGCCATGTGGTTGATACCTCGGAAAGGGTTGCCGTCAAGAAAGGCTACAGACCTCATTGACGGGAGCACCTGAAGAAAGACAAAATTTCTTAAATTCCTCGCATTCCCGAACCAATTTTCGGCAGTTCCCGCGATAACCGCACGGTTGTCGATATATGTCCGCAACCCCGTCCCCGAACTTATTATGTCACAAATCGGAAAATCTTTTATTCCGAAGTTGTGTTCATAAAGGGCCATTCCTTTTTCCGGGTCAACCCTTCCCGAAAAAGATATTCCGCATGCTAGAAGCTTCGCGAAAGGCTTTTCTGCGAGGAAGCCCGACTCAAGTTTCTTAACGATATTTATCATTTCCTCCACGAGGACATCCGGTCCCTCCACAATATCCATTTCCCGCTTGAGCGCCAAGAGGGTCCGGCCCTTCAAGTCGATTACCGAACCCGCGAGAAAATTGCCCTTAATCCATAGGCATATAATGAAGTTTGAGTCGCTTTTTATCCCGAGCTTGAGCGGCTTACGACCGCCTTTTTCGGTCGTCTCCCCATAACCAGTCTCCTCAATCAAACCTTCGTCCTTGAGTTCCCTTATCACATGCAAAACCGTGGACCTTCCAACATTCAGGACCCGCCCCAGTTCCGCACCGGAATATTTTTCGCCTGAAAGAATAAGCTTGAGTATAAGCCCCTTCTTAATCTCGCGGAGCGCCCCCGAATTCCGCGGATATGATGATAGAATAGCTTCCATACTTATCCCAATTAGGTTTGTTTAACAATTCAACAAACCATATTATAATGCGGAATCCAGACAAGTCAAGAGGCCTTTCCTGTACCACAAACAACTTGATTTAACGCAGCTTGCGGGGTTTTGAACTTGAAATAATGACACACAAGATGTAGAGATTAAGTGTAGTTAAGGATTAAAATATGGACGATAAAACAAATAAAAGTACAGGTAGCCACGAATTCGACGATATACTCGTGCTGAGAAAAAAGAAGGCAAATACCCCGCCGCCCTCGCCGGAGGAGGATAAAACAATCCTGACTGAAAGCTCGGAAGAGGAAACGGCAAACTATAATATCGTTGACCTTAAAGTCGAAGTCCTGGAGAAGAGGGGAAACCGAAGAAAATTTATCGTAATCGCCGGCTTATCAATCGCATTTATCGCAGTACTTCTTCTGGGAATGCTTATGTCCCTTGTTTCCTATCTCTCAACGGAGCCGGATGGGTCAGCCTCTCCTAAAAAGGAGGCGACATCCTCCATCGTAAAGACTTATAAAAATATAAAGAACAAGCTTGAAGAAATAAAGAAAACCTCCGCAGAACTCGGACTCAAGGAGCTGGCTGAGGGGGAAGATACTCCGGCACAGAAAGCTGTCGAGGCAGCCCAACAAAAGGAACAAGTAGATAATCCTTACTCCGCTTACGATTTGCTCCCGCCTGAAAAATTTTCAGAGGTACTCCTCAAAATGATCTCAATTGGAAAGAAAAAAGAGGCCGAGGCCTGCCTCGCTGGAGCCTTCATAACGCGCCCGAAGGATATGCAGTTCCATGAAAACGTCAGAAAGTTCATACAGCTGTCAATGCTCGACAATGTGGAGGAGTTTTATGCCAAAACCGCCCTTTTGTGCGGAGAGACTCCGGCAATATCAGTAATCCGCGGGAATATTTTTGCATCACGCGGCAGTTGGTCCAACGCCGCTAAGGCCTACTCCGCCGCACTTGAAAAAGTACCCGATATCGCCGGGCTCGAAAAGAAAAAAATCTTCGCAATGGCCCGCGCTGGAAATGAGATGGAGGCCTTCACGCAGTATGAAAAATATCTCGCGGCGGGCGGACTTCCGGAAAACAAGAAAGCCATCGAACTTCTTCCGCTCACGCTGCTTTTCTCATCTCACGAAAAAGCGGACGCGCTTCTCAAACTCTCATCAAAATATCCTGAGGACTCTGATGATTTCAGGTATTTCCAGCTCTGCCGCGATGCCATTTTTGGCAAGCTGAAACCTTCCTCCTTTTCAGAATGGGACCCCGATTCTCTCCGTGAACTCAATATAATATCTCTGCTTTCGGAGGGAAGAGAAAATGATGTCCTCCTCATGCGCGTTCCGCCGAATAAATCCCCCGATCTCTGGAAGACATTCATCCATTGGCGAAATAATTCCAATTCCTGGAAGGCGCAGGCGGAACTGCTTTATGAAAAAAATTCCACAAACGGCGGCGACCCCGTGAAAAAAATTGCCGCCGCACTCCTCCTCGGCAAAGACACCCCGGATAAACTCTTGGGCGAGACGGCCTTTATTCCGCCCGAAAAGAGACCGCTCATTTACTTTTTTGCCGCCGAATTCTCCAGAAAAAATGCAGACGCCGTAAAGGCCGATGAATTCTATAAAAAGGCAGCTTCGATAAAGGGGAATATTTATAACCACCTTATTGAACACTACTCACAACTCAAATAGGAGCGATTGATGTTTAACAAACTTAAGGTAAAACTCGATAGATATGGACAGTCTCAGCTACTCCAGTTCTGGAACGAACTAAACGAGAGTGAAAAAAATATTCTTGAGTCCCAAATAAATGAAATAGACTTCGACTACATACAGGACCTTATCGCAAGCCATGTCCTAAAAATGCCGGAAACATCCGTCCGGGGTGAAATAAAACCGGCTCCGTACTTCCCGCTCAATCCCGCCAGTCCAGAAGATAAAGAACTCTGCATAAAGGCGGAAGCTGAAGGAATACGCCTCCTTAAGGAGGGAAAGGTAGCCGCTCTCACCGTAGCAGGCGGACAAGGCACGCGCTTAGGTTACGACGGACCAAAGGGGACCTACCGCATCACGCCCGTCAAAGAAAAGACATTTTTCCAGTATTTTGCCGAGTCCATTAAAAAAATCGGCGAAAAATACGGACATGACCTAAAGTGGTACATCATGACAAGCCGCATGAACAATCCCCAGACAGTCGGCTTCTTTCGGGAAAATAAATTTTTCGGACTAAAAGAATCTTCCTTATTTTTCTTCACCCAGGGCACAATGCCGGCAATCAACTATGAAGGAAAAATCCTTCTCAGTTCCAAATATTCAATCGCGCTATCACCGGACGGTCACGGAGGGACACTCCTCGCTCTCAAAAATTCCGGCGCGCTTGCCAAGATGAAAGATGACAGCGTTGAGCTTATCTCATATTTTCAGGTAGATAACCCGCTTGTCTCTGTTGCCAATCCTGCTTTCCTTGGACTGCACTCGCTCCGAAACGCGGAAATGAGCGCGAGAATGCTGCCAAAAACAGGCCCCTTTGAAAAACTCGGAAACTTCTGCATGGTCAACGGCAGACTCGAAATAATAGAGTACAGCGATATGCCGGAGGAGCTTGCCGAATCAAGGAAAACTGACGGTTCGCTCAAATTCCTTGCAGGCAGCCCCGCAATACATATCATAAGCCGTTCATTCGTAGAAAGCCTGACAGCGAGCGGAAAACTCAGCCTTCCCTGGCACAGGGCTGATAAAAAAGTCCCGTTCATCTCGCCGGACGGTCAAGTCGTCTCGCCTGAAAAAAACAATGCAGTCAAACTCGAATCATTTATATTCGATGCGCTCCCGATGGCCTCAAGGACAGTCATTTACGAGGCAAGAAGAGAGGAAGAGTTCGCGCCAACGAAAAACCCAACAGGAATTGATTCGGTCGAAAGCTGCCGTGCGATGCTTATCGCCCGCGATGCCGAAAGACTCGAACGAGCCGGGGTTAAAGTACCGCGAAAAGCAAACGGCTCGCCGGACTGCCTAATAGAAATTTCTCCCTCTGTTATAATAGACGATGCCGATGCCGCAGAATACTGTCTCAAAAATCCCATCGCGCCAGAAAAAGGAAAGGCTTTATACGTCTCATGAACAGAGTCCTTAAAATCTATGAGAACGACATTATCGCCGATTCCCGGTCAACATCGGATGTCATAAACTCCGCGTGTTCCCATGCGCGCGGAATGAAGGTCACAGGATGCTGCAGGCACAACGATGTAATCCTCATTGTCTTAGAGGAAAGTCAGGCGGCGGTCGACAAGCTCACCTATGTGATAGCCCCCCTCCCCGAGGGCGGTCCCGATGAAGTTATCGGAGAAATGGCGTCGCGGTATTTTGCAGGCTTTACCACATTCGGCGGCTTTGAGGCGGGAGGAAAATTCTGGGGCCTTTTCGGGCATCCCCGAAATTCAGAGAAAAATCTGGAAAAATCTTAAATATTCTATCGACTCTGCCGAAAATCACTATAGTAATGTTTCCCTAAAATCGGCCAGTTTCCCATGAGGATAATATTAGAGAAATACACGACAGAATGTCCATACCTTGATAACAAGACATGGGCTTATTCCGCTTTCCGCACTTTTGCCATGGCTCCAGCTGTCTACGAATATCTCATAGGTTCCGGATGGAGACGCTCAGGGCTCATATTTTACCAGAATTCCTGCCCTGGCTGTTCCGAATGCAGGCCGATAAGAATAAATGTGGAAAAATTCCGCCCAGACAGGTCGCAGAGCAGGAATATCAGACGCAATTCAGACATCATCTGCTCCGTTCGCCCATTCGCGCACAACCATGAGGAGCAGGAACTCTACAACCGCTATGTAATCAAACGCCATGAGCAGAAATTAAGCGGCGCCGATGTTTACGCCGAACTCTTCGCCGACTCCCCCGTCCAATCAATGGCAATAAAATACTATCTTGGCCCCAGACTCGCCGCCGTTGGCTGGATGGACATTATGCCCGAGTCCATAAGTAGCATATATCTGGCCTATGATCCGGATTTTTCCTCACGGGGCCTCGGGGTATTCTCGATACTTAAACAAATCGAACTCTGCCGCTTTCTGGGTAAAAAGAGCCTGCATCTGGGTTTTCATGTGAAAGACTCAAAGAAGATGTGCTATAAATCGAAATTCAAATCGGCCGAACTGCTTATCGATGAACAGTGGAGTCCAATTCCCTGAAATCAATCTTCGAGCTTTCTAAGCTCTTCGTAATTGGCATCGGAATCGTCTTTCTTTATCTTATATTTTTCGGGGTAGACCACCTGGACTTCGTCCTTGGAGCATGACATTGTCTTGCCTGTTTCAAGTTCGACAACCACCTTCTGGGTAAGCAGGTTTCGGTCCACTATCCTGCCGCGGCCCTCACAGCATTCGCAGGCGTCTCCGCGCCTGGGCATAGTCTTTTCGAGGTCCAAATAGCCTTCGTGTTCATACTTGAGACAGCATTTGAGTCTGCCGCAAGCCCCTGATATTGTCGATGGCGTGAGCGAGAGATCCTGCTCCTTTGCCATTCTGACATTGATGGATTTGAAGTCATGTAAAAAGGAGCAGCAGCAAAGTTGCCTCCCGCATATTCCAAGCCCGCCGCGGATGGCGGTTTCGTCGCGCACGCCTATCTGGCGGAGGTCAATTCTGGTGTTCAACGCCACTGATAAATCTTTGACCAGCTGGCGGAAGTCCACGCGCCCGTCAGCGGTGAACTGAATCGTCAAGAGCTTGCAGTCAAATGAATAATGGGCATTGAGGAGCTTCATGGGCAGCTTCAGGCGTTCGACATGCTGATGCGCGGTCCTGAGCGCGGTCTTGGCCCTCATGACGTTCTCGTTGGCCTTACTCATATCGACAACGGTTACTTTTCTCTGGATTTTCGGGAGCTCTTCCTTTTCGTTCGCCTCTTCGAATTCTCCGCATATATCAGTGACCAGACCATAATCGAAATAGAAGTCCTTCCTCACAACGACTAAGTCCATGCGCTTCAAATTAAGATCGTCTTTGCCCCTGGCCCGGTACTTTGCTCCGCTGTCCAGTTTTACGTTGAAAATATGCTCCATTACCTCTCCATCATATAAAGTGAATCTTACGATAGCATCTTAAACGAATAATTCCATGCCGTGAACGAGATAGTCACCGATATGCATTCGGAATCGTATTTTTTATTCCGGCTTGACATCTTTCTGAAGACAATGTATACTCTGATAGTATCTGATAGTATCTGATAGTAAATAATGGGATCTACAGTGAATAACCTAGAATATAAAAAAGATATTTTATACGCATCGCTGAAGAAAAATATTCAATCAGGCCTATATGCGCCAGGCTACCAGTTTCCCAAGGAACTTGACCTAGCAAAGCTGTTAAACGTAGCGAAAGTAACTATAAGGTCAGCTCTGGCAATGCTGAGAAAAGATGGCCTCATAGCGCGCATACGCGGCAAAGGGACTTTTGTTATTTCAGAGGAGACCAATAGAGGAGATATCGTAGTTGTCGTTGACAATATCAATGAATGCGCCAGTCCTTATATTTATATACTGGAAGGCATCAAGAGTGCCGCAGTCCATAGAGGTATAAATGTAAGGATTTGCGAAAGATATTACATCGAAAGCTTTACGGGAAAAGAATTTGCGAAAAGCGTCGTGGATAATAAGATTTCAGGAATTCTGACACTGGGAGCATACTACACAGGCAAGGAAAAACTCATAAGAATACTAACCCATTCCAACGTTCCGGTAGTAATCCCGCATGCGACTGGTAATAGCTATTTCACCACAGGGTTCGCCTGCATCCAGATAGATATGCGCATGGCATGGGAAGACGCTATGCGGCATCTCCGGGAAAATGGACATAGGCGCATCGCAACAATTGCACTGAGAAAAAATCCGGACATTAGAGGATTAAGGAGTGAAGAACATTTCGAACTTTTGAAGAAATATGGTGCTGACACTGACAGGCACCTGTTCAATGCCATTTCATATGATAAAGAATCCATATTCAGATCAGTAAATGACTGGATGAAGCTACAAGTGCCACCTACCGCAATTCTCTGCTTTTCTGATTTTTTTGCAATCCATGTTTATGACGCCTTAAAGCAGTTGAATCTCAAGATACCAGAGCACGTAGCAGTAATGGGCTGCTGTGGTTATCCGGGAGCAGGCCTTATGACTCCGCCTCTTTCAACTGTAGATTTCAGATATCAGGAACAAGGCGAATCGGCTCTCGAACTTATCATGAAATCCGACACCTGGTTCCCTGGGGAATTGAAGATGGCAAAACCTAGAATAATAATGAGCCATACACTTGTTAAAAGGGAAAGTACAAATATAAAAATCATGGAGAATATGGAAGTATGAAAAAGCCAAACGACTGTTTTTTCACCCTTATTGAACTCTTGGTGGTAATATCCATAATAGCCATATTGGCCAGCTTGCTTTTGCCTTCCTTAAATAAAGCCAGAGAAACGACTAAAATGATAGCGTGCAACAACAACCAACGACAAATTGGATTGGCGCTATCCGCATATACCTCAGATTTTAAAGGATTTTATCCACCATATATGCAGACATTGTATGATGAATGGATTGCAGAACTAGTCATACCTAAATATATCAATGGAGCAGCTTTTTCCTGCCCACAGGTCGCGTCTCGCTCAATCTATTATTCTTTTTGGATGAAAGACGCAAACTCAGCCACAACAGCAAACTGGCGATGGCCGTACAGCGATTATGGAGGGAACCTCCACATGTTTTCCGGATTCCGCTACGCTGAGGCCAATACGGCATCAGCTAATGCCTTTAAGATAAAAAATCCTTCTGAAACATTGCTTACTGCCGACAGCCAGTATTATGATGCTTCCGGATGGGCTCCTAATGGTTTTTATTATCTAAGCGATAATTCAATCTTCTCGGAGGGCAGCAGTTACTTGGCTCCTACCCACAACGGGAGCTGTAATATATTATGGGTAGACGGGCATGTAAAAAGTGAGAAAATAAAATCAGCTGTACAAGCGTATTTAGAAAAATTTGCATATGGGCCGAATGTGGGTAATGACAAAAACCTGTGGGATCGATATTGATAATCGGTAGAGCATGTAAGAATTCCGGATAAGCTATAAATCCAATATAAAATTATTAAAAAGGAGTGTCTAGGTGCTGCAAAATCAGACTTTAATTTTTTTTGGTTGCTTCTGCATCTATAAATAAGGAGATTTTAATGTTCAAAAAAAGATTTTTTTTAGTATTCGGCCTCTTATTAATGACAGGCATTTTAGGTTGTCACCACACATTTCCAGAAAACATGCCAGAGAAAAGCGCTAAGGAGCTAATCCTTGCCTCAGAGGGAACTGGAAAGTATGTGATAGTACAGGAAGAAAACGCAACAAAAGCGGAGATTTTCGCATCGGAGGAACTGAAAACTTATCTTGAAAAAATAACCGGAGCAAAATTCGATATAGTAAAGGAAAATACAATTGACAGAAGCGCGGGAGGAAATAAAAAATACATATATATAGGAAGTACTGAATATGCCGCAAAAAACAGCATTGACATCAATAGCATGGGATACGAAGAATGGATAATCAAAACGGATAATAACAATAACTTGATAATCAGCGGGGGAAGACCGAGAGGCACTCTTTACGGAGTATATGAATTCCTTGAAAAATATTGCGGATGTCACTGGCTTGATGAACAGTTTGAAATAGCACCTAAACAACAAGTCTTAAAAATACCGGAACTTGATATTAAAGACAAACCCGCATTCCGTGACCGCCTTTTCGTTTTCAGCATAGAGAATCCTGTAAATTTTAAACTTTTTAACGCACGGAACAAAATAAGTTTTACCGGAAATGATTTAGAGCTCGGCTCTTATAAATCAACCGGCAGCCCTGCCGGCTGCCATACATTTTATTATTATTCAAAAGATTGGCCCGAAAATCATCCTGAGTATTTTTCACTCTCAACCGATGGAAGGCGCTTAAGGGCAAAAACAGCTCAGGGGCCAGGACAGCTCTGCCTGACCAATTCAGGGGGAAGAGCGCTGATGATTAAAAAATTAAAAGCGTATATAGAAAAGGATAGAAAAAATGCGGCCCAGAAGGGTGTTTATCCTCCCCCTTCAATCTATGATATTACCAACAACGACAATCTTGATAAGTGTGTATGTTCGAACTGTATCGCTTTAATGGAAAAAGAAGGCTCATACAGCGGAGTGCTGCTCGATTTCATCAACGAAATAGCTGATGGGGTTAAGGATGAATATCCCGATGTTTTCATTCAAACATTTGCCTATACATTTATTCAGGAACCACCCAGAAATATAAAACCCCGTAGCAATGTGATAATAAGACTGGCAGATCTCCCGGCAATGGATGGAGGAAAGAAAAATATCCTCAGAGTATTAACCAATGCTGAAAACAAGGAATCTTTTGATTTGTTGAGAAACTGGGCTAAGATATCAAAGCATCTCGCCTATTGGGATTATTGGGTTTTCTACAAAAATCTTTTCCCGTATCCTTATACGAATATTTCACTTATTCAGTCTAATTTAAAATTGCTCAAGGATTATAAAGTCGAAAATCTTTTTATCGAATGTGAATATCCTGAAAACACCAGTTTCTTCTCGCTGAAAAGGTGGCTGGGAAGCAAAATGATGCAGAATCCCGACCAGGACAGTAAAGCGCTCATTAAAACATTTATGGACGGGTACTACGGCAGAGCCTCTGAACAGATGAATAAATATCTCAATTTTCTTGAAGGTCGTATAGAAAAGAGTAAGGATAAGCTCGGAGAAGTGCAACCGACGCACCTGAAATATCTGGACTTGGATTTCTTTATAAAAGCGAATAAATGCCTTGATGACGCAGAGCAGATTGTAAAAGATTCACCATCGCATTTTTTACATGTGAAACATGAGCGTATAGCAATTGATTCAGCAATCTTGAATATGTGGAACAAGCTTGACCTTGATAAAAGTCATGTTTTTGATTTTGATACGCTAATAGCGCGGTATCAAACCAATCAAGACATGATGATAGAAAAATTCTATTTAAAGGAAAATTGGGGTACTCTCAAGAAAACTCTGCAAAGAGAAATTGATGGTATAAGATTAAAAAAAATGGTTTCTGTTCCGGATAATTTTAAAAATATGAACGCTGAAGGCAATGTGACCCAGCTGTTATGGCCTGAATTTAAAGAAAACCAGTTCCTTCCCATAAAGTACAAGGATGATAAAGAAGCAGCGGGCGGAAGAGCGATAATGCTTGGCGAAGTCAATGACAATCCTAAATTCAGGCATGGATTTCCAATAGATGTCGGCATTTACAGTAATAAAGACAAAAAACACGGACCCTCAGTAAAAATCACCGAATCTGATTTATCGATGAATAAAACTTACAATCTGATTAAAATTGGCAAATTTAAAATAACGCCAAATACTTTTATATGGGTACAACAATGGTACCTCTGGATTTATATTGATAAGGCATTTGACCCTGCTGAACCCAATAATGAATATGACGTTTATATTTCATTGAAAGTCCAAGGCCCCGCTTATAAGGCAGATTCGAAAGATGGAAACGGCATCCTCGTTGACAGAGTTATTATTGTAAAAACTTGTGATACCTGAAGTGAATAACCCGGAATATTGCGCTTGCCTCTAGGCTGGAGTACTTTTAAATCAAAGGTTGCGGCATCAAATTATTCCATTGACGCCGCGACCTTATCCAAATTTAACACATTCATCCAGAGTCGCTTGACTTATCCGCTTTCAGGCAATAGATTTAGAATGGAGTGGTGTTTAAAAAAAAAGGATGAAAGCCTCGGATGGCTAATAAAGACCTGACCAGAGAACGTGTAAAAAATGTAATGCATCATATTCCCAAAAGTGCGATGAAGGACCAAGGGAAAATGAGAAAGACGCTGCATAACTCTTTTTCCGGAATGAAAACGCTTATAAACCAGCTTTCCGAGAAAAAAATTGGCTACAAGCAATTGTACCAGAAAAAACAGAAGCGCAGTGAACGTTTCAAAAGAACAATGTTTATTATTGAAATTTCGATAACAGTTATAATTCTTTCGCTGTTGGTATTTTTCCTTCTGACAAAGTTCGGAATTGCCTGAAACCTGAATCAGTGAAAATATTGTGCTATATATCAAGGATGTCTTCGGCCGGGGCAAGCATTTTCAGGGCCTCGCCGACAAGATAGAGAGAGCCGCTTATCAAAGTCCTTTCGCCGGATGAAATCTTGAATGCCGATTCCAGACTGTCCGCGGATACCGCCTTCAGCGCCGAAAAAGATGAAAGCATCTCTTGAAGTTCCCGTGGTTGTCGGCATTTTCTTTCACCCTTGATAGGAACAAAGATAAATGACGAAACAGCGGGTTCGAGAATTTTCAGGACGCAGAGAGTGTCCTTGTCGCTGAAATTTCCGAAAATGACAGTGAATTTTTCGCTGAAAAAACGTTCATTGAGAAAGTTCGCCAGGACAGTGGCACTTTCCGGGTTATGAGCGCCGTCCAGAAGGATGCCGCCGGACAGAAACTGCATGCGCCCAGGCCAGTGGACTTTTGAAAAAGCAAATATGGCTTTCTTCAAATCGAATCCAAGGCTTTTTGAAAGGTATTCAAGTACCGCTTCCGCCAGAGACGCGTTATATTTCTGAAATTCTCCGTAAAGAGCTACTTCGCCGTCAAATGGGTTTTCTACGAATTTTGCGGGACTGCCGGCATCAAGGCATTTTTTCATGATGACTTCTCTGCATGACGGGGGGACGCGTCCGCAAAAAAGCGGCCTTTTTGCCTTTATTACCCCAGCCTTCTCGAATGCTATTTTTTCGATGCTGTCCCCAAGGTATTCGCAATGCTCAAGAGAAATCCCGGTAATTACCGAGCAGAGGGGGTCGACAATATTTGTGGCATCGAAGCGCCCGCCCATGCCAACCTCCCACACGACGAGATCGGTCTTTTCCTCCTTGAAATACAAAACTGCAAGTGCGGTAAGGGCCTCAAAAAAGGTCGGCGGACCCGATTCTTTTCTCATCCGTTCAACATGCGGATAAATCTTTTCGGTCAGTGTGCAGAATTTTTCTTCCGTTATCGCCTTACCGTCAATCCTGAAACGCTCTCTGACATAGACGAGATGGGGCGACGTGTAGAAGCCTGTTTTCAAGCCTGCTTCTCTAAATCCCGCGGCAAGCATTGCGCCTGTCGATCCTTTACCATTGCTTCCCGCCAGATGGACAAAGCGCAGCGACTTGTGAGGATTTCCCATCAGCTCGAAGAGCCTGGACACGCGCTCCAGCCCGAACTTTATGCCGAAGGGCTGAAGAGCGTAAAGATAATTTTCAGCCTCGCTGAAGTTCACTTTGGAAATTTGTATCAGTAAGGCAGGGTTTGTACGCCTGACCAGGATGGCATGCTCATCTTGAATAGTGGGTTCGGAACGAGCTGCCTGACGTTACCTGTCCAAGTATCGACAATGTATATTGCTGAAAGCGAGCCTGTTTTACGGCTGCATACAACATGACGGTTATCGGGCGCCCACGCGGGACTCTCCCAGTCGCCGCTTTCCTTGATTTTGACAAGGCCGGTAAAGTCGGACCCCTTTAGATTCAATACTGCCAGAGTATAATTTCCCATCCTGGCAGAGTATACAATTTTATCATCACTTGACCAGTCGGGCGAAACGGATTCAGACCCTATTGTGTCCAGCTTTTTATAACTTCCACCCGAACAGCTTATGGTATAAAGCTTTGGTGCACGGGAGACATCGGAGACGAAACAGAGCCTGGAGCTGTCAGGCGACCAGCAGGGAGACGCCTCCACCGAGGTGCTGCTTGTGAGCATTTTTACGCCTGCTCCTGAAAGGTATTTGACGTAGAGATCGACCTTCTTTTCCTGGCTGAGAATCATAGCGAGCTTCTGTCCGTCGGGCGAAACAGAACCTCCGGCATTGAGACCGGGAAAAAAGGCGAGTCGACGGCTTCTGTCAGTAGATAGGTCTTTCTGAACTATTTCCGTCATTGAACCGCGGTACATGGTGTAGACGATAGAGCGGCCGTCGGGGAACCAGTCGGGTTCGACGCAGAGGGTAGGTGCGGCGGTAGCGCGTCGGTAGTTCCTTCCGTCGAAATCACAGATATATATATTTTTAACGCCTCTCGCCACTTCAACGCAGAAGGCAATCCTTGTTGAACATATTCCTTTGATGTTAAATATCTTGTTGAGTACCTTATCAACGGCCCTGTGACAGACCCAGGGAAGATTGCTCTTTGTGGAGTCGGAAACAGAAAAATTCATTGCTCCGGTGCTGTCCTGTATGTTCAATGTAAACGAGGCTCCGGAAGCCTGACCGGAAATGATGTAGTCGGCCTTGCCGCCGCCCTGGAGGACATCGAACCAGCCGCAGTATTTAAGGTCGGAAAGTATCTGGTTTGATATAGTGGAATTGCCGGAAATCCCCCTAAAGAGCAATGTTGGATTTTTGTAATCCGCAATCTTACGGACAACAACCTGGGCGCTGACGTCAGATACGAAAGCCAGAGCGGCAACAAGCGCAGCCATGACACAGACAAGTTTCATTCGCAGGCGCATTTGGGTACTCCTTTATAAAAATTTACGAATTGTGATTTATATTTGACGATAACATACTAGATTAGATGAATCTAGCAGATATTTTCTTTAAATACAAGGCTTTTTCAGTCATTTTTTATGATAATGCACGCAGAAAACAGTGAGATTCAGGAGGCATTGGCGGACATATGCGCCGAGGCCGCCGCCTTCTTCGCGCCGTCAAGTCCGCTGAAGGAAGCCGTTAAACACGGAGGCCGTCCGTTTGAGTTCAGGAAGCAACAATCGGAGATGGCTGAGGCTGTCGCAAATGCCCTTCAATCGGGAGAAAATCTCTGCGTGGAAGCCCCGACCGGAATAGGAAAAAGCTTCGCCTATCTCGTGCCGTCAATACTCTTCGCCGTGAAGCAGAAGCTCCCCGTCCTGATAACAACCGAAACCATAAACCTCCAGGAGCAGCTGATAGAAAAGGACATTCCCATACTTCGAAAACTGCTCGGAATTGACTTTGCCGCCGCCCTCGCCAAGGGGCGCTCCAACTATACCTGCAAAAGACGCCTTTCAATCGCGTCCGGAGGGGCAGCATTCGACCTCGTCCCCAACACAGCCGTCCTCTCCGAAATTGAAAGAATTTCAAAATGGGCCGATAAGTCCCCCGACGGCAGTTTATCCGGCGTGGACTTCAGAATAAGCCAACAGGCATGGAGCAGCGTCTGCTGCGAAGGCGGAAACTGCGCTGGCCCCAAATGCGGGCAGTTCCGCGAATGCTTCTACTGGAAGGCCAGAAGGGAATGGGATAAGGCAGATATCCTCATAGCCAATCACGCTCTCTTTTTCACAGACCTTAAAATCAAGCAGAACGAGGAAAAGCTCGAAACGCTCCTTCCCGCATATTCCGCCGTCATCATTGACGAGGCCCATACGCTCGAAGACAACGCCGCCGAATACATGGGGCTTAACATATCCAGTTCATCCATGCACTACTTTCTTTCAAGGCTTTACAATCCTGAAAATGGCAAGGGACTCCTTGTTCGAAAGGGTGAAAAAATCCTTGAACTCAGGAAAAAAGTCGCCGGACTCATCGATAAATCAAGAGCTTTTTTCGCGCTCTTCGATAATATCCTTCTGGAACAGGACGACTCGGTACTCCGCCTCCGCCAGCCGCCAGCCGTACCCGATATAATATCGCAGGACCTCGACAAACTCGCGTCAATGATTGACGAATACGCCAGAGACGACGAGGGCGACAAGGACTTTAAAATCGAACTCGCCAGCCACAGCGAAAGGGCTCGCGCTTTCTGTGAGGGGATTTACCAGTTCCTCGGAATGTCCCTGGATGAACATGTCTACTGGATTGAAAAGGAAACCCAGAGAATATCGCTTTATGCCGCACCGCTCAATGTCAGCGAAATCCTCGGCAAATACCTCTTCTCCGGAAAATTCCCTGTAATCCTCACCAGCGCCACATTGACTGTGAATAAAAATCTCGCATATTTCAAGGAGCGTACCGGTTTCCGCGGCGGCCCCGAAAAAATTCTTGATACTCCCTTCAATTACAAGGAGCAGGCCGCCATCTACATTTCAAAGCACATGCCTGAGCCAAACGAGACAGGATATCTCGACGCTGCCGTCAGCGAAATTGAAAAATATATAAAAATGACCCACGGCAAGGCATTCGTTCTATTCACCAGCTACCAGATGCTCAAGTCTTGCGCCGAAATATTGCAAGGCTTCTTCGACGAGTTCGGAATCAATCTCCTGGTACAGGGCGAAGACCTCACCCGCAGCGCCATGCTTAACAGGTTCAAGGAAGACACAAATTCCGTAATTTTCGGCACCACCAGCTTCTGGACCGGAGTGGATGTCCCGGGCGAAGCCCTCAGCAACGTCATAATAACCAAACTCCCGTTCTCGGTACCAAGCCACCCCCTCATAACCGCCAGGTCCGAACGCATTGAACGCGAGGGCCGCAGCTCATTCATGCATTATTCTCTGCCGGAGGCAGTTCTGAGGTTCAGGCAGGGAACCGGCCGCCTGATAAGGAGCAGTAACGACAGGGGCATAATTGTTATCCTCGACCGGCGCATAATCTCTAAAAAATATGGAAGAACCTTTCTTAATTCCATACCGGAATGTAAAGTCAACATATGCTGAAAAAAAAGTCCGGTAAAAAACTGGCAAGACGTAATGCGATGATGCCGCCAAAAGTCATTTTGGTGCGACAAGCTCAATAAATTCTAATATTTATTAGCTTATAGGGGTTGACTTTCCCTCGAGATCCTGTATTGTTGTTCCGGACTACGAAACGTTTTCTTGTCCAGGTAAAACGTCACGAATCATGAATGCGACAATCGCGAACAACTCGGATGGGACATGCTGCGCCTGCGCGAACGGCGAC